>JBCDKB010000338.1:0-9875 GCA_038747035.1 Acidobacteriota bacterium | reverse complement strand
TTGGTCATGATCAGCACTTCGGCCCCCAGCAGGCGGGCGAGCCGGATCGTGAATACCACCTGCGGCAAGCTGTAGCCCTGGTATGCGTGGAGACGGCCGCGGGAGGACAGAACGACCCGGCCCGGGACCGGCTGCAGCAGCTCGAAGGAAAGCGGGTGCCCCTCGATCCCTTCGATCGGGAACGGCAGGAGGTCGGCCCAGAAATGGGGCCCCTCGACGAGGCGCCCAAGGTCCGTCGAGAGCCCCGAACCGGACACCACCATGACATGGGGCGTCGGCCAGCCGCGCCGCTTCCACGCCTCGACGGCGGTCGTGAGTTGCTTTTCCAGGTGGTCCATTAGGCAGGCGTCTCCTCGACGCCCGACGCGTCGCGCTTCGAAGGTGGCAGGATCAACGAGAATCGGCTTCCGATACCGACTTCACTTTCAACGGAGAGCTCGCCGCCGTGGAGCTCCACAAGTCGGCGGGCAATCATGAGACCTAGGCCGCTTCCGCCGAGGCGGCGCCCGGCTTTCCCCTGTTCGAAGGTGCCGAAGATGCGGCCGATCTCTTCCTCTGGGATGCCCATCCCTTGGTCCGCGACGGTCAGCCACACGCGGTCGTCGTCACCGAGGTGGCCGCGCAGCAAGATCCGCGAGCCGCGGTCAGAGAACTTCACCGCGTTAAGCACCAGGTTGGTGATCGCCTGCCCCAGCCGCTGGGGATCCGCCAGGGTGTGGATATTCGATTCCACCTCGACTTCCAGCTGGATGCCTTTGTCTTCAGCCGCTAGCCGCGGCACCGGCAGCGACGCGTGGATCAGGTCCGCCACGGTCGTGCGGCGTAGGTCCAGGCGGATCTTGCCGGACTCGATGGCTTTGGCGTCGAGCAGCTCGGAGAGCAGCTGCGACAGGCTCCGGGCGGCGCCGTGGATCATGTCGAGGCTATCGACCAGCGTCTCTTGGTTGATGTGGCCGGCCCGCAGGCGCAGCAGCTCGGCGGTCCCTTGGATAACGGTGAGCGGGCCGCGGATATCGTGGGCGGCGATCCCCATCAGCTCGTCTTTCGCGTCGGCGAGGCTTTGGATCTCTTCGGCCTGCCGGCGAATCTCGACCGTGCGCTCTTCGACGAGTTCCTCGAGATTACGATTCAACTCGGCGAGATTCTCCCGCGCCTCGACCAGCTCGGCGTTGGTCGACCGCAGGGCGTCGAACCGAGACACATTTTCCAAGACCGCCGCGACGTGGTTAGCGGTGATGCCGAGGATGTTCAAGTCTTGGACGCTGAACGGCGGGAGCCCGAGGCGATCGACGTAGAGCACCGCCATCGGCTCGTCCTCCACCACGATCGGCACGGCCATCGCGGTCTCGATGCCGGAGATCCGGGCGCTCTCGGAGGCGGAAAAGCGATGGTCTTCCGGCAGCGACGTGGAGAGGAAAGCGCTGCGGGACGCCACCGTTTCTTCGACGAAGGTCAAGCTCGGCGGGCGGTCGGAGCCCGTCGCCGCTTCGTGCTGCCGGCTGCAGCGCACGGACCAGGTGCCCTCATCGTCCCGGCGCAGGGCGAAGACCCTTGCGCGGGCAAAGGCATCGCCGAGCAGGTGGCACGTCTTTTCGAGCACCACGCCGTCGTCTTCCGCATCTTTGAGGGTCTCGAAGATGTCCCGCAGCAGGATGATTCGGCTGTCCTCGCGGATCGCGTCGGCCCGACTTCCGCGCAGGTGATCGAGCTTGATGCGGACGGTCTGCCCGCTCTGCGATTCCGTACTCACCACCGCGTCAAAGGCATCCACGGTCGAAGGGTCGAGCCTTTCCGGCCGGTTCTCTTTCGTCGGTTCGACCGAGATCGCTTCGAGGTTGGTCACCAAGATCCGCGCTTTGCCGATCTCGATCTCATCGCCGGACACCAGCAGCGACTCGACGACGCGGACGCCGTTGACCCGCGTGCCGTTGAGTGACTCCAGATCGCGCAGCAAGAGGCCGTCGCCGCTCGGCAGGATTTCCGCGTGGAGTCCCGACATGGTCGGCTCATTGATGCGAATGTCCGCTTCGACGCGGCGACCGATGACCAGTCGCTTGCCGTGCCACCGGATGCGCCCCTGTTCGCGGGCGCGGTCATAGACGACGAATTGAAAACCGACGTCGAGAGGCTCGGTTGGGGTGGCGCGTCGTTTGAACATCCGGACAGGGCGCTGGGGCGAGGCGCGGGCCCGTGGCGTGGACTCCGCGCGGGGCGAGCCAACGGGCTCGCCGGGAACTCGTCACTAGACTTGGTGCTCTAAATCAGACCCGAGAGTGGATTGGACGGCCGGCGTCGGTCGAAGATCGACGGTCGCGGCGGGGCCACCGCGCCGCCTCGCGAGGCCGGCTCGGCCCGCTCTTTGCCGACCCAAAGGGCCAGCTCGTCGGCGCCACATTCGGCCGCGAAACAGATCTCAAATTGAACGACGTCGCCGCCCATTCGACGGCTCTTCGGGCCCATAATCTTAGCACGTGCCCCGCCGGGAAACCCCCGGTTCTCGGGGGGCGTCACCTGGACTGCCCGCCACCTTTCGATCCGCGGACCGCGAGCGGCGGCCGGCATTGTATAGTCGGGCCGTCAACTGTCACCTGAAGGAGAGACACGATGAATATCGCCGTACGAGTAGAAGAAGGCGTTGTGATTTTGGACCTGGTCGGCAAACTCGTCATCGGCGACGGTGACGTTCAACTCCGCGAAGAGGTTAAGGACCAGCTCGACAAGGGCCACAAGAAGCTCTTGCTCAACCTCCAAGGCGTCAAGACCATGGACTCGTCCGGACTCGGCGAGCTCATCCGCACCAAAGCCTCGGCCAACGCGGCCGGCGCTACCATCAAGCTGCTCCATGTGGAGTCCAAGGTGGCCGAAGTGCTCGAGATGACTCGTCTGATCGGTGTCTTCGACTCCTTCAACGATGAGATCGACGCCATCGCGAGCTTCCGCGAGTAGATAGCGCGAGCCCACTACAGCGTCAAAGCGAGGCGCCCCGCCAGGGCGCTCCACCCGAAGAGCCCGCCGCACGGCGGGCTCTTTTGCTGTCCAGGAACTTATCCCCTAGGCGTGGCTCGGCGCGTCGCCCCTCAGGCCACAGCACCGACCGGTTCGGCCGGGACTTTCGCCGCCCCCTCGCCCTGCGCCTCGTCCGATAGGTTCGGCCGCAGCCAGCGCCGTGCGGTCTCGAGATCCATTCCTTTGCGCTCCGCCCAGTCTTCCAGCTGGTCCTGCGCGATTCGGCCGACGGCGAAGTAGCTGGACCGCGGGTGCGAGAAATAGAGTCCCGAAACCGACGCCGTCGGCGTCATCGCGAAGTGCTCGGTCAAGTCGACGCCGACTCGGGCCTCGGCGTCGAGAAGACGCCACAGGGTGCCTTTGTCGGTGTGGTCCGGGCACGCCGGGTAGCCGAGGGCCGGACGGATACCGCGGTATTTCTCCGCGATCAGCTCCTCATTGCTCAGCGACTCTTCGGCGCCGTAACCCCAGGCCAGCCGCGCCTCGAGGTGGAGCTTCTCCGCCAGCGCCTCCGCAAGGCGGTCGGCCAGCGCTTTGACCATGATGGCGCTGTAGTCGTCGTGCTCGGCTTCGAACTGCTCGACCAAGGCGTCGACGCCGTGCCCGGCGGTGACGGCGAAGGCCCCGACGTAATCCGGGACCGTTCCCGCGGGCGCCACGAAGTCGGCGAGGGAACGATACGGCAGCTTCGAATCGATCTTGCGCTCTTGCTGGCGCAGCATCGGAAAGCGGGCGTGCTCCACCGTCTTGGACTCATCAGTGAAGAGCACGATGTCGTCCTCCTCGGTGTGGGCCGGCCAGAAGCCCCACACGATTTTGGCTTCGAGCTCTCCATTCGTCATCAAGCGTTCGAGCATGGCCGTCGCGTTGTCGTAGAGCTCGCGGGCCGCGTCGCCGTATCGGGGGTGGTCGAAGATCTTCGGATAGCGGCCTTTGAGCTCCCACGCCGAGAAGAAGAACGTCCAGTCGATGAACGGCACGATGTCGCGCAGCGGCACGGTCTCTTCCCGCAGCCCCAGGAATTCCGGAACCGGCGGCGTATAGGTCGCCCATTCAAGATCGAGCCGCCGGGCGCGGATCTCGGCCAAGGGGAGCAGCTCCTTCTTCCGCCCCCGGCCGTAGACCTCCCTCAGCTTCTCCTGCTCCACCTGCAGCTCACCGGCGTAGGTCGCCCTGCGCTCGTCATCGAGCAGTGAAGCGACGACGTTGACGGCGCGCGACGCGTCGAGCACGTGGGCCACTTCCTGGCCGTAGCACGGGGCGATCTTCAAAGCCGTATGCTGCTTGGACGTCGTCGCGCCGCCGATCAGGAGCGGCACGTCGAAGCCCTGGCGCTGCATTTCCTTGGCCACATGGACCATCTCGTCGAGCGACGGCGTGATCAACCCCGAGAGACCGATGACGTCGACCCCCTCGTCCTTGGCGGCCTTGAGGATCTGGTCGGTCGGCACCATGACCCCGAGGTCGATGATTTCGTAGCTATTGCAGCGCAAGACGATGCCGACGATATTCTTGCCGATGTCGTGCACGTCCCCCTTGACGGTCGCCAAAAGCACTTTACCCGCCGCCTCGGCGCCGCCTTCACCGACCTCCATGTAGGGCTCGAGGTAGGCCACGGCCTTTTTCATGACGCGGGCGCTCTTCACCACCTGCGGTAGGAACATCTTGCCGGCCCCGAAGAGGTCACCGACGATCTGCATGCCGCCCATCATCGGGCCTTCGATGACCTTCAGCGGCACCTTCAGCTTCTGGCGCGCCTCTTCAACATCCGCTTCGATGTGGTCGGTGACGCCGTGGATCAAGGCGTACTCAAGCCGCTTCTCCACCGGAGCGTCGCGCCAGGCGTCATCCACCACCCGCTTCTTGCCTTCACCGCGGAAACTCTCCGCCAGCTCGACGAGGCGTTCGGTGGCGTCGGGACGGCGGGCGAAAATCACGTCTTCGATGTGTTCCCGAAGGGTCTCCGGAATGTCTTCGTAGACCGCGAGCTGGCCGGCGTTGACGATCGCCATGTCGAGGCCCGCCTGGATCGCGTGGTAGAGAAACGCGGAATTCATCGCCTCTCGGACGACCGCATTGCCGCGGAGCGCAAACGAGAGGTTTGAGACGCCGCCGGAAATGCGAGCTCCGGGGCAGAGTTCTTTGATCTGCCGGGTCGCTTCGAGGAAAGCGAGGCCGTATTCGTCGTGCTCCTCGATGCCGGTGGCTACGGTCAGGATATTCGGATCGAAAATGATGTCCCCCGGCTCCCAGCCGAGGTCGTCGACCAAAATTTTGTAGGCCCGCCGGCAGATCGCCACTTTGTCCTCGGTGGTGACCGCCTGGCCCTCTTCGTCAAAGGCCATCACCACCGCGGCGGCGCCGAAGCGGCGCAGGGTCTTCGCCTGTTCCTTGAAGACCGCTTCGCCTTCTTTCAAGCTGATCGAATTGGCGATCGACTTACCCTGCAGACATTTCAGCCCCGCCTCGAGCACGGAGAATTTCGAGCTGTCGACCATGATCGGCAGCCGCGCCACTTCGGGTTCCGCGGAGATGAGATTCAGGAAATTCGTCATCTCCCGCTCGGATTCGAGCAGCCCCTCGTCCATATTCACGTCGAGGATATTGGCGCCGCCGCGCACCTGGTCGAGGGCGACGGAGAGTGCCTTTTCGTAATCGCCCTTCTTGATGAGCTTGGCGAAGCGCCGCGAGCCGGTGACATTGGTGCGCTCGCCGATCATCGTGAAATTCGCGTCGGGCCGGAGTATCAAGGGTTCGAGGCCTGAGAATTGCGCGTAGGGCGAAGACTCTGGAATCTGGCGCGGTGCGACGCCGCGGAGCTCTTCGTCGATCGCCCGGATATGGTCCGGCGTCGTGCCGCAGCAGCCGCCGGCCATATTGAGCCAGCCCTCGTCGGCGAATTCGCGGAGAATACCCGCCGTCATTTCAGGCGTTTCGTCGTAACCGCCGAAGGCGTTCGGTAGGCCCGCATTCGGGTAGCAGCTGAGGTGCACCGGCGCCGTATTCGATAACGCTTCGATAAAAGGCCGCAGGTCGCGCGCACCCATGGCGCAGTTGAGACCGACCGCCAGCGGACGGCAGTGGGCGAGCGAAATCCAGGCCGCTTCCACGGTCTGTCCGGAGAGGGTGCGGCCACTTCTATCGGTGACGGTGAGCGACAGGATGACCGGCCAGCGGCGTCCGTATTCTTCAAAAAGCTCCTCGAAGGCCACGATGGTGGCCTTCATATTGAGCGTGTCGATGCTCGTTTCCGCCAGGAGGATGTGGACGCCGCCGTCGAGCAGGCCGCGGGCCTGCTCTTTGAAGGCCTCTTTCATCGCGTCGAAGGTGATGGCGCGGTACTCCGGACGATTCACATCCGGCGAAATCGATAGCGTCCGATTGGTGGGCCCCACCGACCCGAGCACAAAGCGCGGCCGATTCGGCGTCTTGGCGGTCATCGCGTCGGTGGCCCGCCGGGCGACCCGGGCCCCTTCGTAATTCAACTCGTAGACGTAGTCTTCGAGGCCGTAGTCTTCCTGCGAGATCGACTGGGCGCTGAAGGTGTTGGTCTCGACCATATCCGCGCCGGCCTCGAGGAAAACCGTATGGATCTCTTCGATGACATCTGGGCGCGTCAGCACCAGCATGTCGTTATTGCCGCGCAGCTCTTTGCCGTGGTCTTTGAAGCGCTCGCCGCGGAAGTCGCCTTCTTCCAGACCGTATCCTTGGATCAAGGTGCCCATGGCGCCGTCCATGATGAGGATGCGTTCGTCGAGCAGCTTGCGGAGCTGCTCCTCGGTCTCGACGGGAGCGTGATGCAGTGTCTGTGTCATAGGGCCTCCAAAGTGCCGCATTGCGGCGGCGCTCTGGGCATCTTGCCACAGGCGTCAAGCGAGTTCTGTCTCTTTCCTGTCACGGGACCGGCCGCCGCCGCGACGTCACCAAACGCTTTCATAAAGGCGGTGTCAGGAGGCGGCCCGCATCTCGCGCTTGATCTGGTCAATATACGGATAGAAGTCGACCTGGATCGTGTGCCGATCCGACGTGACGTATCGGCGGCGCATCTTTTCGCGGTCGTTGCGGATCTCCCGCTCCATACCCGGACGATCCGGCAACGCGACCTTATCCCCGAGCAAGAGCGCCATCCACTGGGACTGCACCTCGGCGATCGGCATGATGGCGCCGAGGGGCTGGACCAGACCGATGAAATAGAGATCCGGATGGTCCGGATGGACCACTTTCCGGTAGAGCGGCACCTCGTTGCGTTCAGGGGCGAGGATCGACTCATCGAAGAAAGGAAACGAGATGTTGTAGCCGGTCGCGTAAATCACCGTATCGACGGTCTCGCGCGAACCGTCGACGAAGAGCACGCCGTCGCCGTCGAGGCGCTCGAGGTTGGGCTTCATCGTGATCCGGCCGTGGCCGACCAAATTCAATAGATCCGCCGAAATCGTCGGGTGGGCCGCCAAAATATGGTGATCCGGCGCACGCACGCCGTAGTGCTCTTGGTTGCCGCGGCTCAGACCGAGAATCAGCTCAAAGAATCGACGCTGGATCGCGAGCGGTAGTCTCGCTCCGCGCGGGCTGGTGTAGTGGTCAATCGGTCGCCCCCAGGCGTATTTCGGCAGGATGTGGGCACTCCGCCGCGTCGATAGGAAAACCTTCTCCGCCACCCGAGACAGCTCGCAGGAAATGTCGACGCCGGAATTGCCGATGCCGACGATCAGGACCCGGCGCCCCTCAAATCCTTCGGGGGTCTCGTAGCCGTGGGAGTGCTGGGTGTGGCCGTCGAAGTGGCCTTCAAAGCTCGGATGCCGGGGAGACCAGTGGTGCCCGTTGGCGACGGTGACGGCGTCGAAAAACTCCACCTCGGAGGCCCCGTCGCCGGGCCCCGACGATTCCACCCGCCAACGCCCATCAACTCTTCGAATGCTGCGGACTTCGGTTTGGAAGCGGATGTGCCGACGGACGTCGAAATGGTCCACGTAACGTTCGAAATAGGCGAGCACCTGGGAGTGGTGCGGGTAGTCCGGGTAGTCCTCCGGCATCGGGAAGTCCGAATACGCCATCTTCTCCTTCGACGTATTGATGTGCAGCGAGGCGTAGGAAGCCGACATGCCGTTGTCGTTCCGGAATCGCCAATTGCCGCCGAGCCCCGACCCCTTTTCGAGACACACGACCTCGTGCCCGTGCTCCAGCAGCACTTTCGCCGCCACGATGCCGGACGATCCGGCTCCCACTACGCAAACCTTCTTCGTCGCCATCCGATGGTGCTCCTCTGGGGATGGTGGAGCCGTCGCTGCCGGGGGTACCGCGGGACTCTCGAACCGTGATGGTCGCGACGCTATCAGACTGGCGGCGGCGCCCGTCTTCGCATAGTCTTAAGCCGTCTGCCACGGATTGCATTGCCCTTTACCATTCGCCCGCCGCCGCTACAACCTCCCCCCCCACTCGCCATGCCAGACACGTTCGCTCCAGACACGTCCGCCCCAGACAAGTCCACCCGAGGCAACGCTGCTGACGGATTCGAATTTCAAGGACTTGCCGAGCTGACCCAGCGCTTTGACGACGCCGTCAGCCAGGACCACGTGGATAAGACCACGTCCGCGGTCCAGGAAACGCTGACGGACATGCTGAGCGCGGGTCGCGTCGAGCTCCCCGCCCACGTCCTGCGCCCGGTGCCGGGCAAATATGCGCGCCGGCTGCTCTACCGCAGCCCGGAGCACGGCTACGTGGTCATCGCCATGATTTGGGGCCCGGACCAAGGGACCGCCTTGCATGACCACGACGGCGTGTGGTGCGTCGAAGGCGTGCTCCAGGGAGAGATCGAAGTCGTACGCTACGAGCCCCTGGGGCGAGACGGGGATCGCTGGAAATTCCGACAGGACGCCACCTTGCAGGCCCATGTCGGCGAGGCTGGCACCCTGATTCCGCCGTTCGAATACCACACGATCGCCAACCGATCCGATGCCAGCACGGCCGTGACCATCCACGTCTACGGCCGCGAAATGACCAAAGCGAGCATCTTCCAGCCCCAGGGCGAAGATAGCTACGAGCGCATCGAGTGCCAGCTCAGCTACGATCCGTGCACCGCCCACTAAAGCGGATCGAATCAGCCCTACCCGAAACCGAGATCCACAGCTCGAAGCTGCCGCCAGAAGTATAGGGTGAGATCGACCCGCCCGAGGTCCTCCCCGCTCTTCTGAGCCCCCTAGGCCCCTCTCTGGAAGGCCCGCGAAGTTCTCAAATTCGCCACAAACTCTTGATTTTCTGAAATTTCAATAATTCTTGAAATTTCGCGTCAGCTTATCTATACTGACGCCGCGATGAACGACTTCGACTCCGTCCGTGAATCTTTCGTGCAGCTCTGGGGCTCCATGGGACCGTTTTGGGGCATCTCCCCGACGGCCGCCCGGGTCTACGCCTGGCTAATGTCGCGGACCGAAGTCGCCGACAGTGAAGAGATCATGGCCGGTCTCGAACTTTCCCGAGGCGCCGTGTCCATGGCCTGCCGGGAACTGAGGGATTGGCACCTCATCGATGTCGGTAAGTCGCCTGGCTCCAGACGCAGTCACTACAGTCCCGCGACCGACCTCGAGAAGGTCGTGCGCAATATTGTCCAGATCCGCAAGCGCAGGGAATGGGACCCGATCCTTGAGCACTTGCGGGAATGGATTCCCCGCCTCGAAGAAGAAGAGTCGCCGGACGCGGAAATTTTCCGCCGGCGCCTCGAGTCGCTCGAAAGCCTGGTCGGCCTCGCCGACTCGATGGTGGAGATGTTCTTGAAAGGCGGCCTGCTCAGCAAGGTCGGCCTCAAGCTCCTCGTCGACGCCTCGCGAGCGGCCAACCCGAAGCGCAGCTCCCAACCTATTTTTGAGCTGGCCGTG
>JBCDKB010000337.1:0-9914 GCA_038747035.1 Acidobacteriota bacterium | reverse complement strand
CTGCGCGCCTGCAGCGACCGCAAGAATCGACGCATCAAGGTGAAGTCCGACAGTGCGTTCCTCCGGCGTAGGGGCTGGGCTTGCCCCAGCCCGCTGCCGAGAGACCGGGTTTCAGCTCCTCGATCGAGTTTATGGGCCGGCGCCGAGGCCCCAGGCCTCCTGGACCCGGCGTCGCTGGACCTCGTTGTCGAGGCGCTCGGCGGCGGTTTCGACGGCGCGGCGCAGCTCGGGGTCTGACCCGGCGCCGCGGCCGTGGAGGTGGAGCAGGGCCCTCGCGAGGACGTGATCGGTGTCGATGGTGGCGGCGCCGACCAGCGCCGGCAGCTCGGCGGCATCCGCGGATTCTGTGAGCGCTTCAAAGGCGCGCCCTTGGAGGTGGTCGGTGTCGATCGTGCGCAGCAACGTGAGCGCCGACGGGGTGGCGCCGCCGGCGTGCTGAGCGTGGATGATGAGGAGCTCCGCGGCTTCGTGATCCGTCGATAGCTCGGCGGCGGCGGTGGAGAGCAGGGCGTCGCGGGACTCGGCGTCGAGGGGGCCGGTAAAGAGCGCCTCGATGGCGCGACTTTGCTGGTGGTCGCCGTCTATGCCTTTGATCAGCTGGAGGAGGCCGGTCGGCACGGCCGTCGGGCTGTATCCGCTGAACTCGAGGACCAGGGCCGCCGCTTCGTGGTCTGAATCGAGGGTCGCGGCGGCGCGGAAGAATTCGGACCACTGGTCGCCGCCGACGCCTTCCATGACGTGGCTGAGCATGCGCCGGCGGTGATGGTCGCTGTCGAGCGAGCGGACGGCGCCGAAGTAGGCTTCGGCGACCCCGGAATCGGCGAGCCGGCCGGGGGTGACCGACTCGAGCAGCGAGAGCAGTGGATAGTCGCCGTCGAGCCGCTGGCGGGCCACGGTGAGCAGCGCCGCCAGGTCTCGGTCGGCGGGATCTTCGTCGAGCACGGCGATGAGGTATCGCCCGCGGTTGCCCTCCCCGCGGATGTGGGCGAGCTCGGCGTCGAGGGCCCGCAAACCACCCGCGGCGTAGAGGTTGAGGGCTCGCTCCCGGGCGTCGAGTCCGCCGGTGCGGACGGCTTCCAGCAGCATTTCGCCCAGCCATTCCCGGCCGTCGGCGTCGAGCGGGCGGGTGTCCCCGTCAACGCGGTAGTCGAAATCGATGCCGTCCGCTGTCCCCCGCGCGTCGAGCTTCCGCCGTTCGCCATCCCACCGGGCGTCGATCTCGAGTCGACCGCCGTCGGCGATCTCGAGGGTCGGCAACTCGCCATCTTCCACAATATCGACGTCTCCGCGGCTTTTGATCTTGATCCGGTCGCGCCCGTCGCGGATGGTCATCGACCAGCGGTTCTGACTGTCGATATCGAAGAGGCGCACCTCGGCGCCGCGGTCGATCGCTAGAATGCCCTCGACGCCGAGGATGAAAAGCGCGGCGCCGGCGCAGCCGATGACGATTTGGTGGATCTTGCTCAGGCGTTCACGGCGCGTACCGGGGTTTTCTTCACGGCGCATGGGGGTCTCCGCGGGTTAGGTGGCTCGGTCGGACGAGCTCCGAGGCCGGAGCGGCGCTGGGTCATCGGCCGCCTGGGCGCGAGTCAGTCGAGTGTCCAGTCTTGAGGACGTGAATCGGCGCCGTCTTGTTCCCCAGCGAGTCAAAAAAGTCTGAAAAGACCCGTCGAAGTCGTAGAAGAGAGCACAAGAGGCCCTGGAGGATCGAACGGACGTGACCAGCGACAGCTACTCCCGAATCTACGACGTGGTTCGGCGCATTCCCGAGGGGCGCGTCGCCACCTATGGCCAGGTCGCCGAGCTCGCCGGCCTGCCCAATCACGCCCGCCAGGTAGGCTACGCGCTCCACGCCCTGCGCGACGACGAGGTGCCGTGGCAGCGCGTCATCAACGCCAAAGGGGAGGTCAGCCCGCGCTCAGAGCCCGGGCGCGAAGGGCTCCAGCGGGTGATCCTCGAGAGCGAAGGGGTGGTCTTCACGGCGAGCGGCCGCGTCGACCTCAAACGCTACCGCTGGCGGCCGATGTCCGACGAATAGGGCAGGTGGATGCGGAAGGTGCTGCCCCGCCCAGGCACCGAGTCCACCGACACGTTGCCGCCGAGGGCGCGCGAAATGTGCTTGACGATGGCGAGGCCAAGTCCGGTGCCGCCGAGCGCGCGCGATCGGGCTTTGTCGACGCGGTAGAAGCGCTCGAAGAGCCGCTCCCGGTGGTGGGCTTCGATGCCGACGCCGCGGTCTTCGACCTCCACAGCCGCTAGATGTCGGTCGACGACGGTGCGCACTTGGACCGAGCCGCCTTTGGGGGAGAATTTGAGCGCGTTGTCGAGCAGATTGGTGATGGCCTGCTGGAGCGCCTCTTCGTCGCCGAAGACCATGACCGGGTCGTCTGAGAGCTGCAGCTCAATGCGGACGTCGCGTCGCTCGCTGGCGTGCAGGAGGGAGCGGGCCGACGCGTAAATCGGCTCCCGCAGATCCATGGAGTGGATGTCGAGGATCGTCGAATCCGACTCGAGGCGGGCGAGGGAGAGCAGGTCCGTGACGAGGTTGCCCATGCGCTCGACCTGGCTGACGACGCGATGTAAGAACCGCTCGCGGCGCGCCGGTTCGATATCGGGGTCGTCGAGCAGGGTTTCAACCATGCCGCGGATAGCGGTGACCGGTGTCTTGAGCTCGTGGGAGACGTTGGCGACGAAGTCTTGTCGCATGGTCTCGAGGTGGCGCAGCTGGGTCTGATCTTCGAGCAGCAAGACGGCGCCGACACCGTCACCGTCCACCACCAGCGGCGCGGCGCGCAGCTCCAAGACCCGGTCTCGGGTGCCGGGAAGGCGCACCGCCCGCTCCACGGCGTCGCCGCGCTCGAGGGTCTCGCGCAGCACCTCGGAAATGTCGCGGAGCCGGGTCATTTCCCAAATCGGCTGGCCCGTTGCTTCGTCGGGCTCGATCCTCAAGAGGCGGCCGGCGACGCTATTGACGTGCATGATGCGCTCGTCGCGATCCACCGCGACCAGCCCTTCTTCCATGCTCGCGAGGATCGCCGTGAGCTTCTCGCGGTCGGTGTCGAGCTCGACGTAGGACTTGCGCAGCTTGGCGCTCATCGCGTTGAAGGCTCGCGCCAGCTTGCCGAGCTCATCGCGGCTCGAGCTGCGGACTTTCTGCCCGTAGGCGCCGCCGGCGATGAGCTCCGCGGCTTCGGCCATTTCCTGCAGGGGGCGGGTAATGCGCCGCGAGTAGAGAAAACCGATCAAGAGCGCGACGGCGGAGGCGCCGGCGGCGCCGAGCAGCACGACGCGCCGCACCGAATCGAGGCGGTCCTGGAGCGCGGTCAGCGGTAACGACGTCCTGACGGTGGCGAAGGGCTCGCCGCCATGTTCAAGGCGCAGCGCGAGGTAGCGCATGGTGCCCGACGAGGTGGCGCTCCAGCGGGTGGCGGCGCCGAGGCCTTCTTCCACCGCCAGCTGAACCTCGGGGCGCTGGGCGTAGCTTTGTCCCGGCGGATCGCCTTCGGAACCGGCGAGCACTTCACCGTCGAAGTCGACGACGCTTAAGCCGACGGCGATGCGCTCCTCGAGCGTCGCCAGGCGATCGCCGAGCTGCGGGAGCTCGCCGCGCTCGTCGTGGTCTCGAACGATGTCTCGCACCAAAATCGCCACCGCCAGCAGACGCTGGTCGGCGTCGGCCAGGGTCTCCTCCTGCACGCGCTTCGCCACCAAGCCGCCGATGAGTGCGGCGGTCGAGAGGATGAGCACGGCGTAGCCGGCGTAGAGTTTCCAGAGGAATCGGGAACGCAGCATCGGAGATCAGGGCTTCGCCGACCGGAAGACTTCTCGCTGCGGAATCCAGTCGGGGATCCCGTCGCGGTCACCGACCCCAGCGAGGCCGGTCGCTAGTACTAGTCGTCGTACGCGTCGTCTTGGAAGCGATAACCGACGCCGCGGACGGTGCCGATCAAGTAGCGGTGCTCGTTGAGCTTCTTGCGGATCGAGCGGACGTGCACGTCGATATTGCGGTCGATGACCGCGGCGCCGCCGCCGATGACCCGCGAGACCATCTGGTCGCGGGTAAACACCCGGCCCGGGTGCATGGAAAGCAGGTGGAGTAGTCGGAACTCGGTGGCGGTTAGGGTCACTGGCGTGCCGTCGACCCGGACCTCGTGGCGCATCGAGTCGATGACCAGCGGGCCGCGGATCAAGCGCTCGCCTTCGTCGTCCTGCTCGCGGGCGGCGCCGCGCCGCAGCACCGCCTTGACACGGGCGATGAGCTCCTTCGGGCGGAACGGCTTCGTCACGTAATCGTCGGCGCCGACGCCGAGGCCGAGCACGATGTCGCTCTCTTCTCCCTTGGCGCTCACCATGATGATCGGCACCCGCTGGGTGACCGGATCCATCTTGAGCTTGCGGCACAATTCGATACCGTCGATGCCCGGCAGGAGCAGGTCGAGTAGAACCAGATCGGGAGCTTCCCGGATAATGGCTCGTAAGCCGTCGTCGCCGTTGGTGGCGCTGACGACGCCGAAGCCCTCGCGGATCAGGTTGTACTCGATGACTTCGAGGATGTCGGGCTCATCCTCGATGACGACGATCTTTCGGCGTGACAAGTTTTCGTTCCTGGCGCGGTCGCTCTCTTGGCGGATGGGAGGACGTGGCGTGGGCGCAGGATACCACGTCCCCGAAGGGCCACTGGGGAAAGGCTCTAGGCTCGTCATGGGGACTCTCGGAACTCAGCTCTCAGAACTGGAGGGGTGAAGACGCCGGTTGACGGGGCTGGCCGCCGGCGACGGGGGCTACCACTGGCGGTGGCGGACCACCTCGCCGTCAACCATGAAAAGCACGTCTTCGGCGATATTGGTGGCGAGGTCGGCGATCCGTTCGAGGTAGCGGGAGACCGAGAGCAGCTGCATCCACTCGGCGAGCTTGCCGACGTCTTCCTTGATGCACTTTTCGATGACGCCGAAAATCTCGGCGTGGGTCGCGTCGACCTCCTCGTCCTCATGGAGCACGGAACGGGCGATGTGGGTGTCGAGCTTGACGAAGGCGTCGAGGCTGCGGCGCAGCATGGACGGCACCCGGTCCGCCATCGTCAAGATTTTGTCCGGCACCGGCACCGGGTCGCGGTCGGCGAGGAAGAGCACCCGGTCCGCCAAGTTGCCGGCGAGGTCGCCGACCCGCTCCAAGTCGTTATTGACCTTGAGCGCCGCGACGACGAAACGCAGGTCGTTGGCCACTGGCTGGTGCAGGGCGAGGATCTTGAGGCACTCTTCTTCGACCTTGATCTCTTGGTCGTCGATCTGCTTATCGCCCTTCTTCACCTCTTCCGCGAGGTCGGCGCGCCGGTCGCGCAGGGCCAGGACGGATTTCTCGGTGGCTTCTTCCACCATCGAGCCGACCAGAAGGATTTCTTTCTTCAGCTTCTCGAGATCACGCAACATGTGGATAGCCATGGGGATCCTTTCAGGGGCCCGGGCCTATCTTTGGGAAGGGGTTCGCGTGCCTGCCGGGTCAGGAATTTAGGCGATCCTTCGGAATCAATATGAAGGGAGGAACAATCGGCGGTGAAGATCACCGCCGACCTTCACGGGCTGTGGAAGAGCGCTCGGAAGCGGGCGCGATTCTCGACGGAGGCAAATCTCTCGAAACGCTCCGCGAACCGCCACCGCTCCCGGGTGCGTCCGTCGTCGAGATGGGCCTGCAGCCGGCCCATGGCGAGCAAGGACGGGGCCGAGTCTTGGCCGTGCGCTTTCATCGAGTCGGCGAGCTGCACGGCGAACTGGCCCATCGCCGCCTCCTGCACTTCATAGTCGTTGAAGTCTCCGAGCAGGTCCTGGAGGCGCTTGAGCTCGCGGATCGCCGTGTCGATCTCCTTTTTTGCGTAAAGCGAGCGAAAGAACTCCATGAGGTAGCGCAGCTTCTTGCCGACGATGCGCACGTCATGCAGCGCCTCGGCGGGGGTCTCGTCGGTGATCGCGCGGCCGGCTTTGACCATCCGCCGGTAGAGCTTCCAGACGCGCGCCGACGCGACATCAACCACCGGGGCCTCGGCGAGCGGGCCGGTGGACGGGCGGGCGAGCTGGAGTCGCCAGGTGTCGATCAGGTCGCGGTAGCGGGCGCTATCCAGCTGGCGGACTAGCTCCCGTTGCTCGGCCGCCTGACGCTCGACGAGGAAGCGCTCGAGCGGCTCGAGGTGCTCTTGGGAAGCCTCCGGAAGATCCGCCCGATAGGTCGGCATCTTGAGCAGGTAGACGTCGAGGTCGCGGGTCGGGCCGGTGATCTGGCCGAGCCATCGGAATTGATTCTTAAAGTGCTCGACGACGTCGTCCGCGAAGACGCCTTTGACCTGGGAGAGGGCCGAGCGGGTGCGCCGGACGGCGACGCGGAAGTCGTGGAGGAACTCCGAGTCGAGGTCGGCGCGCAGGCCCGGCTCGTTGATCAGCATGGCGTCGAGCAGGCTGCCGTAAATCGTCTGGGACGCCTCGAGGGCGGTCGACCGTCGCTTGAGCTTCAGCTTGACTTTGGAGGTGTAGTCGCCGGGACGCCGACCGATCGCCGAGAGCCCGGACTCGAGCACGTTGAGCTCTGCGGGCGCCAGCCGGAAGCTGTCGGCGAGGAATCGCAGCACTTTGGCTTCAAAAGCGCCGTAGCCGCGCACCGGCAGGATGCGCAGTCGGGTCGGCATGCCCTGGCTGGGGCTGTGCTCGTCGCGGGCGGCCGAAGACTCCAGGACCTGGAGGCGCAGGACCGTTTTTTCCGAATCGTCGAGCACCCGCAGGAGCGGTCCGGATTCCCGCAGATAGAGAATCGGCAGGAGGCGCCGCATGGAGAGCACGGGGGCGAGATCCTCGAAGCCAGCCGGCAAGTTGTCCGCCATGCCCGGAACGTCTTCTCCCTGGAGCCAGGCGAGCTCGCGCACCTGACCGGCGTGGTCGCACCAGGCGAGCTCGCGACGGTCTTTTGCGTCGACGTCCGCCGCTTCGAGGACCAGCGCCCGAACATCTGGCGTCGCCGGTCGCTCGGCGAGTACGCCGCCGGCATTCCACACCCGCCAGTCGAAGGTGTCCCAGTAGGTCGCGTGGCGATCGAGCTCGGCTTCTGTGCGCAGTGTGAACTGCTCACCGAGCGCGTTGAGGATGTCGGCGGTCCCGTGGCTGTCGAGCAGCAGCTCTTTTTCGATCAAAGGTTGCATGGTCACCGGTTTCGGGGGGCGGTCAGGGTGAAATGGCGCACTCGAGGGCGAAGGTAAAGTGGATCTTATTTTTTCTTCGCCTTCTTCTCGTCTTTCTTTGTTGCGGCCTTCTTCTTGGAATGCTTCTTCTTGGAATCCTTCTTCTTTGAGCTCTTCTTGTCTTTCTTCTTCGAGCTCCTCTTTTCTTTCTCGCCTTTCTTCTCGGCGGGTTTCTTGGGCGCCCTCTTCTTCTTGTCTTTCTTCTTGGCAGGCTTCTTTTCGGCCTTCCCAGAATCCTTTTCGGCGGCTTCCTGCGCCGCCCCGGCTTCGACGTCGGCGCTACCTTCGGACCGAGGGCTCCCACTCGTCGCTGGCTCTGGGTGCTCGACGTCCTCAGAAGCGGCCTCTACCGGAGACGCGGCTTCTGAGACGAGTCGGGCGGCGTCGTCGCGGATGGCGGCGGCGCGGGTGATGCCGAAGCCGCGCACCGACGACAGGTCGGCCAGGTCAGCGCCGGCGATGTCGGCGATGGTCGCGAAACCGGCTTCAACGAGTAGGGCAGCGGCGGCGGGGCCGATGCCGCGGATGGCGGTCAAGGGATGGGGCATGGATGCTCCTCTTCGGGCCGCCGGACCGGCCCGGTGGTTTCTCGGGTTCAGTGGAGGTGACGGGCTCTTGGTGCGAAGCTACGGGGCTGGACGGCTCGTGGAGAGATCGCCGGGAGTCATTTTCGCTATGGACTGTGGACGCGGGTCGTGGCGCGTTGGCCGCCAGGCAGGGACGGGGGCGCTCCGCAATGACGCAGTTTAGGCTATTTATCAATTCTTAACAAATGGTGTGGGGCGCTTTCATATCATTAGAGACCTGATGTTGGAGCCTGAAGAAATGCCGAACGACGGCGACACCGCGCCAGCGGACAGCGACAACACGCCGGAGGGCGCGGTACCCCGAGCCTCGAGCGGTCCACTCCCTGAAGCGAACGGAAGCCGAAAGCGCCCGCGCACGCTCGCCGCTGTGGATCTCGGGTCCAATAGCTTCCGCATGGTCATCGCCCGCGACGTCGGCGGCGAGCTGCAGATGATCGATCGACTGCGGGAAGGGGTCCGCCTCGGCGGCCACCTCGATGAGCAGCAGAACATCACCCTCGAGGGCCAAATGCGGGCGCTGCAATGCCTGCGCAAATTCGGCCAGCGACTGGGCGACTTCCCGCCCGGTACCGTGCGGGCGGTGGGCACCAATACGCTGCGTCGCGGCCGCAACGCTCCGGCTTTTCTAAAAGAAGCGGAGATCGCCCTCGGCCACCCGATCGAAGTCGTTTCGGGTCAGGAAGAAGCGCGGCTGATTTTCCTCGGCGTCGCCCACAGCGTCGCGGGGGGGCCGTCGCGACGGCTCGTGGTCGATATCGGCGGCGGTTCAACGGAATGCATCATCGGCGACGGTTCGGACCCCTACGAGACGGAGAGTCTCTACATGGGGTGTGTCTCTTATACCCTGGCCCACTTCCGGGGCGGCCGCATCACGGCCAAGCGCTTCCGGCGCGCTGAAACGGCGGCGCGACTCGAGCTGCGGGCCATCGAGGGGCACTATCGAAAACGCGGCTGGGACCGCGCCGTCGGCGCCTCGGGCACGATCCTGGCGGTGGCCGAGATCCTCCGGTCCCAAGGTTGGACGACCGGCCCGATCACCGCCGAAGGCCTCGACCGGCTCCACCGTGGGATGATCGATAAGGGGCATGTGGATGCCATCGAGCTGGAGGGCCTGCGCCGCGACCGGGCGCGAGTTCTGCCGGGCGGCGTGGCGATTCTGCGGGCGATTTTCCAGAGTTTTCGACTCGAGACGATGTTCGTCTCCCCCGGCGCCATGCGCGAAGGCGTGCTGGTGGACCTGCTGGGTCGCCTCCAGCACCGGGACACCCGCGAGCTGACGATCCAGGCGCTGGTCGAGCGATACCACGTCGACCTCGACCAGGCGGCCCGCGTCGAAAGCGTGGCTCTGGACTGTCTGCGGCAGGTCGCCGCCGACTGGAAGCTCGACGCCGAGTCGTCCCATACTTTCTTGCGCTGGGCCGCGCGCCTGCACGAGATCGGCCTCGCCATCGCCCACGGCGGGTACCACAAGCACGGCGCCTATGTGCTCGAGCACGCCGATATGGACGGCTTCTCGGTCCAGAATCAGCGCCTGCTGGCTCTCCTGGTGCGGGGTCACCGGCGTAAATTTCCCGGCCCGCTCTTCTTCGGGCTTCCCACCAAGGGCCAGGTGCGGACCGCGCAGAGGCTGTGCATCCTCTTGCGCTTGGCGTGTCTTCTCAACCGCACCCGCAGCGACCGCCGTCGCACCTCCTTGCGCTGCCGAGCGAAAGGCAAGCGCCTGCGCGTGATCTTCCCGGAGGGCTGGCTCGACGGACACCCGCTCACCCGCGCTGACCTCGAGCAGGAAGCGCGCTATCTCGACGCCGCCGGTTTCCGTCTGACCGTCAAGAGCTCCAGCGAGCAGCCGACCGGCGGGGACGGTGACCGGCCATGAGGCTTGATCTCGCCGAGTGGCTAATCCAAGAGGCGAGGGGGAATCAGGAATCGCAGCTCCGCCGATCCGGCGCCGAGCTCGCTCCACGGGCCGTAGAAGGCCAGTCCCACCAGCGTCGCGGTGACCACCCGCAGGTGTCCACCGCCCATCAGCGTCGAGGCCAGGGACGAGGTCGTGGGCTCGTGGCCGGCGACCAGCAGCCGCTCGACGGACTCGTCGGTGGCGTGGATGACCG
>JBCDKB010000336.1:0-9923 GCA_038747035.1 Acidobacteriota bacterium | reverse complement strand
CTGGTCCGTCGTGACCACTTCGAAGTGCTTTTCGAAGTCCGCACTTTCGAGGCGAACCCGCTCGAGGGGCTGCTCTCCCCCCGCCGCGTGGAGGACGTTGAGGGCGCCGAGGTCACCCATGACGCGGGTGGTGCCCGAAAATCGTTTCGGGAAGCTCACCCGCAGACAGAGCCCGTCGAAGACCACGGTGCTCGAAGAGGCGTGCTGGGTCTTCCTCGCGCTCTCGCGGATCGCCTCGAAGAGGAGGAAGTCAACATCCCCGATCCGGCCGCTAAAGACGTCTTCAGAGGCCCCCGATCCGGTGTCTATCCCGAAAAGCTGCTGGTCATCAAATGGCCGCAGGGCCTCCCGGTCCACGCCTTCGACGCTATAGGTCAACCCGTGGTTCAGCGCCAGGGCGGATAGGACGCGATGCTTCGCCGTCTTGCGATAAATCGATAGCCCCGCCTTCGCCACGGCGCGGAGAATCAGCACGCCGATCACCGAAACCATGACGCCCCACACCACCGCGTCCCCGGTATTGAGACCCATCTTTTGGCACGCCAAATAGGTCGCAGGCCCCAAGAGCATCAAGGTCGGAAGGCCGACGAGTAGGCATCGGAATCGGAAGCGGAGGGCCGCCCGGCGCTGCTCTTCGAGCGCCGCGAAGGTCGCCGACGTCCCCCCGATCCCTCCGATCGAACCGCCGAATTCTCCGGCGGCGGCTCGGGGAACCGGCGTCTCGAGCGCGAGCCGTTCGGTGTCGCGGTAGGGCTCGACGAGCCAGCTAAAAAGACTCACGCGCCGCTCCATCGCCGGACGGCGTCGCCCCATCGAGCGGGCCCTGCAATTTCCAGAGGACCCGTAATATCCAGAGGAACCGCAATATCTAGAGGAACCATAGCTGCAAGACGGTGTCTATTCGAACGAACGTGCACGGTCACTCTCCTGAAGAGGGCCCTTCGGCCAGCGCCAGATCCCAGGACTCCAGCTGCTCGTAGGGCTCGATACGGTTGAGGGACTGGCCAGCGAGGTCCGCCCGTGCGACGTCGATCGCACGTCGCGCGTGCTCGACCTCTGCCTGACCCTGGCGGGCGTCGGCGTAGATTTCGGCCGCGGCGAAATAGGTCGTCAGCGGGGAGAGGCGTTCGGGCAAGATCGAACGCAGCTCCGCCAGCAGCCGCCCGGCCTCGGACCAGCGCCCGGTCGCCAGCAGGATGTAGGACAAATCTCGAAGGGCGTGTCGCCGCACCGCCGGCGCCTCGGCGTCGGCCTTCTGCAGGCGATCACGGAAAAGCGCCTCCGCGCGACCGAGAGCCCCGGAGCGTCGCCAAAGCCGCCCCTGTTCGCCGTCGAGCCCGAGCAGCGCGGGGTGGTCCGGCGGCAAGTTGCTGGCGTAGAGATCGCGAGCCATGTCCAGATTCTCTTGCGCTAGATCAAAGGCACCCCGGTCGTTGTGGACTTCCGCGAGCAGCAGCTTGATATAGCCGAGCCGCAGCGACTCTTCGCCGTCGACGCCCTGCAAAATTTCCTGCGCCCGAACTCCGTGGTGGAGGGCCTCGTCCAAGCGGCCGACCTGCATATAGGCGCGGGCGACGTTGTGGTGGTCCACTGCCGTCGCCTCGCCGCCGACGCCGTGCAGCTGCTCACGATCCGCCAGCAAAGTCACTTGAACCTCCAGCATCTCCTGCCACTTTCCCTGCCGATTCAGCACCTTGCCCAGCAGGTTGCGCGCGGTCAATTTCTGCGCCGGCGGCAGCGCCCGGGGACACTCGCCGGCGGGATCCAAGGCGGCCTCGACGGCCGCCTCAGCGCGCGCCACGTCGGGAATTTCTGCGGCGACGTCGGCCAGTCCGAGCATCGCCACGCACCGGCGACGGGCCAGCTGCTTGACCCCGACGGGTGTTTCATCGAGGACGCGCTGAAAGATCTCCAGCGCGGCCTCCTCCTCGCCGAGGCGCTGCTGGCCGCGGGCGACGATCAGCCGCATATCCGCGAGGGCCGCCGGATATTCCGCCAGCGCCCCGTCCATGCCTTCGGCGAGGGCGTCGTAGACCACCTTGATCGACGTCGGACCGGAGGTGCGCTCCGGGTCGGCCTCCTGGAGGGCGCTGATCGTCAGGTCGCGGAGCGCTTGGACCTCCAGACGGGTTCTCTTCTCTGACCGCAAGGCGGTGACGGTGAGGGCCAGCGCCAGCGCCAGCGAAGCCATCACCGCCGCGACCGCCGCCCGTCGCCGACGACGACGCGGCGCATCCCGGAGATGGGCGAGTCGATCGGCGACCTCGCGGGCCGCAGGGCGGCGGGTCGGGTCCGCCGAAAGCAGCGCATTGACCAGCGGACGAAAACCCCGGGGCACGCCGCCCAGATCGGGCCGGTCGCCCTGGCGGAAGGCGGCCTCAAGCTCGTCCCGGGTCGTCGCCGGCCACGGGTAGCGCCCGGTGAGGCACCGACAGAGGACGACGCCGAGTGCGAAAAGGTCACCCTCCGGCGCGGGGCCGGCGCCGTCGAGCTGCTCCGGGGCCATGAATCGGGGGGACCCGAAAGCCGCCGCCGCGGACCGGCCCTGCTCCCGGGCGGCGCCGAAGTCCATGAGCACCGGCGTGGCGTCGTCCCGGATCATGATGTTGGCGGGCTTGATATCGCCGTGGACGAGGGCCCGCCGGTGGATGAGGGCGACGGCATCCGCCAGCGGCAGGCCGACATCGATCACCGCCTCCGCGGGGAGTCGGGGCCGTTCGTCGAGCAGCTGTTCGAGCGTCCTACCGACCAGGAGATCACTCCAGATCCCGACCTGCCCGTCGACGGAATCGGCGCCGTGCACCGCCAGGATATTGGGGTGTCGCACGCGCGCCAGGCAGCGCGCCTCCGCGATGACCACGCCGGGCTCCAGCGTCCGCCGACTCGCCGGCTCCGAGAGCTTCAAGGCCACATCCCGCTTGAGGAGAGAGTCCCAAGCTCGGTAGACGCGTCCGAAGGCGCCGCGACCGATTTCTTCGCGCACGTCGAGGTGGCGCCAGGCGAAGAGGGACGGCGGCTGTGCTTCTGGCGCCGCGGCCGCGCGGAAGCCGGCGGCCACCTCGTGGATCAAGCGCATCGCGTCGACCCGATCGGCCCCGGGGTCTGCCCCCCAATCCGGAGCTTCGCAGTCGGCGATCTGCTGGGCGAGCTCGCTGGCGGCGTCTTTTTCCATCATGCCTTAATCAATGCCGCGAGATCGTCGAGCGCACGGCTGACCATCATCCGCGCCGCATTTGCCGAGGGTCGCTCGAGCTCGGTCGCGATCTCGTCGAAGCTCATGCCGAATTCCACCCGCATGATGACCGCGTTCCGTTTCGCCTCCGGCAGCTGGCTTAGGGCCGCTTCATAGGCCGCCAGACGCTCGGAACCGATCAACTCCTCCACCGCCGACGATTGCGGCGCCGGCAGGGAGTGTTCGAGGGACGACTCCGACGGACGCCGGTGGGACCGGCGGATTTCCTCGCGGACCAGATTGAGCAAGATCGTCCGGAGATAGGCCAGGAAGGCGCCTGGACGCTCGGACTCGAAGTCGTCCAGACGGCTAAGGGCCCGCAAGAACGTCACCTGAAGCAGGTCCTCAGTCTCGGAAAGATCGCGCACCTTCTGGGGCAGCCGGCCCCTGGCCCAACGCCTGAGGATCGGCAGGTACCGTGCGAACAGACCGTCCGCCGCAGCGTTTTCGCCGCCCCGATAACGCTCAATGAGCTGCGTCGTCGAGAGGAGGTGGTTCTTTTCACCCATCCGTGGGCCCGCAGTTTCTCGCCAAGACCAGGACGTTAGCACGCGGCGGGAAGGTCACGGACGGCGCGGGCGCGCTCCGCGACTAGGCGCAGGTCCGCGAAGAAAGCCTCCTCCGCCGTCCGGCGCGCCGAGGGGTCCGGGATACGGAGCAAGGCGGCGGGGTGGTAGGTGATGAGCGTCCACTCCGCGAAGCGGGTGCGGCGTGGCGATCCGCGGTCGCGCCGCAGGCGCACCTCGCCGCCGAAAAGCATACGGGCGGCGGTGGCGCCGAGGCCCACGGCGATCTGCGGACGGATCAGCGAAAGCTCCCGGTCGAGCCACGGGCGACACGCCGAGACCTCGGTGAGGTTGGGCGTCTTATGTATGCGCCGACCGCCCCGCTCTTCGTACTTAAAATGTTTGACGGCGTTGGTGACGTAGAGCTCCGATCGATCGAGACCCGCGGCGGCGAGGGCCCGGTCGAGGACCTCGCCGGCGGGGCCGGCAAACGGACGCCCGAGACGCTCCTCAACATCACCCGGCTGCTCGCCGATCAGCACGGTCCGCGCGTCGACCGGCCCTAATCCGGCGACCGGGCGGGTCCCGTTCTCGCACAGACCGCACGCCCGGCAGGTGGCCAACGCCGCCGAGAGGACCGGCAAGGTCGCGCCCTCCGGAATGGCGTCCATCGCCGGCGGACGCCGGGGCTTCTTGACCATGCTCTCTACCCGTCCCCGGGCCTCGAGCAGGAGCTGGGGAATCAGCGCCGCTTCGGGGAGCGTCCCCCAGTGGCGAACCGGCATCTCAGCCTTCATGGCTTTCACTTTGACTCGAGCCGGATTGAATATCGACGCGTAGTAGGTCTTCCACAGACTCTCCATCTCGTCGCGATCCGGAGCCGCCTCGCGCGGCACGCCGGGGCCGAAGCGAAGGGACTTCAGATCCCAACAGGTGGACCCGTCCGGCGTCAAAATCATCCAGCGCTGGTCGTTGAATCGCTCGACGAAGAACGGCGCTACCGCCTCGAAGATCCGGTGGTCGGGCCGGTGCCACGCGATGTACCAGGTCTCGCCGAGGTCGTTTTCCGCGCGACGGAAGCGCACGAAGGCTTTCATCTTGTGGCGGTCGCGGCGCACCGCTTGCGCCATCCGACGGAGCCGAAGGACGTCGTCGTCAAGCCCGACCGCGACCAGATGGGGTTCCCCGTGAACCAGCCGCCACAGGGTCCGATAGAGCAAGGCCCAGCGGCCGGCGTCACGGTGGAGTGAGACCGACTGGGCCAGGTCGAGGAAGGCCCGGGGCACCCGCGGCGCGGCGGCCACCGAAGCGCCGCGGGCTTTAAGCCCCCCGACACCTCGAGCGCGTGACGGACCCGGGGCGCGGGCGGGCAGGGAAAGTTGGGGGGATTCGCCCTCCGGCCGCCAGTCGACCTCATGGGGCTGGACGCCTTCCCCAAGCAGCCCGCGCGCCAGCTCGCGCCACCGCTCGAATCGGGGCTCGAAGGCCACCGCGCGCATCACCTCGCTAAATCTCCCCGGTGACCGCCGATCGGCGGTCGGCGAGCGGCGGTCCACCGCCGAGCGCTGAGGCGCCGGATCCGGCCGCAGGCGAAGCCGGCGCGATCGCCCGCCTGGGTGTCGAGTTGTCTTCGAAAAGCGAGAGTTGGCGACCGCCGCCGCCGAGCAGGCGGGAGCGCAGGTCGACCCCGTCGAGCTCCCGCGCCCGCGGGTTCCGGTCGGCCGTCACCACAAAGGGTAAAGCGCGATTGACGGCGAGTCCGATCTTCTTCAGGTCGTCAACCCGCAGCCGGTGCCGACGTCGGACGGCGAGGATCCGGCCGGCGCTGCGCACGCCGAGGCCCGGCACCCGCAGCAGCGCCGCCTTTGAAGCCCGGTTCACGTCCACCGGGAAGAAGTCCCGGTTCTCGAGCGCCCAGGCGGTTTTGGGATCCAGCTCCAGGTCGAGCCACGGTCGTCGGTCGTCGACCAGCTCGCGGGCCGCAAAGCCATAGAATCGAAGCAGCCAATCGGCCTGGTAAAGGCGATGTTCACGCACCAGGGGCGGCGGTTGACTCGGCAGGCGCGAGTCGCCGAAGGGAATCGGACTGAAGGCCGAGTAGTAGATGCGCTTCAACCGATGCTCGCCGTAAAGGCGGGAAGCCGTGGTCAAGATCCGGGCGTCGTCGGTGGACGTCGCGCCGACCACCATCTGCGTAGACTGCCCCGCCGGCGCAAAATTCGGCGCCTTCCGGCTCTCCCGGCGCTCCGCCCGGGCCCGCCGACGCCGGGCGTGAATTTGCCCCATGGTGGTCTCGATGGTGTCGAGCTGCTTTTCCGGGGCCAGCCGGTCCAGGTCGCGCTGGGTCGCCAGCTCCACGTTGGCGCTCAGCCTGTCTGCCCAGCGACCGGCCGCTTCGATCAGCTCGCGGCTGGCGCCGGGCACGGCTTTGAGGTGGATATATCCGTTGAAGCCGTAGTCGAGGCGCAGCGATCGGGCGACTTGCGTCAGCTGATCCATCGTGTAGTCGGGGCTACGCACGATACCCGAACTGAGGAAAAGCCCTTCGACGTAGTTACGCCGGTAAAAATCGATGAAAAGCTGCGCGATCTCGTGCGGCTTGAAACGAGCCCGCCTCGTGTCGCTCGAGGCCCGATTGACGCAAAACTGGCAATCGTAGATGCAGTAATTCGTGAGCAGCACCTTGAGGAGCGACACGCAGCGACCGTCCGGGGTGTAGCTGTGGCAGATACCAACTCCATCGCTATGGCCGAGCTTGCCTTTCGCGCCGTTTCGCCGCAGGCCGCTCGAGGCGCACGACGCGTCGTATTTTGCGGCGTCGGCGAGCACCGCCAGCTTGTCCCGCAAGGTGCGCGCGGGACGCACCGACGGAGCCCGGGAGTCTGAGTCCGCGAGACCGGCGCCGTCGGGCTGTTCTCCCCGAGGCGACCGGGTCTCGGATCGGGCCGCCGAAGGGGTTAGACCCCTGAGACCCCTAGTCGCTTTTGACCCATCGCCGCACTGTTCCCGCCGTATTTCCGCCATCACCCCCAGAGCCTAGCCGCAGGCGGTAATAAGACGCAACTCTTTAGACGCCTCCGTCGTCCTGATCCGCGTACCGAATACTTCCTGTCGATGCGCGTAGACAGCTGCAACGAACCACAAACCTCGGCCAGGAGCTTGCCCATGTCCAACGCCCAATCTCCGCAAGAGTTCTATCGACACACCCAATTCGGCACGGTGGTAGCGGGTGCCCTCGGCCTCGGCCTGGCGCTTTGCCTCGGCCTCAGCGCGGCCATGGGTTGGCCGCTCAGCCTCTTGGTTCCGGCGGTCTTGACGGCGGCGGCGCTCTTCCTTTTCCACTCGTTGACCACCGTCGTCACGTCGAAGGACGTCAGGATCGCCTTCGGACCGGGCCTGATCTCGAAGACGATCCCGATCTCCGACATCACAAACGCCACCCCGACCCGCGGCAACGCGCTCTGGGGCTGGGGCATCCGCTACGTGCCCCGTCTCGGCTGGATGTGGAACGTCTCGGGCTTTGACGTCGTCAAGCTCGACCTCGCCAACGGCAAAAGCTTCGGCGTCGGCACCAGCGACCCGCAGGGCCTGACGACAAGCATCCGGGAAGCCCGCGCCGCCCGCTAGACGTCGCGCGGCGTTCGGGCCTCGTCGATCAGCGCCAAGTGCTGGCGAACCGCCGCGGCGAGTCCGGCGAAGCGCTAAAGCGCCGCCCGCTCCTGGGCTTTCTGGGCCAGGTCGGAGGCGCCGGTCTGGAAGTCGAATAGAAACCGACATCCGGCGACCCGCCACGCGCCGTCGTCCAGGCGCAGCTGCAGGTCGTAGCTGCCGATGACGGTCCAGACCTGTCCATCGAGGTGGTGGGACGCCGTGCCTTTGCACAGCACCGAGGCCTGTGGGCCGTCGACGCGGATATCGAGGTTGCCGATGAGGTGGTGCGTCTGGTCGAATCCCGGAAGGAGCTGACGCCACGCGGCGAGGATCGCGGCGGGCTCCAGGTGGGCCGGCTCGCCGCCGCCGAAGCTCGAGTAGTCCACAAAGAACGGACTCGTCATGAGCCTTTCGAGCTCTTCCCATTCGCGGCCGTCCACGGCGGCAAAGTAGCGGGCCACCGTATTGGCGACTGCGACTTGTTCAGGCATCGCTTTCTCCTCGTTTCCATCGGCCATGAGCTGATCCATCAATCCGAAGCTCTTCGCTGCGACGATCGGGTTAAAGATCTCGACGTACTCCAGGATTTGACCGGCGTCGTTGAATCGAAAGGTCGAGTAGTAGTCATTGGCGTAGAGACCCGCGCCCCCCTTGAGCGTGAGCTCGCCCCGATAGCGGGCGAACACGCGATCCGGAGCTTCGAGGCAGTGCAGCTCATCGATGGGAAAGCGCATGCCGTCGAATAGGTCCGGCACCCCCCGCCAGTACTCCATGAGGGCCTTGCGACCCGTCGCGCCGTCGGGAAAGAGCCCCGAAGCGTAGGGGTTGATCTGCCGACCTTCTTCGGCGAAAAGCTGAACGAACCCGGAGATATCTTCCGCTTCCAGAAGCCGGAAGAAGTGCCGGACGGTGTCCTTGTTGCGACGGGCTCGCTCGGCGTCGTTGGTGCTCATCATGGTCGCTCCCGGCGGTTCATCGCCTGATCCTCAGCGCAGGTGGTCCGCAATCGCATCGACGGATTGTTCGATGACGTCCCGTCGGTCGTAGAAGTCGAATTGGCTCACGTCATCGAGCCACAGCTCGTCGGGGCGGGCCTTGAGACGCGCGGCGTAGGCGCGGGCTCCGGCGGGCAGGGCCGCGGACTCGGAGCAGATGATCAGCGTCGGCGCCGAGAGTCGGTCGGCCGAGGCCTGGCCGTCGTAGGTCAGCCACGGCTCCCAGGTGGCGACGTTGAATTTGTTGTCGTACTCAGGGATCAGCCCGCGGTGCTCTTCGGTGTAGTAGGGCGCTTGGTACATCGGCGAGGCGGCGTCGGAGGCGCTCGCCGCCGTCAGGACCTTTTCCGGCCCGCGGCTCGCCGCCACCAGCTCGGCGACGGCGTCGGCGCCGCCGTAGACCGCCTCCGCCAGCGGCGGATCGTGCAGCCAGGCCGCGACCAGGGCGAGCTTCCGCAGCTTCGGATGGTCGGCGGCGGCCGTCGCCATGTACCCGGAAGACGCGCACAGACCGACACCCGAGATCGCCTCGCCATCGACCTCGTCGAGGGTCGCCATGAAATCCACCGCCGACAGGATGTCCGCGGTCTTCACCTGCGGATCTTCGACAAAGCGGACGTCCCCGCCGGATTCCCCCCAGCCCGTGAAGTCAAACGCGAGGGCGGCGAAGCCGCGGGCTGCGAGCTCCCGGGCGTAGGTGCCGGCCATCTGCTCTTTGACCGTGGTCCAGGCGCCGGTCACGACCACGCCCGGGGCCGGACGGTCGAGGGTAGACCGCGTGAAGAGCGTCCCCGCCAGCCGGACGCCCGCGCTGTCGAATGCGACCTGCCGGCTCGTCACGCCGTCCAGGTTCGGAGTCTTTTGAAGATTTACGATCTCAGGTGTCGCCATGGGTTCTCCTCGGAGTCTGGGCCCGCCGCGTCGCACAGGGCGGGGGCGGCGGACGCTCGTTGGAGCCAAAGCTTAAGAAGCCCGCGGCTGACCGGCTTGCATATTCGCGCCGAGTCTTTGTCGAATTCGACCGACCTGCGTGCCCGCGGGCCGTCGCCTGACTACCTCCGGGACTCCCGGAAGGCCGACGGTGTGAGGCCCACCAGGCGCTTGAAGGTGCGCGAGAAATGCGCCTGGTCGGAGAATCCGGCGTCCAGGGCGACCTGAACGATCGGGCGCGCAGGATCTCCGAGCAGCGCTTCCCCAGCCTTTTCCACGCGGTAGCTCATGAGGAACTGGTGGGGGCTCTGTCCCAGACTGCGCTTGAAGAGGCGGGAAAAGTGCGACGGACTCAATTGCGCTTCGCCGGCCAGGTCGTCGACGGCGATGTCTTCGGAGTAGCGACGTTCGACGAGGGCTAGGACCCGTCGATGCTGGCGGGACGAATATCCCTGCGCGTACTCGACGGAGTCCTCGACCCGGTCGCTGTATTTGTTGGGAAGATTAACCAAGAATATCCCCGCCAAAAACTCGTAGACCACCCCCCAGCCGACCACACCAGCCCATAGAGCGTCACCCAGCCACCGCCCCACCGGGCCAACATACGGG
>JBCDKB010000335.1:0-9925 GCA_038747035.1 Acidobacteriota bacterium | reverse complement strand
GCCGCCGGGCTCGGCGGCGAGATCATGACCCGCTTCGAAGGCGCCCGCGCCGCCCACGGAGCCCGCAGCGAAGCGTGGCGCGCGGCGCTCGGCGACGCAGCGGCTCAGCTTCGCCCGGGTCAGGACAAGTCCTTGAGCGCCCGGGACGTGGACGCGATTCGTTCGAGCCTTCGTTCCGTCCTCGGCGACGCGCCGGTGACTTCAGCCCGGGAGCTGCGGGCCGACGCCCTCCCGTATCGCCGCGCCCGGCTGTCGCCGCGGGCGCCGGTCACCGAGCCGTCGATCGAAGCGGCCTACCAACGGGCCGACGATGTCCAGCCCGATCCAGAAGACTTCGCGTCGAGCGCGGCGGCGCCGCTCGACGTCGAGATCCTGCGCCAGGCCGAAGATCTCGGGTACGACTACGTCCGTATCTACGAATTTGTCCGCCACCGGATCGAGACGGAGGTCTACGCCGGATCGATGAAGGGGGCGCTCGGCACCCTGCGGTCCGGACGCGGCAACGATGTCGACCAGGCGAGCCTGCTCATCGCGCTCTTGCGCGCGAGCCAAGCCGCCGCCCGCTATGTGCACGGCGTGCTCGAGCTGGATCTCGAAGCCGCCGGCCAGCCCTGGGGACTCGGCGAGGCCGACGCCGACGCCATCCTCGCCGCCTACGCCCGCGCCGGCGTCGCCCGCGATCCGGTGATCCGCGGCGGCCGCGTCGCGGCGGTGCGCCTCGAGCACACCTGGGTCGAAGCTCACCTGCCCTACACGAATTACCGCGGCGCCGTGGTCGACTTCACCGGACGCACCTGGATCCCGCTCGCCCCGTCGCTCAAGGCCTACGGAGGCCGCACCGCCCCGGGTGTGCTCGGCGCCATGCACGGCGCCGGCAGCTTCACCGTGCAAGGCTTCCTCGACGGCGCTTTGTCGACGGCTCGAACCGGGACGCCCCTCGAAGAGCTACGCGGCCAGGTCCAGACGCACCTTGACGTCGCCGGCGGCGGCGCCTACGCCGACCAGCTGGCGAGCCGCGCGGTGGTGCCGCTCGAGCTGGGCATTCTGCCGAGCTCGCTGCCGGCCCAGGTGGTGGCCGTCGTCGGCGAAGGCCCGGCCTTGCCGTCCGAGCTGATCCACACCCTGCGGGTGCGGGCGTACGCCAGCGCCGACGCCTCGAGCCCGCGGGTCTTCGAGCACACCCTGCCCGTCTCCCGGGCTGCAGGCTCGCGCCTCACGGTCACTTACCAGCCCGCCACCGTCGAAGACCAGCGCACCGTACTCTTCTTCGGCGGCCTGGGCTCGGTCCCGGCTTACCTCGTCCAGCTGCGCCCCGTGCTCAAGGCCGACGGCCGCACCGTCGCCGTCGGCGAGGCGGTCGACATGGCGCGGCTCCACCGCCTGGAGCTGACCTTCTCGGGCCCCGCCGGAGAAGCCACCGTCGAGCGCCTCGAGCTCGCCGGCAACCTGACGGCCCTGGCGGTGGGGGCGCCCACGCTGTGGCCCGTGGCGGTGGCCGAGGACGACCTCGGCAATACGGAACAGCTCGCCGCCGCCCTGCTCTCCAGCATCGCCCGCGGCTACGGCCTGCGCTGGGACGGCGACGAAGCCGAGCTCGCGGACCTGGCCGGCGTCGGCCTCGCCCGACCGTGGCCGTCGGTGGCCATCGCCGCCAATGCCCTGGTCGTCGAAGAGCTGGGGGGCGTGCCCGCGCGCTTCAACTGGCAAGGCGTCACCCTCGACGCCGCCCTGCGCGTCGGCGAAGCCGTCGGGAACTCCGCGACATCTTTGCCCGACGCCGAGCGCGGCTGGCTGCGCCTCGCAGCCCTGCAAGGCTCGGCGCTCGAGCACGTGATCTTCGAGGACGAGTTCCTCGTCCAGTCGATCTCCGCCGACAAAGGCCTCGGCCTCGCCCGCGACGCCGGCCAGACGATCCTGAGCGTCACCGGCCCGGACCTCGGTCCGATCCTGCCGCAGCTCGAACATCCGCCGGAGGTCGTCGCTGCTCTTGGACGCTGGGTCGGCGAAGGCCGCCGCCTGGAGGTCCCCCAGCGGCCCCTTACGCTCAACGCCTGGACCGGGTCGGTGTGGCGCGTCGAAGACCTGGAAACCGGGGCCGCGGCCTACGTCTTGACCGGCGAGCTGAACGGTGGCGCCACCACGGAGGACCCGGATGACTGGATCCTCGACTTCCTGGCCGACGCGCTGTCGGGCCCGTTTTCGGCCCAGCCGAATCCCGATCCGCTGGCCGGGGACCGCGTCGAGATCCTGCCGGAGAGCAACCGCCAATCCGGCACGGTCGGGGAGGTGCTGGCGGAAGATCTGACCGTGCGCGTCACCGACGCCGCCGGACGTCCGGTCGAGGGTGCGATCGTCAACTTCGTCAACATCGCGGGCGGCGGCGCGCTGATCACCTTCGAGGAAGATCCGATCACCGGTATCCCCGTGGAGGTGCGCTCGGAGTCCGAGCTCCAGATCCGCACCAACGCCCTCGGCCTCGCCGGCGTCCGGCTGGAGCTCGGCCTGCGCACCAGCAATAACGAGACGTTCACCTTCCGCGAGCCCGGCGACGAGTACGAGACCGCCGCCAGCGTCCACCTCGTGGACGCGTGGATCGACAGCTCCCAGGGCGTCTTGAGCATCCCGCGGTATATCGAAGCCCTCGCGTTCCCAGGTGAGCCCAATTACGTGGCGCCGCTCGACGGTTTCGGCCAGGTCTTCCAGACCTTCCTCGCCGACACGATGGTCGACGAGCTCCACGTCGGCGTCTTCGACGAGCACGGCAACCCGATCTCGAACGAGGTGGTGACCTTCGAGATGACCGGCGAATTCGACGCCGACGGGGACTGCTCCGACCGCGAGCACGAAACCGGCGCCGTCGTCGACCTCGACACCTGCCCGGTCGACAATCCCCGGCTCATGGACTGCGGCGAGACCTCGGTCGACTCGGTCTCCAACCGCGACGGCGCCGTCGCCGGCGTCATCACCGGCACCGGCGCGGGGATCGCCTACCTCGTCGAGGCCTCGGTCGCCGGCATCGAGCCTTACCTCCGGGCCTACGCCCTCACCGACGGCCTCTTCTCCTGCATCCCCCAGCCGACCCACCGCGTGACCTTAGGCACGGTCTTCACCAGTCCGCAGGGCAATAACCTGTCGGCCGCCGGCCTCGGGGAGAACTATCCGCCGCCGATCAGCGCCGAGTATCTGGAGTGGAATTACAACGAAGGCAACGGCGGTTTTTGGGAACCCTTCGAGGCGGAGAACGTGACCTCCGACATGACCGGCGGCGGCACCGTGTCGCCCATGGCCCAGGTCGACGCGAACAATTGGCGTGGCTTCGCCACCGTCGGCAGCGACCCATTGCTCAACGTCATTACCGTCGAAACCACCGCCGGCGGCAATCCGCTGGACGGCGGCATGGCGGTCTACGCGCTGGAGCCGCGCATCCTCGAGACGGTGCCGAGCCCGCTCGAGCTGTCGAATGACAACCTCTCCGTCACCGACCTGACGATCTTCTACGACGTCCGGCCCCTCGACTACGTCGCGCTGACCCGCGAGATCCTGATCTACCAGGGCGACCAGATCATCGACGTCATCGAGATCAACAAGAAGGAAGGGGCCGGCTTCGTCGGTTCGACGAAGGGCGCCTTCTACGACCGGGAAACGCTCTATGAGCTGCAGCTGGTGGTCAACCGCGGCACGGAGGTCGAGGCCCGGTCTGAGCGCTTCCGCCTCGAGCTGGACCAGCAGATCATCAACCGGGCCGACGTCTCGATCTCGGTGAGTAAGGAAGTCGACCTGCCCAACGGCCTGCAGTGCGAAGTCCCCGACCTTTACGAGTTCTCGCTCAATCGCCCCGCCACCGTCGACCTCGAGCTTCGCCGGGTCGAGGGCATGAACCCCGACGGCACTTCGGAGCTCGGCGCGCCGTTTAGCCTCGTCACCAATCGCCCCTACGGCGAAGGCGACCATAACGTCGAGATCTTCACCGACGACGTGCCCCCCGGCGACTATCGCTTGACCCTGACCGTGCGCGACGGCGAGCAGGTGGAGACGCGGGAAGGCGTCGCGCTCTCGCAGTTCACCTCCCGCGACGCCCTGCCGGTGGGCCAGAGCCTGATCCACGGCGTCAACCCGTGGAATGGCGGTCTGTCGCTGTCCCGCACCGACATGGCGGTGCCGGGGCGCGGCGCTTACCTGAATTTCAGCCGCACCTACTCGTCGAACGGCGGCAAGACCGCCAACGCCCTCGGCCCGGGCTGGAGCCACAGCTACGAGTCGAAGATCATCGTCACGCCGTGCGGTGAAGCGATCGTCATCGGCGGAGAAGGCTCGGGGATGCGGTTCGTGGACGACGGCGCCGGCGGCCTGAAGCCGCTGCGCGGCTACAACGGCTCCCTGGTCGGCAATTCGGAGGACAATTCGTTCGACTTCTACACCCTCGCCGGCATGCGCTACCACTACCAATTCGCCGGTAAGAGCGAGTGGCTGCTGCGGGAAATCTCCGACACCAACGGCAATATCACCACCCTCGACTACGGCCCGAGCGCCACCGGCGTGCACCTGCTCGCCGTCACCGACTCGAGCGGACGTCAGCTCGCCTTCCGCTATGACAACCGCACTTTCCCGCTCTACCGCGGCGATGTGCTGGTGGAAGTCGCCGGCCCCGACGGCCTGCGGGTCTTTTTCGACTACGACGACGACGGCAACCTGGCGAGCGCCCGCCGCGAAGAAAGCGCCGTCGCCGAGGCCTACGGCTACGAGCTGGTGCCGGGGCTCGACCACGAGCTGCGTTCGATCTTGAACCTGGTCACCAACCAGCTCTCGGGCGCCGAGATGCGCTACACCTACTCGTCGACCGAGATCGGCCTCGAGGGCGCCGACTACGCGGGCACGCTGGTGATCGGCGTGCAGCACCCGGAGGGCGGCGTCACCCTCTTCGACTACGACGAAGAGTCCCTGGCCTCCCGCGCCAGCTCGGCGATCACCGCCGTTACCGACCGGGTCGGCGAGACGATGGTGCTGTCCTTCGACGACTACGGCAGCCCGACGTCGATCGAAGACGCCCTCAGCCACCGCTCGACGATGACCTGGGACCTGACCAGCGTCAAGATGACCGCCCGCACCGACGCCCGCGGCGTCCAGACCAGCTTCCGCTACGACCCGCACGGTAACGTTATCCAGGAAGACGTCGCCGGCTACCGAAAGAGCCGGACCTACGCCGACCCCGGGCGCTTTGACCCGCCGTACCTCAAGAACCGCGTCGAGACGTCGACCGACCGCAACGGCCACGAGACCACCTTCGAGTATGACTTCAGCGGCAACATGACCCGCGAGGTGATTGTGGTCGACGACCCCGAAGGCACGGGCCAGGTCGTCGAGCAGGTGTATACCTACGCCCCCAACGGCGACCGCCTCACCGCCACCGACGCCCGTGGGCAGACGACCCACTTCGTCTACGACGACTACGGCAACCTCATTCGCCAAACGGACCCCCAGGGCCACACGGTGGAGAAGGACTACGACCTGCGCGGCCGCCTCCTCGCCCAGCGCGACGCCAACGGCCACGAAACCACCTTCGGCTACGACACCCTCGGTCGCCTGCTCGCCACCGGCTACCCGAACGGCGACTCCCAGTCGATCGCCTACGACGACGTCGCCCAGACCCGCACCGAGACGGATCCGAACGGCGGCGTGACCCACGTCGAGTACGACCTCGAAGGTCGGGTCACGAAGATCACCAATGCCGAAGGCGGCATGACCGATTACACCTACGACCTCGAGGGCCGCAAGACCCGCGAGTCGACCTGGTACGACGACGAGACGCCGCGCTTCGAGTTCATCTACGAGCTCGACGAGGTCGGCCGCACCGTCCGCCGCGTCGAGCCCCTGGGCCGCGAGACCCTCTACGTGCTCGACGAGGTCGGCAATACGCTCAGCGAAACCCTGCGCGGCGGTGGTATCGAGCCGCGGGTGACCACCACCGAGTATGACGACCTTTACCGTCCGCTGACGGTCAGCCGGCGCCTGGACGACCGGGTGGTGACGACGACCTTCACCTGGGACGGCGAGGGCAACAAGCTCACCGAAACCGACGCCCTGGACCGCACGACGACGTTCACCTACGACGGCTTGAATCGCCTCATCCGCACCGAAGCGCCGGAGGGCTTCCTCAGCGAGCGTTTTTACGACGAGAACGGCAATGCGGTGAAGGAAGTGACCGCCAACACCCCGGGGGAGCAGGTCCGCACCCTGGTCTACGATGCCTCGGACCGGCTGTCTGAGAAGTTCGACGCCACCGGCGCCCGCGCGACTTTTCAGTATGACCCGGCCGGCAATCTCATCCACGAGGTCGACCCGAACGGCAACAGCCTGCTGCGCGGCTACGACGAGCGCAATCGCCTGATCTCCCGCACCGAGGTCACCGCCGCCGGCGACATCACCACCACCTACCGCTACGACGCCAATAGCAACCTCACCGGCGAGACGTGGCCCAACGGCAACGTGCTTACCCACACGTACGACGGCCTGAATCGCCTGACCCGCTCCGTCGACAGCCTCGGCGCGATCTCCGAATACGGCTACGACGCGCGCTCGAACCGCGTCCGCCAGCAGGACGCCCGCGGCCACGACACGTTCATGACCTATGACGGCCTCGATCGACTGCGCATGGTCCAGGCCCCGGAATCCCGCACGCTGACCCTGGCCTACGACCTCGCCGGCAACCTCCAGACCGTCACCGACGCCCAGGGTCGGGAGACCGAGCTGCGCTACGACACCCTGGACCGTCTGATCCAGGTGACCGACCCGGCGCCCTTCAGCTTCACCAGCCACTTCGCCTACGACGACGTCGGTAATGTCGTCGCCCGCACCAGCAAGCGCGGCTTTACGACGAGCTTCGAGTACGACGAGCTCGATCGCCTCATCCTGCTCACCGACCCCGAGGTCGACGGTACGGCGACGACCAGCACCCGCCGCTACGATATCGTTGGCAATCTCCTCCACGAGACGGATCGCCGCGGCCTCGTCACCGAGTTCGTCTATGACGCCGAGAATCGCCGGATCGAAAGCCGTCGAGACGGCATCCGGCTCGAAACCCTCGAGTACGACGCCAACGGTAACGTGATCACCACCTCCGACGCCAACGACAACGTGACCACCCTCGTCTACGACGAACGCAACCAGCTCACCGAGCGGCGCGCGCCGCTCGGCGCCACCACGCGTTTTGAGTACGACCCGATGGGCAACCGCTCCCGCGTTACCGACGCCGAAGGCCGCACCGTCGCCTACACCCACGACCTGCGTCGCCGTATCGACACCGAGGCCCGGAACGCCGGCTCGGAGGTCAGCACCTTCGCCTACGACGGCAACGGCAACCGCACCGAGCTCACCCGCCCCGAAGGCGGCGTCTGGCGGTGGGAGTTCGACCCGGCGAATCGCCTCACCGCGGTGATCGACCCCGAAACCGGCCGCACCGAATATCGCTACTCGACCACCGACGCGCTCGAGTCGATGCTCGACGCCGAGAGCCGCACGACGTCCTTCGAGTACGACGAGTTGGATCGCCTCGAGCGCAAGATCTACCCCGGCGGCGTCTTCGAGGAATACGGCTTCGACGCGAACGACAACCTCACCTCCCTGCGCGACGGTAAGGGACAGCTCTTCGCCTACGACTACGACGCCAAAGATCGTCAGATCGCCCGCAACTATCCCGCCGACCCGAGCGTCGCCGACGCGCTCGAGGCGATCACCTTCGCCTACGACGAGAACAACAACCTGCTCCAGGCCATCGAGCAGCTGAGCCAGTCCGGGTTGCAGACCACGACGAAGACCTACGACACCTTCGACCGTCTCCAGTCCGTCACCGACCGCTGGGACCACGTCCTGCGCTACGCCTACGACCCGAACGGCAACCGCACGCAGCTCATCGACCCGGACGGCCAGGTCACGACCTACGCCTACGACGCGCTCAACCGCATGGAAAGCGTCGCCACCGCCGCCGGCGTCACGACCTACGACTACCTGCGCAACGGTCTGCTCAGCGAGATCGCGTACCCCAACGGCACGAGCGCCACCTACACCCACGACGACGCGAACCGGGTGCGGATGATCGTCAACCGCCATCAGGCGGCGGAAGTCTCGAGCTTCGAGTACAGCTATGACTTAAACGGCAATCGCACGCGGCAAGTCGAGAACCAATTCGGCCTCGGCTTCGAGACCACCACCTACACCTACGACCTCGCCGACCGTCTGCTCAGCGTCACCTACCCCGAAAAGATCACCACCTACAGCTACGACGGCGTCGGCAACCGGCGCACCGAAGTCGACACGTCGCCGATCGACGCGTCGGTGATCGGCTCCAAGACCTACACCTACGACGAACGCGACCAGCTCACCCAGGTGCTCGACGACCTCGAGCCGTCGAAGACCGCGGTCTACGGCTACGACGCGAACGGCAACCAAATCAGCCGCCAGATCGGCGCCGACCCCGCCACGGACTTCGTCTTCGACGTCCGCGACCAGCTGGTGCGCGTCGAAGAAGACGCGTCGCCGGTCGGCGCCTACCGCTACGACTACAAAGGCCTGCGCATCCAAAAGAACGTCGGCGCGGGCGAAAGCCGCTACGTCTACGACCAGCAAAGCGTGCTGGTGCGCTACGGACCAGCCTCCAACTCCAAATACGAGTACGGTCCAGACCGTCTGCTCTCGGTCAACGACAGCACTGAAGGCCGCGCCTTCTACCTATTCGACGCCCTGGGCTCGGTGACCAACCTGATCGGCGAAGCGGGCACCCAGCTCGCCCAATACCGCTGGGACGCCTGGGGCAACCCGCGGGCGCAGACCGTCAACCCGGCGAATCCCTTCGGCTTCACCGGTCACGAGATGGACGAGGAGAGCGGCCTGATCTATATGAAGGCCCGCTTCTACGACCCGGTGACGGCGCGGTTCCTGAGCCACGATCCGCTCGAAGGCGACCCGACCAACCCGCCGAGTCTGCACCGCTACCTCTACGCCTTCCAAAACCCGACGGTCTACACCGACCCGACGGGCCTGATGCCTGAAGAAGTCGAAGAGAACGAAGGCATTTTTAGCGGCCTACGCCGAGTGATCAAAGACACCCTCGGCAGCGACAAGAACCGCGAGACCGCGGAACGGGTAGAAGAAGAGGTCGGCAAAGGCGCCGGCATCGTCGCGGGTCTGTTCCTCGGCGCCGCCAGCTTCGTCGCCGACGCCGCCGACTCGGCGCTCGCGGCGGCCGAAACAATCCACGAAGTCGTCGCCGCCGGCCTCGGCGACGTCGACGCGGCAGAGCGCTTAAACAACAAGATCGAGACGGTGAGCTCCGTCATCGAAACGATCGCCGAAAACCCAGAAGCCGTCGGCGCAGCGATCGTCGACGGCATCGTCGAAACCGCCAAAGGCGTCGCCAGGGGCGACGCCGGCGCGATCACCGACGCGAGCTCGGCCCTCTTCGGCACGCTGACCGGCGGCGGCGCCCTCAAAGCCGTCGGCGCCGGCAAAGCCGCCGCCAGCGCCGCCCGCGGGGCCGGCCGCGCGGCGAGCAAAGCTGTCCAAGCGACCTCCCGCGCCGCCGGCAAAGCCACCAAAGCCGCCGCCCGCACCGTTGTCGACGCCAGCCGCGCCACGGTCCGAACCGCCAAACGGGCCGGCAAAGCCGCCAAAGCCGGAGCCGCCAAAGCCAGCCGAGCGATCGCCAGCGGCGTCAAGACCATCGCCAGAAAGGTCAGAGGCAAACGCTGCTTCGTCGCCGGCACCCTCGTCTGGATGGCATCCGGCCAGCTGGTCGCGATCGAAGAAGTCCGAGTCGGCGACGAAGTGATCTCCCGCAACCCGATCACCGGCGAGCTCTCCGTCAACCGGGTGGCCCAGCTCTTCATCACCGAAGACCGAGAGATCCTCGAAGTCGAAGTCGAATCCGCCGACG
>JBCDKB010000334.1:0-9992 GCA_038747035.1 Acidobacteriota bacterium | reverse complement strand
TGGAGCTGGTCGACGCGGTGGCGGCGACGGGTCAGGAGATCGTCATGGTCGGCGGCACCCGCGATCCGGAGTTCGACGCCGACCCCCACGTGCGCAAGCTCCGTCACCAGATCGCCGAGCGCGGGCTCGAAGGCCAGTTTCACTTCACCGGGCACCTGGAGCACGGGGCGTTCCTCGACCGCGTGCGCCGCGCCCGCTTTCTGCTACCGCTGGTCGATGACCTCCGCGACGCCGGCGCCTACCTCACCCGCCTCCCCGCGGCGGTCCTGCTCTCGCTCGGCTTCGGCGTGCCGATGATCCTCGACGAGAACCTCGCCCGTCGCCTCGGCCTCGAGATGATGATCACCTACGCTGAAGGCGACCTGGTCGGCGCCCTGGAGGAGGCCTGTGCCCTCGACGACTCCGCCTACCGCGACCTGCGCGCCGCCGTCGTCGAGCGGGCGGGTGAGCAACGCCGCCGCAACCGTTCGACCCTGGCGGCGATCCTCGATCGCATCCTCGAATAGGGGCCGGCGAACGCTGGGTGGGGCATCACAGTAGAGTAGAGGGTATGTCGGATTCCGATTCCCCTTCGCGCTACTGCAGTGGGCACTGGTACTTGGACTCGCCGGATCGGCATATCCTGGAGCGGGAGATCATTCCGCACTTCGCGGGTCATGAGCGGGTGCGCACCGTGTTGGATGTCGGCTGCGATTGGTACACCAGCGGCTACTCGACGCTGTTTCCCGATCAGGAGTACCACTCCATTGACATCGACGAGGACCAGGCCACCTTTGCCAAGGGGCAGCACCAGACCGGGTCGTTGCTGGATCTCGATCGTTACCACGCACCGGCCACTTTTGATCTGATCATGGCCAATGGCGTGTTCGGTTGGGGGATCAACGGCGCTGAGGATATTTCCCGGGCTTTGCAACAGATCCACCGCGCCCTGAAGCCCAACGGCTTCTTGGTGCTCGGTTGGAACGACAACGAGGAGTATCGCCCCGAGCCGCTCGATGCGATGCTCGGGCCTGAGGGATTCAAGTCCCTGGAAATCGCGGAGCTCGGCGGTGCATCGATCGACACCGAGACCCCGCATTGCCACATTTACAATTTCCTGCAGCGCGTCGACGCTGCTCAATAGCGCTCTGGCACCTTTTTCGTGCGCAAGGCCTCCAGGGGTCGCCGTCGGCGAGTTTAGGAGGTCGATAGGGGCTGCGCCCTCGGGATCGCCGTCTCCGTGGACGGCCGAGCCCTCGGCGCGGAAGGGGACGGCCCCTCGATGGGCGCCGGCAGCTCGATCAGCCGACCCTTTGCTTCGATCGAGCGGCGGGCTGCGTCCAGGATCGTCACCACGCGCAGGCCGGCGAAGCCATCCGACCGCGTCCGGTCTCCCGTGGCCACGCAGTCGGCGAAGTGGTCGATCTCCTTGCGCAGCGGTTCCGCTGGGTCCCAGGCCGGGCATTCGACGCCGTTCCTGCGGTAGGCCAGGGGGCCGCCGGCGGCGCCTTCGACCAGGTCGACACCCGCGTCGAAGAGCCGCAGCTTCTCGATCGTCGCCGTATCGTCGTAGACCACCATGCGGCGGCTGCCGGCGATCAGGGCGCGGCGCTGCTTGATCGGCGCCAGCCAGCTGACGTTTAGGTGGGCGATCAGCGAATCGGGATAGAAGAGGGTGGCATAGGCGAGGTTGGTCGGCTGACCGGGGAGGTGGGCGACGCCGGTGGCCGAGATGGCGGCGGGCCGCGCTGTCAGGACGTGGTCGAGGATGGCGAGGTCGTGCACCGCGAGGTCCCAGAGCACGTCGACGTCGGGCTGGAAACGGCCGAGGTTGACCCGCGTTCCGTCGTAGGAGCACAGCGCGCCGAGCTCGCCGTCGCCGATCAGCCGGCCTAGGGTCTCGACGGCCCCCGAGTAGACGAACGTATGGCCGACCATCAGCGTCAGGCGGCGGCGCTCCGCTTCCTCGACCAGGATACGGGCGTGCTCGACGCTCGTCGCCAGTGGCTTTTCCACCAGGACCGAACGACCGGAGCGCAGCACCTCGAGCGCGATCTCGAAATGGCTCGCCGCCGGCGTCGCGACGATCACCGCGTCGAGGCTGGGGCGCCGCAGCATCTGGCGGTAGTCGGCGTAGCCGTCGAGGCCGGGGTGGGCGTCGACGGCGCCGCCGAGGCGGTCGGGGTCGAGCTCGGCGATCGAGTCCAGGCGGAGCCGACGGCTCGCGGCGAGGTTGCGCAGCAGCTTCTCGCCCCAATAGCCGTAGCCGACGAGACCGATGCCGGGAAGGTCGGCGCTCGGCGAGGGCACGTTAGCCTTCGACCTCACCGCGCAGCAGCCGCGCCGGCACGCCGGCGACGGTGGCGCCGTCCGGTACGTCGCGGGTGACCACCGCACCGGCGCCGACCATGGCACCGGCGCCGATCCGCAGGCCGCAGAGGATCACCGCGCCACTGCCGATCGACGCCCGCCTGCCGACCCGGGTCGGCATCATCTGCCAATCCTCTTCGGTTTGCAGGGCCCCTTCGGGGGTCGTCGAGCGGGGGTACTTGTCGTTGGTGAAGACGACCCCGTGGCCGACGAAGACCTCGTCGTCGAGGGTCACCCCCTCGCAGAGGAAGGAGTGTGAGGAGATCTTGCAGCGCTGACCGACCCGGGCGCCCTTCTGAATCTCGACGAACGGGCCGACCTTGGTCTCGGCGCCGATTTCGCAGCCGTAGAGGTTGACCAGCTCAGGCTGCGCGATGACGACGCCGGGTCCGAGCACGACGCTCGAAGCAATCGGCATCCCTCAGGTGTCGCTCTTTGGCTTTGGCATGGACTTCTTTGCTCCCGACGGGCGAAGGCCGCTCCGGTCGGCGGGGCGGAGCAGCGGTGGATTCGATCGCCAGGGCAGACGGCCAGGCCTCTGGTCAATGAATTTGGTAGATTTCATCATAAATCAGGCAGAGGGTGCTATCTATCGTCGAAGGGCGGATAGAGTGTCCAGGCATCATGGCGTCCGAATCGGAATCCCGCCGCGCGCGGCGCCACGCAGCGTAGGAGACCGTGAGCATGACCTACCGCTATGAATTCGACTGGTTCTCCGATCACATCGAGGTCTTCTCCGAGCAGCTGGCCGGGCACGTCGGAAAGCCAGGTCTGCGCTATGTGGAGATCGGCAGTTTCGAGGGGCGCTCGGCGGTGTGGCTGCTCGACAACGTGCTGACCCACCCGACCAGTCAGCTGCACTGCATCGACCCTTGGCGGTATCCGAGAAGAGACTTCGAAGAGCGCTTCGACGCCAACGTGGCCCTCGCCGAGTCCGAGCACGCCGGGCGGGTGACCAAGCACCGGGGGCTCTCGGTCGACGTCCTGCCGACCTTCGGGGCCGGCTCCATCGACGCGGTCTACGTCGACGGCTCCCATACGGCCTGGGACACGCTGACCGATCTCGTGCTTTCGTGGCGCCTGCTGCGACTAGGCGGCCTGCTGATCTGTGACGACTACCCGCTCGAAAGCACCATCGAGTTTTCCGACGACGGCGAAGCGACGTTCCCAACCGTGCCGCCGGTGGAGCGGCCCAAAATGGCGATCGACGCCTTCATGCGGTGCTTTGAAGGGCGCTATCGTCTGCGCCACAAAGCTTGGCAGGTATGGCTCGAGAAGACGTGTTGAAGCCGCGCTTCTCGGTCATCGTGCCGGTCCACGACGACGCGGCGGCCCTGCGCGGCTGCCTGGAGTCGCTCTCCGTCGAGCGCAGCCGGGAGGGTGAAGGCCAGGATGACGTCGAGATCCTGGTGGTCGACGACGGCTCCCGGGACCACCCGGAGCGCGTCGTCGCCGACTTCCGCGCCGAGCTCCTGCGCCTCGACCGCCAGTCCGGAGCCGCCGCGGCGCGCAACGCCGGTGCCCGGCGGGCGCGGGGCGAGGTCCTGCTCTTCACCGACGCCGACTGCCGGGTGATGCCCGGATGGGCCCGGACCGCCGGCGAAGCCCTGCTCGACGCGAATCGGCTCGACCCGGGCTTCGTTGCGCTCAGCGGCCGACTCGACTCGACCACCGGCTACGCGGCGATGAGCCACGCCTACGCGGGCTACGGCTACGTGCTCGGCGGACCGGCGGCCGACACGGAGTGCTTCAATACCGCCAACGCGGCGATCCTGCGCCGCACCTTTTTCGACCTCGGCGGCTTCGAAGAGTCCCTCGCGGCGCACGAGGATCACGATTTCGGCCTGCGCCTCGCCGCCTCCCCCGGGCGCGCGGGGTTCCGCCCGGACCTCGTCGTTTACCACGATCACGGCGTAGAGACCTTCCGGGCGATGCTCGGCAAGCACGGGCGCTGGGGCCGGATCGCCGGCCTGCGCATCGAGGAGCGCCACCCGCAAAGGCTCGGCCCGCTGCTGCCCTGGCTGCGCCGCGGTTGGGCACATCTGCCCCTGGTGGTGCCCCTGGCGCTGCTTTCGACCTTCAAGATCCTCCGGCATAACGCCTCGCACGATCGACGCGTTCTCCGCCACGGACCCGGCATCCTGGCGGCCAAGATCGCCTTCCGATTCGAGGCCTACCGCTACCGGAACCGGTCCCTCGAGCCGCCCGCGCCGCCTGAAGCCAACGTAAATCAAGGGGCGCCGGTCAGCCCGAACTCCGAGGCCGAAAGCTGGAAGCGGCAGGACCGGCGCTACCACGAGCGGCCGGATGTCGCGGCGAGCTACGACCGTCGCGTCGCGCGCTTCTACCGGCTAGACCACAAGCGATACACCCTAGGGCCTTGGGCGCGTTTGCTGGCCGAGTCCGGCGCCGCCGAGCGCCGTCCGGTGCTCGACTTCGGCTGCGGCACCGGCCACGGCACCTTCGCCTTCGAACGGGCTGGCTTCGACGTCGTTTCCGCCGACGCCTCCTTCGCCATGCTGCGCAGGGTCCAGGCCAAGGCCGCCCAGCGCGGCGCGGGGGCCGCCTGTGTATTGGTCGACGGTGAACGGCTACCGTTCCGGTCCGGCGCCTTCGGCGCGGTGGTCTGCACCGGCGTGCTGCACCACATGCCGGATCCGGTCGCCGGCGTGCGCAGCCAAGCGCGGGTTCTTGGCCCCGGCGGCCACCTATTCATCTCCGAGCCCTACTCCCATTCGCCGTGGCACTCCAAGCCGGGCCACCTGCTTTTCGCCCTGGCGCGGCGCCTGCGGGATCTTCTGCGTCGCCGCGGACCCGGCGCCCGCGAGCGGGCCCTGCCGCCCGCGGCGATCGAGGGGAGCGTCGCTGCTCTGGACGAGCTCGGCTTCACCGCCGCCGTCCGTCGCTTTACCTATTGGCCCTACGTCTGCGGCTACCTACCGGAGGGCCTCGCCTGGCCCCTGATGCGCGGCCTCGACGCCATCAAATCCGCCCACCGCGGAGACGCGGTGAAGATCGAGGCGCGGCGCCGCGCGGAGCGTCCTGACGGGCGGTTCGATGGGGGCTGATGGGCAAATGGAGACTTCAAGGCATTCTCTGCGCATTCGATACACTGTCAACAGATTTACCTGGACGCCTGGACCAGGCCCAGGCGTTCAAGCCGGCAAGCACCATGGTTGACGTCACGATCATCACCGTCAGCACCGACGAAGCAGAGGATCTCGAGCGCTGCCTGCCGTCGATCCTCGGCGACCACGGCGGGCTCGAGGTCGAGATCGTGGTCGTCGACAACGCCTCCACCGACCTGACGGCGGAGATCCTGGCGCGCCACCCGGAAATCCGCGTCCTGCGCCGGTCCGAGCGCCATGGCTACATCGAGAACAACAACCTCGCCCTGCCCCAGGCCCGGGGGCGCTACATCCTCTCGATGAACGCCGACGTCGTGCTCGAGCCGGGCACGCTGGCCCACATGGTGCGCTTCATGGACCGCCACCCCGAGGCGGCGGTGAGCGCCTGCCGCCTGCACTTCGGCGATGGCTCCCTGCAGCTGACTTGCCGCCGATTCCCGACCCCGCTCACCTACCTCGCCCGCTTGCCCCACTTCCTCTCGTGGCTGCCGGTGCTGCGCCGGTTCGAAGACAACGCCGTCTCGCGGCGCTACGACCTGCGGGAGCAAGACCACACGGTGACACGGCCCGTCGACTGGGTGATCACCGCGTTCTTCCTCATGCGTCGCTCGGCGGTGGAAGAGATCGGCGTCTTCTCGCACCGGCTGCGCCAGCCCTTCTACCTCGAAGACGTCGAGTGGTGCTTCCGGGCGCGCCTCTCCGGCTACTTGACCTACTACGTCGGCGAGGTGTGGGCGACGCATTTCTACCGCCAGTCGAGCATCAAGGGGCTGAACCGCCTCAGCTTCGTACACCTCGCCAACCTCCTGATTTTCTTTCGCCTGCACGGCTGGTCCATGCTGCGCGGTAAGCACCGTCGCAGCGTTCGACCGCCCGGGATGGGGCGAGAGGTGGAGACCGCGCCATGAGGGTTCTGCTGCTGAATTCGCCGTGGATCCATACGGCCGAAGAGTATTGCGTCAAGGCCGGAACCCGCTGGGCCGCTGTGCGCCGCAAAGATCGCTCGCTGCAGTACTTCCCTTTTCCCTACTTCATGGCCTCGACCGTCGCTTTCCTCCGCCAGGCCGGCTTCGACGCTTCCATGCGAGACGCGGTTGCGGAAGAGCTGTCTCGGGAAGAGAGCCTGGCCCGGGACGAAGCCCTCGCCCCGGACCTGATCGTCATCGAGGCCTTCACGCCGTCGATCGAGGTCGACCTCGAATACGCACGGGCGGCCAAGGCGCGTACCGGGGCCCGCATCGCCTTTTGCGGCGCCCACCCGACGGCGCTGCCCGAGGCGATGCTCGAATGCGGCGCGGTGGACTACGTGCTGCTCGAAGAGTACGACTTCCCGCTGCGCGACCTCTGCCGCACGCTCGCGGACGCTGGCCATCGGGCGGACGCCCTGCGGGCGGTCCACGGCCTTTGCTTCAAGGGCGAGTCCGGCGAACCCGAGCGGACGCCCAAGCGCTCCGACACCTTCGACTACGACGAGATGCCGCTGCCGGTCTACGACGGCCTGCCGATGCTCAAGTACACCGAGCCCCTCTCGCGCTTCTATCCGACGGCGCGGGTCGTGACGTCCCGCGGTTGTCCGCACAACTGCTCCTTCTGCATCGAGCCCCTGGTGGCCGGCCGTAACTACCGGCGTCGCTCGATCGAGAAGGTCGTGGCTGAGATCCGCGGCCTCCAGCAGCGCTTCGGGGTGCGGGAGATCTACTTCGACGACGCCATCCTGACCATCCCGCGGACCAAGGAGATCGCCCGCGGCTTGATCGAGCACGAGCTCGACATCGCCTGGACCGCGTGGGTCGACTGGCGAATCAAGTTCGACGATCTGAAGCTCCTGGCCGAGAGCGGCTGCGTCGGCATCAAGTTCGGCGTCGAGTCGGCGAGCGACCTGATCCGTGAGACCGTCGGGAAGGGCAAGCTGGTCCAGGTCGAGAAGATCCGTCAAGCGGTGGCCAACTGCAGGAAGCTCGGCGTCTACGCCCACGGCTCTTTCCTCGCCGGCGGACCCGGCGAAACGAAGCAGTCCCTACAGGACACCATCGACCTTTGCTTCGATCTCGGCCTCGATTCGAGCCAGTGGAGCATCGCAACGCCCCTGCCCGGCACGCCGTTCTACCAGCAGGCGGTGGACGAGGGCTGGCTGGTCAGCGACCGGTGGTCCGACTACGATCCGCTCAACGGCTCCGTGCTGCAATACGAGGGGTGCGGCCCGGCCGACATCGTCGCCGGCATGGACCAGGTGCGGCGGCGCAAGGCCCGGCAATTCTTGGGAGATCCGCGGCGTGCCATCGGCTACCTGTGGAAGTCGTACCGCATGATGGGGCCGAAGCGCTTCGCCCTGGACGTGCTGAAGAAAACCCGCTTCGTCGCCTCGTCGATGGCCGCGTCGCGGTGAGCGTTCTCTCCCGCGTCCGGTCAGGCTTCGGCTTCATGCTCGCCTCCCGCGGCTGGCTGCGGGGCGTACACCGGGCGTCGCTGATCCTCCGCCGCTTCGGCCTCGGCACCCGCCGCATGGTGGGCAACCTGCGGGCGATGCACGACGTGCTCGAAGCCCACGACGCGTCCGCCACGCTCTTCGTCCCCGCCACGGTGCTGCGGGACCATCGCCGGGTGCTCGCCCCGTTCCTCGACTCGACGCGCATCGAGTGGGGGGTGCATTCGGATTACCACACCGACCTCTCCCGCATGGAGCCGTACGAGCAGGCGTCCCACCTCGAAAACGCGGTCCGCCTCTTCGAGCAGGCGGGGGTGCCGTTCACCGGGTTCCGCGCGCCCTACCTCAAGACCAACGGGCATACGGCCCGCCTTCTCGAGGGCTGCGGGGGCTTCGTCTACGACTCGAGCCCGTGCGTGCTCTGGGACGAGGTCTATCCGTCGAGCGCCCCTTCCTCCGGCTTCGTTCGCGAGTTCTACCGTCCTTGGCTGCATTCCGAGGCGCCGGCCGCCGTCGACGCCTCCGCCGAGCTTGTCCGCATTCCGGTCTCCCTGCCCGACGACGACATCTTGGTCGACCGCGACCGCCTCGCCCCGTCCGCCGTGTTCGAGACTTGGCGCGCCGCCCTCGACGCCGCCCACGCGGCGGGGGAGATCTTCGTGCTGCAGCTGCACCCCGAGCGCGGCCGTGAGCTCGCCAAAGTGCTCGACGCTCTGCTCGACCGGGCGAGGGAGCATTCGATGTGGGTGACGACGCTCGCCGAGGTCGCGTCCCGCCGCCGGGCCGGCAAAGTCGACTGGCCGTCGCCCCATCGCTCCGCCTTCTGCGTCACCGGCGATCTCGACGCCATGGCCGTGCGGGACTTCGCCTCCCGTCTCAAGACCTGGTGAGCGTGCGTCAAGCCGGTCTGCCCCTACTCGCGAAGCGCCCCGCCGACCTGCTGGCGGTGGCGGTCCTCGCCGGACCGGCGCTGCTCATTCTCGGCGTGCTGGGCCTGCTCGTGCGCGTCGACTCCCCCGGACCGGCTATTTTCCGCCAGCAGCGGCTCGGACGCGACCGGCGCCCCTTTACCTGCTACAAGCTCAGGACTATGGACCACGGCGCCCCGGATGCGCCGCACCGCGCCTTCATCGCCGAGCTGATGGGGCCCGACGCTGATACGGAGCCCGGTGCGGACGGACTCTTCAAGCTGGCCGGCGACCGCCGGGTGACCCGCCTGGGCAGGTTCCTGCGGACCTCGAGCCTCGATGAGCTGCCCCAGCTGCTGAACGTGCTGCGCGGCGAGATGAGTCTCGTCGGCCCGCGGCCGGTGGTGGCCTACGAGGTCGAGCACTACTTGCCCCGGGACCTGGAACGATTCAACGTCCTGCCCGGCCTCACCGGCCTTTGGCAGGTCAGCGGCCGCTCGCGGCGTAGCTACCGCGAGATGCTCGACCTCGACGTCGACTACGCGCGCCGCTGGTCGCCCGCCCTCGACGTCCGGGTGCTGCTGGCTACGGTCGGCACCCTCCTGCGGAGCGCCGGGCAGGCCCGCTAAGCTCCACAAGGGCACCCATGCAACGCCTCCGTGTGACATCCAGATCTCTTTGGCCCCGCCGGAGGACCGGTGGCGCGTACGGGGTAGACTTCTTCGAACGCTCTCCTTCTCCTCGCTGGGGGGCGACGGGACGCCAGCTGGATTTGCCTCTCCACCCCTTCGCCAGGACCCACCCACCGAACACCGGTCTCGAGAACCCAGCATGAATCGATTTCCGCCAGGGTTTGAAGCGGATCACGATCTGCGATCCGAGTTCATCCGCAAGATCACCCTCCTGCAACTCGACGATGCGTCGACGGCGACGAGCCACCTCGACGCACGGGCGCCGTCCATCCCGAGACGTCTGGTCCGGTTCTGGCACGATGCGTCCAACGTGCCCGCCGATGTCCGCGCCTGCCTCGACACCTGGAATCGCCTCGCCGACGAGGGATTCGAGTTCCTCATGTTTGACGACGAGAGCGCCGGTGCCTACATCGCGAGCAACTACGGAGCACGGGAGCGTAGCGCCTTCGCACGCTGCGAGCATCCCGCAATGCGCTGCGATTACTTTCGT
>JBCDKB010000333.1:0-9999 GCA_038747035.1 Acidobacteriota bacterium | reverse complement strand
TCCGCATCCTCTGAGGATGACTGAATTCGGGGCAAGAGGCTCGGAGATCTGAGAGGTCGAGCTGCAACGGCGTCCACTGTGGCGATGCCAAAGCCTTAGCTCTGCTTCGCAAGCTAGAGCTGTTATACGCACGTTTTGATATCGTGCGTATAAAAGGAGCTTAGACATGTCCCAGGTCGACCTGCACGAACACCTCCCCCAGACGACGCAGCTGCTTTACTCCGAGCTCCTCGAGCTATCGATTCATGCTGCCGCGGAAGAGGCCGCCAGGCCTTTGCCGGCCGGGTCTTTCGTTCAAAAAAAGATCAAGAACGGGACTTATTGGTATCTCCAAACGAGCGTCGGAGGGACGCGTCACCAAAGGTACCTTGGCCCCGATTCCGACGACCTCCGGCGCTGGATGGACAACGTGACGGAGACCCGGCGGCTTCGACGCCCTGACGCCAAACAGCGGGAGCGCCTGGCGGCAATGTTGGCCCAGGGGCAAGCGACGACTTTAGGTCCAAGCCTTTTCCGCGTCGCTGAGGTCTTGGAGGACGCCGGTGTCTTCCGTCTCGGCGGTGTCCTTGTCGGGACGCATGCGTTCGGCTCCTACGGCAACATGCTCGGGGTGCGGTGGCGACGGGCTTCGCTGCGCACGCAAGGCAGCGATATCGAGCAAGATCCCGCGATCGGCATCGGCCTCCAAAGTGATGTTGGCGCTTCAGACGTGCCGGCCGCTTTGGATGAGGCCGCCATAGGCTTCGCTGGCATCCCGACGCTCAGCCCGCGACATCCGTCGACGTCCTTCAAGATCCGCGGCAAGAAGCTGCGCGTCGATTTCTTGACGCCTCTTGTCGGCGCTCCAAAGACCGGGCCGGTCTATCTTCCGAGCCTCAAGGTTTCGGCGCAGCCACTGCGCTTGCTCGATTACTTGATCGAAGGCCCGGTCCAGGCGCTGCTGCTTGGACGGAAGTCTTCGCTGCTCGTAAATCTTCCGGACCCTGCCCGATTTGCAATTCACAAGCTGTGGACGTCTGGCCGCCGGGGCGCGGCGTTTCACAACAAGAGCATCAAGGACCTCGACCAGGCCTCGGCGCTGCTGAGGTTCCTCCGCGAGGAGCGTCCGGCGGATATCGAATCGGCGTGGGCCGCCCTTGAAGATCGGCCCAAGGTGCGTCGCGACGTGCTCCAGGGGATGGAGCGCGCTTCGCGGGACCTCTTCTCTACCGATCTAGTCGAGCTTTTTCGATCGGCCTGAGTACGCGCCGCGGGCCGACCTTAGCCGGCCGCGTTTTCAATCCAGCCTGCTGGTCCATCTCAAACGGCGGAGGAATTATGCGTTGACCGGCGGCGTGGCGGCGCGTTCCGACAACGGCTCGCGGACGGCCTGGTCGAGGATCCTGCGGAGGTCCTGGAGGGTGAACGGCTTCGTCATCACGCCGACGAAACCGTGGTCGCGATACTGGGCCATCACCGGGTCATTCGAGTAGCCGGAGCACACCACCGCGCGGACCTTGGGGTCGAGCTCGAGCAGCCGACTCATGGTCTCGGCGCCGCCCATGCCGCCGGGGACGGTGAGGTCGGTGAAGACCATGTCGAATCGCTTGCCGCTGCGAAGCGCCGCGGCGTAGGCGTCGAGGGCTTCTTGACCGTCGGCGGTCGCCGTGACGTCCCAGCCGAGGCGGCCGAGCATGCGCGACGCCACGAGCCGGACGGAGGACTCGTCGTCCATGAGCAGCAGGCGGCCGGCCGCGGCGGGCTCTTTGGGTTGGGGTTCCGGTGCGGGCTCTTCGGGAACATCGACCGCCGCCGGCAGCCAGACCGTCACCGCCGTGCCTTGGTCGCGCACCGAGTGGAAGGAGATGTGGCCGCCGTGACTCTTGACGATCGAGTACGTCGCCGCGAGGCCGAAGCCGCGGCCTTCTTCTTTCGTCGTGAAATAGGGGTCGAAGACCCGCGACATCAGGTCCGCCGGCACGCCTTCGCCGGTATCCCGGACCGTGAAAGCCACGAACGGACCCGGGGACAGCGGCAGCTCGTTGCCTTCTGCGATGTCCTCCTGGTGCGCCGTAATCTCGACCACGCCGCCGCCCGGCATCGCCTGTTCGGCGTTGCGCAGCAGCTCGTGGATGACTTGGCGCAGCTGCTGACGGTCGGCCAGCACCCGCGGCAGGCCGTCGGGGACGTCGACGGCGACCTGGACCGGATGCTGGACGCGGGCGAGCTCGCGGAGGCGACGGGTGAGGTTGCACGCCTTCAGGATCGGCTGGCCGCCGCGGGCGAAAGTGAGCAGCTGGTGGGAGAGCCGCCGCGCGTCCTGGCCGGCGAGGTCGATTTGGTCAAGCAGCTCGCTGGGGTCGCCACCCTCCTCCACCTCCATGCGGGCGAGGGAGAGGTTGCCCAGCACCGTGGTCAGCAGATTGTTGAAGTCGTGGGCTATACCGCCCGCCAGCGTGCCGACGGCCTCGAGCTGGCGTCGACGCACCTGGTCTTCCTGGACCTGCTTGGCGACGGTGACGTCGAGCATGACGCAGCGCAGCAGGCGGGTGCCGTCGTCGCTGGTCAGCACCCGGCCGACGTTGCGCAAGTAGATGCGCCGTCCGCTGGCGGTGGTCACCGGATGCTCAAAGGCGTACTTGCCGCCCTCGCGGGTCACTCGACGCATCTCGCCGACGATGCTGAGGCGCTCCTCTTTCGGCAAGAGCCGCAGCCAGAAGACTCGATTTTCGTACCAGGCCTCGGGGGGATAGCCGAGGATGTCACCGGAGCGCTGCGAGACGAAGGTGAACCGTTTCCTGTGCAGGTCGTATTCGCAGACGATGGCTTCGATATCGTCCAGCAAGCCGCGGTAGAGACGCTGCATCTCGAGGGCTCGGCGGCGGGAAGTGGCGAGCTCGGCGGTGCGCTCCCGGACCCGTTTATCGAGGTCGCCGAGCAGGCCTTCGAGCTCCGCATTCAGGTTCTCCCGCGCATCGAGGCTCTCCCGAAGCTCGCGGTAGCTCTCGTCCAGACGACCGGCCATGTCGTCGAAGCTGTCCACCAGGTCGGCGACTTCCTTGGGGGCGGTGGAGCCGGCGTCCGGGACTTCAAGCCGGGTCCCGGCGTCGACGCGGCTCAACGACGCGGCGAGTCTTTCCAGGGGGCCGGTGAGCCTCAGGGCGATGGCGGTGGCGAAAACAGAGGTCAAGAGGACGGCGAGAAGCATGCCCGAGGCGTAGCTGACGTAGACGCGGGCGGCAGCGAGGTCAGCGCTGCGGCTCGGCATTTGACCAACCACCGTCCACCCCGCCACCGGCACCGGCCGCCAGATGACCACTTCTTCTTTGGGACCGAGGCGCGCGTCGCCGGCGATTTGGGAGGAGATCGCCGAGGCCAGGTCGGGGTGGGCGAAGGCGTCGAGCGGTTTCTTTTGACTTTCGCCGAGGCCGAAGAGGCTCTTGAGGTCGCGGTCGACGACGTCGATTTTGCCGGCGAAGACCGCGGGGCGCACCCGGCGCTGGAGCTCGCGGACATCGACGGAGCCCTCCACCACTTGACGCACGGTGCGGCCGTCCGCCTCGAAGACCGGGGCGGAAAGGCCGATGATGGCGGTGCGACTGTAGCCGGCCCCTAAGAAGACGTCGGACACGAGCGACTGGCCGGTTTGCCGAGGCACTTGAAAGTACTGGCGGTCTGCGACGCTATCGGTCCACCACTTGACGCCGTTTCGGGTTTCCGGGGCGCCGGCGATCAGCAGGCCGTCGCGATCGGCGACGAGGTAGGTCGAGACCGCCCGGTAGGTTTGGCGCCGGGCTTCTAAGCGGGCAATCAGGCTAGCCGAGTCGTCAGTGGGTTCGAGTGTGAGCTCTCGTCCGATGGCTTCGACCGCGCGGAGATTCTCTGCGATCAGAGCCTGGAGCTGGTCGGCGACCTGCCCGACATTGAGTCGTAGCGCGGCTTCGGACTCGGCGACTTTCTCCTGGGCGCGCTCCCGCCCGACCGAGAGCCCGACGACGAGCATCGGCACCAGGGTGATGAAGGCGAGCCAGTGGACGAGCTGCCACCGCAGGGGCTGCCGGTGCTCGGTGGTGAGGCGCTGCGGCCCCGGAATCCGGGTGGTCCACATGGAGAGCAGGACGTCGGCGACGACCGCGCAGAGGGCGCCGTTCACCGGCGCGTGGAGTGCCGGAACCCAAGAGCCCGCGGTGAAGAGACCCTCAGCGCGGGCGGTCCAGCCGAGGATGAGCGGGGAGCCGAAGGCCCAGAAGATGAGGTCGGCGGTCAGCGGCATGAAACGCCGATGGGCCAAGTAGCCGACCGTAATAGCCTCCAGGACGCTCAGCACCGCGAGGTGGACTTCTCCGTCGGCGATGAAGGGCCAGGAAGCCAGGAGGGCCGCCGCCACGCCGGCGCGGGGACCGAGCGAAATGGCCGTGAGCAGGACGAAGATACTGCCGAACCGGAATGCCGCGCCGCTGTAGACGGGCACGGTGAGGAACTCATTGGCGGCGAAACCGATGGCGCCAAGGACTCCGATCCAGAACAGCTTACCGTTCACACTGGTCCTCTTCGAAGGTTCCGAAAGGCATCGGAAGTGAGGGCGGCGGAAAGCTCGGCAGACTAAGCGGGCGCTTCCCGGGGGCGCCCCGCCGAGGGGTCATCACACGTAGACGATGGGGGGACGGAGCCGGATATCCGAGCGGACGGCTTGCGTAGGAATCCGGCGGACGGAATTCCACTTGCGTCTCGAAGTCTGGCCCGTCAGGATGGGAGCATATCAGCAGACGCGGCGCCGCCGATGGCCGATCGCGCGCGTCCGGGGCCCCGGCCCCAACTTCGAAAATGACGCCCGCGGAGGGGCTGATGCCTACGTCTTTATTGTCAGACCTCGAGCTGCTGCGGCGGCTGATCGCTTTCGACTCGACCAGCCGCTTTAGCAACGTGCCGATCGCGGATTTCATCTGCGAGTATCTCGACCGCCCCGGGATTCGCATCGAGCGTCAGCCGTCCGCCGACGGTGAGAAGGTCAATCTGGTGGTGATCGTCGGCCCCGAGCCGGACGGTTCGGGGGCCGGACTCTCGCTGTCCGGCCATATGGACGTGGTGCCGGCGGAGGAACCGGAGTGGACCGGCGATCCCTTCCAGATGAGGGAAGACGGCGACCGGCTGCTCGGGCGCGGTACGGCGGACATGAAGGGCTTCGTCGCCCTGGCGATCAACACCGCCGCCCGCGCGGCCGAAGCGTCTTTGAAATCGCCCGTGGCCTTGGTGCTCACCTTCGACGAGGAGCTCGGTACCCTCGGCGCCCGCTATTTCACGGAGCATTGGTCGATTAAGGAGCGTCCCCTGCCGACGTCGATGATCATCGGCGAGCCGACGTCGCTGCAGGCGGTGCGCCTCCACAAGGGCCACGCGTCGGCGCGGTTGACCGTGCGCGGGCGCTCCGCCCACAGCGGCTATCCACACCTGGGCCACAACGCCATCGAGCCGATGGGTCGGGCGATCACGGCGCTGACGACGCTGCGCCACGAGCTCCAGGTGGAGGCGTGTCCGAACGGCGAGTATTTCCCGGAGGTGCCTTTCGTCGCCCTCAACCTCTCGACCGTGAACGGCGGTTCGGCGATCAATATCGTGCCGGAGCACGTCGAGCTGGCGCTCGGCTTCCGGGTGCTCCCGGGCATGGAAACGGACGAGCTCGCGGCGCGGGCTGAGGCCGCCGTCTCCGCCGTCCTCGACGGCGAGGACTGGAATTTCGAGCGCCTCAACTTCAGCCCGCCGATGCTGATGGAGGCCGACCACTCTCTCTATCGAGAGGTCTGCCGTTTCAGCGGTCAGTCGGACACGGTCTCTGCGTCCTACGCCACCGACGGCGGTTGGCTCTCGGTCGCCGGCTTTGACTGCCTGCTCTACGGGCCGGGCACCATCGAGGTGGCCCACCGGCCCGACGAATGGCTGCCGCGGTCCGAATTTGAGCAGTGTTCCAAGGACCTCGCGACGCTCGTGCGGTCGCGCTGTCAGGGCGGAGCCTGAAAAGTTGACCACGCCGGCGTCCCCGTCCGCCGCCGGCTTCTCAGTGCTCGCCGGTAATCGACTCGATCGTTTGGTCGGCCACCTTGCGGAACAGATGGAGGCACGACCGCTGCCGCCCCTAGAGCGCGAAATGGTGGTGGTGCAAAGCCAAGGCATGAAGCGTTGGCTCACCCTCGAGCTCGCCCGGCGGCGGGGCCTGGCCGCCAGCCTGACGACGCCGTTCCCCCGTCCCTTCATCCGGCACCTGTTGGCGCAGCGTCGCGCCGCCGTCCCGCGCCCGGCGAGTGAGGACATTGCCGGTTCTGACGACTCACTTTTTTCCCGCGGGCTCCTGCTGTGGCGCCTGATCGAGATTCTCGGGTCGGGCTCTGGGCCGCAGCGAACCTTGGCGGCGCCGCGGGCCTACCTGGCCGACGACGCAGACCAGCGTAAGCTCTATCAGCTGTCGAGCCGACTTGCGACGCTCTACGACGAGTATCAGCTCTACCGGGGATCCATGCTGCGGGACTGGGAGCTCGGCGGCGTCGAGCTCGAGGGCCCGGCCGCGTGGCAGGCGGCGCTGTGGCGGGAGCTCGCTTCGACCGGCGACGCGGACGACAGGCCGCTCCACGCCGGCCTGGCGGCCCTGGCCCATGACCTTCGGAATATGCCGGAGCGCGCCGAGTGGCTCCCCCGCCGCCTTTCCGTTTTGGGGGTCTCGTCGCTGCCGCCGGTCTTCGTGGACCTACTCGTCGAGCTGGCGCGGTGGATGCCGGTGACGGTCTATTTGGTGAGCCCGACTTACCACTACTGGGCGGACCTCCGCTCCGAGCGCGAGACCGCCCGGCTCGAGCGGCGCTTCGCGGCTGACGGACTGGCGACGCCATTCGAAGATCAGCACTTCGAGTCCGGGCATCCGCTGCTCGCGTCCCTCGGCAAGCAAGGCCGGGAGCTCTTCGACGTGCTGCAGCGCGCCGACACCGAGGGCTCGGGTTGGCGGGAGTTGGCTTTTGTCGAGCCAGGGGGCGACGGTGTCTTGGCGAGCATCCAACGGGACATCCTTCACTTGGAGACGGCGACGGCGACGGCGCCAGGGGCCGGCGCCGCCGGCGACACCGAGCGAGACCGCCGGATCGATTCCGGCGACCGATCTTTGACGGTCCACATCTGCCACTCGCCGATGCGCGAGATGCAGGTGCTGTGGAGTGAGCTGCTGCGAGCCTTTGACGAGCTCGACGGACTGCAACCTTCCGACGTGCTGGTGCTGCTGCCGGATATCGAGAAGTACGTGCCCTATATCCGAGCGGTCTTCGGCGTCGAGCGCCACGGGATTCCGCGCTTGCCATTCTCGATCGCCGACCGCGGCGCCGGTCGCGAGCAGCCGCCTTCGGAGGTCATTCTCCAACTGCTCGACCTGGCGTCGGCCCGGGTCACTCTCGGCGACGTCTTTGATGTGCTGGAAACGCCGGCGGTGCTCCGGGCGGCGGGGCTCGTGGCGGAGGATCTGGCGCCGCTGCGCGATCTATTCGCCACGGCCGGCGTTCGCTGGGGATTCTCCGGCGAGCACCGGAGTGACCTCTTCGAGGTGCCGCCGGACGACGCCAACTCGTGGCGGATGGGCGTCGAGCGGGTGCTCATGGGCTATGCGACCGGTCCGCTGGATGACGGCGTCGGGGACGCGCTGGTCGAAGGTGTCGTCCCGGCGGCCGGCGACACCGCCGGCGACGCCCAGCGACTCGGAGCCTTTGTCGACTTCCTGTCGACCCTCGAAACCGCGCTCCGCGGGCTCGCCGGACGGCGCACGCTCGAAGCCTGGGGCGACGTCGTGGGTGAGCTGGTCGACAGCTTTTTACTGGCGGACGGCGAAGACGAAGAGCGCGGGCTCCAGCTCGTGCGGGATGCGGCGGCGACGATGGGGGAAACCGCGGACCGCATCGACGCCCGCGTCGAGCTGTCCCTCAGCGTGGTGCGGGAGTATCTAGAGGAGCAGCTCCGTCTCGACGGTTTCGGCAGCGGCTTCCTCAACGGCCAGATGACGTTCTGCGCCCTCCGACCGATGCGGACGATCCCTTTCCGCGTCGTCGCCATCGCGGGCTTGGACGCCGGCGTCTTTCCGCGGCGGGACCGGCGCCCCGGTTTTGATCTGATGGCTCGGGAACCCGCGCCGGGGGATCGATCGGTCCGTGATGACGACCGCTATCTCTTCCTCGAGACCCTGCTGGCGACCCAAGAACGGCTGATTTTGAGTCACATCGGGCGTTCCCAGCAGGACGGAACCGAACGGCAAGCGTCCGCGGTTCTGGGCGAGCTCTTGGACTATATCGATCGCAACTTCCGCCCGTCCGACGGTGACGGCCCGGCGCGGGAGCGTCTGGTGACGGCCCATCCGCTTCAACCGTGGAGCGTCGGCTATTTCCGCGACCCGTCTCTTCGCACCTACGGCCGCGAGGCGGCGGCGCTGGCGCAGTCCCTGGCCGGTGAGCGGGCGCTGGAGCCGCGCCTCCTCGACGGCGAGTTGGTGCCGGAGAAAGCGGAGATCGGCGAGACCATCGACCTCCAGGAGTTGATTCGCTTTTGGCGTTCACCGAGTCAAGACTTTATTGAGAAGGGATTGGGGCTCGCGCTCACTTCGGAAGCCCCAGGGGACCGCGACGCGGAACCCTTCGCGCTCCGGGGCCTCGAGGGCTGGCCGGTGCGCGAGTGGCTCCTGGATCGACGCCTCCACGGGCGATCTACCGGTCAGGCCGCCGACCCGGAGGACGAAGCCCGCTACCTGCGGGCCCGGGGCGACCTGCCCCCGGGCTCGTTGGGGGATGCGACGCTCGGCATGGTCACGCGGGAGATCGAAAATTTCTTGTCCCAGATTCCGGAGCATCGGCGCCGTCCGCGACTTTCCTTCGAGCTCCCGATCGCCGGGCGTCGCCTCGTCTGTCACCTAGATCGCATGACCGACCTCGGGCTGCTCCGCTTCCGGTGCGGCCAGCTGCGGCCGCAGGATTGGATGGTGCTGTGGATCGAGCGCCTCGCCTGGGCGCTCCAGTCGGGCGAAAAGACGCCCGCCCAGCTGATCGGTCGCGACGGCGGGTGGACGGTGGCGTCGCCGGCGAATCCGTCGGAACACTTGACCCGCCTCGTCGAGCTTTTCGCCGCGGGGCGCCGTCGACCCCTCCCCTATTTCGGCGCGGCATCGATGGCCTTTGCGGAGCACCAGTGGGCATTGCTCGATCCCCGGCGCCGGGGCGGTCGGCCGCCGATCGACGTCGCACGTGCGGTCTTTGAGGGCAAGGAGGGGCCGCCCCAGACCGAGCGTCCGAGCCCCGAATCCGACGACCCCTATGTCCGTCTCGCGTTCCGCGGCGGAGACCCTTTGGCGGACTCTGAGTTCGCCGATCTCGCGGAACGGATTTGGCGGCCGATCTTGGAGAATCGGCGCGAGCTTTGACTTGGATTAGTGACCCGGTTGACAAGAACCTTCCAGAAGTCTTCGAGGATCTCGTGGTGCTGGCAAGGCGCGCTGACGCAGGAATAGCCCAGCTTTTTCGAGGAGGCGCAACGCAGCCGGCGCCGCGAGAGACCGAAGAGGGTGGAAGGGAATTGTCAGACGGGGCCTAGCTCCGCTCGAAGGTGCCGACGAGGTGGATCGACACTTGAAGCGTTCGGAGCACCGGGCGGAGGCCCGGCAGGACCAGCGGAATCAGGAACGACGGGACCGACCGGGACCGGAGTCGCTCTTCGAGCCCGGCGCGGTCGAATGTCGGGAAGAGGAGCTGGGCGCGGAAGCCCGCTGCCCGAGCCAACTTCCGCCAGCGCCACCTCGGGACCCAGGTCTCATGGATGCCCAGGTCGCGCTCGGCATCTCCCACCGCCAGGCCGAGGGGCCACCGGAGCCAAGACGGCATCGGTTCGCAGCACATATAGAGGCGGCCGCCCGGCTTGAGGACGCGGGCCGCTTCGCGAAACGTGTGGGCCAGATCCCAGGAGTGGTGCGCGGCGGCGGTGGCCCAGACGACGTCGGCGCTGTCGTCGCCG
>JBCDKB010000332.1:0-10001 GCA_038747035.1 Acidobacteriota bacterium | reverse complement strand
GCTTTCACCTGGAGCTGGGCCGCGCGGACGCTGGCGCGCAGCGCCTGGAGATCGGCGCGGTGGGCCCGGGCCTGCTCGACGACGTCCGCTTTGAGGTCTGATCCGGCGCCGGCGCGCTCGAAGTCGCCGTCCCACGACGGCTCGGGCGATGCGCCCGGCTCGGCGTTGACGGCCCGGCCGAGCTCGGCGAGGGGCGACGCGCCGATTCTCGGCGAGGCGAGAGCGGTCGAGCTCGGCGGACTCGAGGTCGAGGCGGATCTTGAGCGCGTCGGCTTCGAGGACGCGGCCGGCGTCGACCCGCGCCTCCATCTCGACCAGGCGCGCTTCGAGGCTTTCTATGAACGCTTCGGTCGAACGCGCCGCGGCGTCGATGCGCAGGACCCCCAGCCACGCCTGGGCGGCGCCGGCGGCGAGCTCCTGGCGCGTGCGGCCGGCGACGAGCTCGGCCGCGTCGGCCTGCTCGAGGGCGGCGTCGGCGGTGCGGCGGGTCGACGGCACGTAGAGCGGCTGGGTCACCTGGAGCGTCGCCGAGTAGCTGGTGCGCTCGCCGAGGGTGAAGTCGCCGAGGGGCGTCTCGAAGCCGAAGTCCCGGTCGCGGCGGGTAACATCGGCTGCGACGCCGATGACCGGCAGCCGCGCCGAGCGGCCGGCGGCCAGCGCGCTCGACGACGCGCCTTCGGCCCGGAGCGCCGCCGCGGCCGACGCCGGCCGGTCGACGGCGAGCGCCATGGCGGCGTCGAGGCTCAGGGATTCGGCGGTTCGGTCAGCCGCTGCCGGAGAGGACACCGTCTCCGCGCCGGCGGCGTCGGCGATGAGCAGCCCGCCCAGCAGCACGACCGCCATCGACGCGGCGGCGGCCGCGGAGCGCGCGCCCCTGAAGCCGAGACCTTCGAGGCTGGGGCGCGTGAAGAAGAGCTTGTAGAGCGCCGGGATCACCATCAGCGTCAGGACCGTCGACGCCATCAGGCCCGAGATCATCGCCCAGGCGAGCGGCGGCCACAGGGTGGCGCCGGCGAAGGCGAGCGGCGTTAGACCGGCGACGGTGGTCGCCATGGTCAGCAGAATGGGCCGCGTGCGTCGCTCGACGGCGTCCACCAGCGCTTCGTCGATGGAGGCGCCGGCTTCCCGGCGGCGCTCGATGACGTCAAGCAGCACGATCGCGTTATTCACCACGATGCCGATCAGCGAAATGACGCCGAGCATCGACATGAAGCCGAACGGATTGCCGGACAGAATCAGACCGGGCACCACGCCCACCGCCGCCAGCGGCACCGTCATCAGCACGATACCGACCCGACGGAACGAGTTGAATTCGAGCAGCAGGAAGAAGAGCAGCAGCAGCAGACCCAGGGGCATCTTGCTGGCGATCGCCTCGTTGGCTTTGCCGGACTCCTCGAGCTCACCGCCGAGCTCGAGGCGCACGCCCGGCGGAAACTCGAGGGCGTCGAGGGTCGGCTGCAGGGCTTCGAGCACGTTGTAGACCGTTTGGCCGTCCGCCACCTGCGCCTCGACCGTCACCACGCGGGTGCGATCCTTGTGGTAGATCGCCGCCGGCAGCCACTCGACCTCGGCCCGCGCCAGCTGGTCGAGCGGCACCGGGTCGCCGCCGGGGCGCGCGACGTCGACGGTCGCCAGGGCGGAGGCGGGCAGCTGCTCGCCGTCGCTCGAGCGCACTAGAATCGGCACCGGATCTTCACCGACGCGGTACTGGCCGATCTCGAGGCCGAGGGTGCGACCGTAGAGCGCCTGGGCGACGTCGACCCGGCTGACGCCGTAGCGCGCCGCGGCCGCGTCGTCGATCTCGAAGCGCACGGTCGGCACGCCGAGGCCGAGGTCGTGGCGCACGTCGCGGGTGCCCTCGATCGCCTTGAGGGCGCCGAGCAGCTCGTCGGCGACGACCTCCATGTCTTCGAGGTCTTGGCCCATCACCCGCAGCGCCACGGGCGCGCTGATCGGCGGCCCTTGCTCAAGGCGGCGGGCGACCACGGAGGCCTCCGGCAGCTCGAGGCGGACGTACTCGCGGGCCCACTCCAGGGTCGGCTCGATGGCGTCGACGGTCGTCGCTTCGCCGATGATCATGGCGCGGTGCGGGCTATTCAGCTGCCCGAGCAGGTTGTAGTAAAACTTCGGGCCGTTTCGGCCGACGTAGGCCGACACCGTTCGCATATCGCCGCGTTCGAGCATGGCCCGCTCGAGCTGCTGGGCGGCGGCGTCGGTCCTCTCGAGGTGGGTGCCTTCCGGCATCTCGAGCTCGATGATCGCGCTCAGCCGGTCGGCGGGCGGGAAGAACTTCAGGTCGAGCCAGCGCGACGCGAAAACCGTCGCGCTAAGCAGCACCACCGCGCCGACCAGCACCCAACCGGACCGGCTGACGGCGAGGCCCGCCAGGCGCCGGGCGGGGCCCCGCCGCGACTTGTCGAGGTCCGACGCTTGCTCCGGAGCTTTCGCCTTCTTGAGCAGCAGCTCCGAGAGCACCGGCGTCACCGTGACGGCGAAGACGTAGCTCACCGCCAGGGCGGTCATGATCACCACCGGGATAGAGCGCGTGAAATCCGCGGTGCTGCCCTGCGAGATCAGCATCGGCACGAAGGCCGCGAGGGTGGTGCCGGTGGCGGTCCCCAGCGGTACCGCCAGCTCCTTCACCGACTCGACGGCCGCCAGGTGGGCGGGCGCCCCCTGGTCGATGCGGTATTGGATGTTTTCCGCCATGACGATGGCGTTATCGACCAGCATGCCGAGGGCGATGACCAGGGCCGAGATCGAGATCTGGTGCAGGATGCCGCCGCCGGCGGCGAAGATGGCGATGGTGCCGAAGGCCACGAGGGGCACCACCAGGGTGACCACCAGGCCGAGGCGCGGCCCCATGACCAGGAAGAGGATGCCCGCGACGATCAACATACCCAGCTGCAGGGAGCCGGTGAGCTCGGAGAGGCGACTCTCGACCAGGTCGGGCTGGAAGACGATCTCTTCCACCTGCACCGGCGCCACTTCCGGCACGATCTCGGCCATCAAGGCGCGCAGGGTCTCGCCGAAGCGCACGCTGTCGAGGCCGTCTTGGGGCACCACGCCGATCGCCAGGGCCGGCTCGCCGTTCCAGCGCATGCGCTCGGAGGCCGGCTCTTCGGGGCCGAGGCGGACGCGGGCCAGCTCGCCGAGCGGCACGGCGCTGCCGGACGGCAGCAGGATCTGCGTGGCGCGGATCTCTTCGAGGGAGCGGAAGTCGGTCTGCGGGCGCAGGCTCGCGGTCTTTTCGCCGACGTGGATCAAGCCACCCGGCACGATCAGGCTGCGGGAGGAGAGCTGCGCGCCCAAAGCCCGGGCGTCCAGGCCGAGGCGGCGGGCGGTGGCGTCGTCATATTCGATGACCACCTGCTCACCGGGGTCGGCGATGACATTGACCCGCTTCACCTCGGCCACGGAGAGCAGCTCGCGCTTCAAGCGCTCGGCGGCGTCGAGCAGCACCAGCGGATCGGCGCTGCCCGAAAGGGCATAGACCACGGCGTCCTGGGAGATCAGGTCGGTGTCGAGATCCGGCTCGAGCACGCCGGCCGGGAAGTCCCGTCGAGCCTCGTCGATGGCTTCCCGCACTTCGTCCCAGACTTCCTGGGTGTCGTAGATCTGGTCTTTGAGCTCGATATTCTGGATCGCGACGCCGGCGCGGGCCGTCGACTCGACCTCATTGATGTCTTCGATCTCCGCCAGGTACTCCTCGACCGGCTCCACCACCAGGCGTTCCACCGTGAGGGCGTCGGCGCCGGGGAAGATGGTGATCAGCAGGCCCTCGCGCTCCGGGAATTGGGGGTCCTCTTCCCGCGGCATGGTGGTCCAGGCGCTGAAGCCGGCGAAAGCGAGCAGGGCTGTGGTGGCCAGCACCAAGCGGCGCCGGCTCAGGAGGGCGTTGAGGAAGCTCATTGTCCGCCCGCCTCGGACACCGTCACGACCGGTTCGCCGTCGAGCAGTCCGCGCTGACCGCCGACGACCACCAGGTCACCGGCCGTGAGCTCGCCCTGCACGATCACACGGTCGCCGTCGAGCGCTCCGACTTCCACGAAGATTTTCCTCGCCTGGTTGTCGCGGACCGCGAAGAGCGCCGGACGTCGACCGCCGGGATTCACCACGGCTTCCACCGGCACGGAGAGGGAAGCACCGCTTTCGAGGCGGAGGGCGAGCTCAGCCGTCACGCCGACGCCGACGTTGGCCCCGTCGGCGATCTTGACGACCACGGGGAAGAGGCTGCCGGGTCCAGCGGCGGCGCGGCCGACCGACGTCACCGTGCCATCCACGGGTCCGGATCCGTGGTGCGGCACGGTGACGCCGACCTGATCGCCGCGGGCGATGCGCGGCGCCACCGACTCGGGGACTTCCACCTCGAGCTCCACGTCGCCGTCGCCCGAGAGCGCCACGACCGAGCTGCCGGGGTTGGTGACTTCACCGGGCTCGAAATGCACTTCGGTCACCACGCCGGCGAAGGGCGCTTCGAGGCGCGTTTCCTTGAGCAGACGTTCGGTCTCGCGCACCTGCGCTTCGGCGGCTGAGATCGCGGCGTCGAGCGCCGCGAGGCCGGCGCGGGTCTTCTCCACCTCTTCACCCGTCGCGGCCTTGGCGGCGAGCAGCCGCTCGGCGCGCTCCACGTCACGCTCGGACTGGGCGCGGCGGGCCTGGAGCTCGGCGAGCGATCCACGGGCGCCGGCGATGGCGTTGCGCAACTCGAGATCGTCGAGGCGGGCGACCACTTGGCCGGCGCTAACGCGGTCGCCGACGTCGACCGTGCGCTCGGTGATTCGGCCGCCGAGGGCGAAAGCCAAACGGGCTCGCTGGGCGGCGCGGGTGACGCCGGAGAAACGCAGGTCGCGTCGGCTCTCGGCGGTCGAGACCTCGGCGACCTTCACCCGCTTGGAGCTGCGGTCGGCCGCTTCGGTGTTGAGCGCCGGTTCGGACGCGGCGGCGATATAGAAAGCGCCCGCGAAGGTGGCGGCGCCGATGAGGAGGTTGCGATATTTAAAACTCACGGTGTGCTCCCTGGGGGGTAGCTGATGCGAAGGGTGCAGTGCGAAGCGTGGTTATGAAACTCGGTGGCAAACCGGCCGACCAGATGATGAACTGACCGACCGGTCAATAGCTAGTACGCCAAGTGGCGTATTTTGGTTTCGACTATTTCTCGGGATCGCCGCCCCCGGCTTCTTCCTTCGCCACGTCGGCGGGTCGAACGCCGTGGAGGAAGATTTCCACCATGTCCCGAAGGTAGAGGTCATCGAGGGCCTGAGGCTCGACGTCGCCGTCGAGCAAGGCCAGCGTTTCGTCGTGGGTCTGAAACCACGCGAAGGGCAGGGAAATGAGGGTCTTGATGATGAAGAAAGGCTCGAGGTCGGCGCGGATCTCACCCTTGGCCTGCGATTCCCGGATGCGCGCAATGCCCAACTCGAAGAGCTCTTCTTCGTGTTTGGTGGGGCAGTGGTCGTCGTCCTTCGCCGCGAAGGTCCACGTCAAAAAACGGACAGACTCTGGGTGCGTTTGGAGGAAGCGGAAATAGGTCACGAGCGAGTCGCGGAGCAGGCTCTCGGTGGACTCCGAGCTCTGGATCATCGCCTTCTGCGCTTCGAAATACTCGCTGAAGTAGCGCTCTTGGACTTCGGTCCAGAGCTCTTCTTTGGACCCGAAGTGATGATGAATCAGGCTCTTCGTGACGCCGGCTTTTTTCGCCACTTGGGCGAGCGACGTCGCCGACGGTCCTTGGAGGGTGAAGAGCTCCTCCGCGGCGTCGAGCAAGGCGCGCCGGGTGGCCTCCGGGTCCCGCCGACGCGGCGCGTCTTCGGCGCTCTGGCTGTCGGGGGACGACTCGGGGGCCGGATGTTGACCGAGGGTGATGGGCATGGCGGGGGGTCCGATTTTCGATGGATGGAGTGGCGGTCGGCCGCCTTATGACGCCTCGATATTAACTGGCCGATCGGCCAATTACAACTCAGCGTCTGCTCTCCACTATTCGCTGAGCTCCAAGAATGCCGATTCGCAGAGCTCGCGAATGCCTCGGCCCTTGTTGGATCAGCCCGGTGTCGACGCCCAGCCGAAGAGACGGACCGGCACCGCATCGCCCGACAGTTCCAGGTCCCCTTCGTCAACGAAGCCGAGCTTTTCGAGCAGCGCCATCGACGCGACGTTCTCAGGGTCGGTGATGGCGATGATCCGCCGAAGACCCAGCGTCTCGTGTCCCCATTCAAGCATCGCCAGGGCCGCTTCGTGGGCGTAGCCGTGGCGGCGGTGGTCGGCCTTGAAGCCGAAGCCGAGGTCGACGTCGTCGAGCGTGTCGCGGCGCATGAGTCCGCAGACGCCGAGGGGCGCGCCGTCGGCGAGGCGCTCGACCAGGAACATGCTGAAGCCGTCCCGGGCGTAGCCGGCGAGGTAGCTTTTCTCGAGGTAGGCGCGGGCGTCGGCGGCGTTTCGCACCCCGCGGTCGCCGATGAAGCGCAGCCAGGCCGGCTCGTTGAGCAGGTCGACCATGAAGGGGGCGTCGAGCGGGGTGATTCGGCGGAGCCGCAGGCGCTCGGTCTCGACGATCACGACTCGGGACGGAGGTCGAGGGGGCGCTTCTTCGGCGTGCCGCGGCCGAGCACCCATTCGGTGAGGCGAGTCGGAAGAAGACGGTTGATGAAGCCGAGGATCAAGCGCATCTGCCACGGGAAAGTCACTTCCCCGCGCTGCGCTTCGATGGCGTCGACCATCAGGCGCACGGCCCGCTCGGTCTTCCACATGAAGGGCATCGGAAATTTGTTCTCCGCCGTCAACTCGCTCTCGACGAACCCCGGGCAGATCGTGGTGACCGCGATGCCGTAGGGGCGCAGCGACAGGCGGAGGCTCTGCAAGTGGACGCGCATGGCGGCCTTCGAGCCGCAGTACGCCGGCGAATTGGGCATGCCCTGGTACGACGCCAGCGACGCCACGCCGACGATATGACCGCTGCCTTTTTCAAGAAAATCCGGCAGGGCCCAATCGATCATGCGCAGCATGCCGAAGAGATTGGTGTCGTACATCTGGATGCCGGTGCCCGGCTTGAATTTGTGCGGCGACTCCGGCCGCCCGTAACCGGCGTTGGCGACCAGCACGTCGAGGCCGCCGAGGCGTTCGCGCAGTCGATTGAGGGCGCGCTCCAGGCCGACGCCGTCGGTCACATCGGCGGCTTCGTAGTCCACCCGGTCGTCGCCGCCGAGCTCTTCGTGGAGCTCCCGCAGGCGCTCTTCCCGGCGAGCCAGCAGTCCGACCTTGGCGCCGCGCGCGTAGAGCTGGCGCGCCATTTCCGCCCCGAGACCGGACGACGCGCCGCTTATCACCACCACTTTGTCTTGGAACGTCGACATCTTGCGCTTCTCCGTCTTAAAACCTGGCCGCCTAAAACTTAGCCGCAGGCTGAATCTCTGGGGTCCTCGGCCGTAGTGCGCCGTGAGGACCGGTGTGTCCGGAGCCCGTCGGCGGCGGACGCTGTCATTCGGAAGACCGTGATCTTGTCACGGCGGGCCGCGTCGGATGGGATACGCTTTCGACGCGCTCCGCGGAAAAGGCGGTGCGTCCCGCCGCTTTCCCTCGCCAGTTCCCTTCCCCGCCGCCACCTTTTTGAGTGCGACCTTTTGCGATGAGTGTCCCAGCGACCGCCCAGACCCGCCGCCTGCAAGCGATTATCGAGTCATCCCACGACGCCATCATCGGCTGTGACCTCGCCGGTGTGATCCGCCACTGGAATCCGGCGGCGCGCACCCTCTATGGCTACCGCCCGGATGAAGCCGTCGGCCAGTCCCTGGATCTCTTGACCGACGCCGAAGGCGCCGGCGAGCTGCCGCGCATTCTGGAACGCTTGGCTGCCGGCGAGCGCTTTGAGCACTATGAAACGGTGCACCACCGGCGCGACGGCTCGGCGGTGGCGGTGTCCTTGTCGATTTCGCTCCTGGAGCTGGACGACGCCGAGATGGAAGCGTCGCTGATCGTCCGCGATATGACCGCCCGCCGCCAGGCCGAAGCCGAAGTGCGCCAGGCCCACCGGGAGCTAGAGACGCTGATCGGTACCGTCGCCCACGAAATGCGCTCGCCTATTTTCGGCGCCCGCGGCCTGGTGCAGATGCTGCGGGCCTCCGCCGCGCCGCCGACGGATCTCGAAACCTATCTCGAGCGCTTCGAGTCGAATCTCAACTTTTCCGACCGCTTCCTCGACGGACTCGCGGCGATCGCCGAAGCCCGCGGGGCCGATCGAAGGCCCGCCGCGGTGGATCCGGGACAGCTGGTCGAGGAGCTCGCCCACGAGCTTCGCTCCGGCGAGCCGACGCGGGAGCTGTCTTTCACCGTCGCCGCCGACTTTCCCCAGCTTTGGTGTCAGCCGGCGGCGCTGCGCCAGATCCTGCATCAGCTCTTGACGAACGCGATCCAATTCGACGCCCGCGGCGCCGTGGAGATCGACGTCGGCTGGACGGCGCGGGGCGAGGACAAGGTGGCGATCCTCGTGCGCGACCGCGGCCCGGGCATCCCGCGCGGCGAGCACGACCGTATTTTCGACATGTTCTACCGGGGCCACGGACCGGCCCAGCGCGGCCCCGGCCTCGGCCTGGCCTTGGTCAAACGACTCAGCGAGGCCATGGGCGGCCAGGTCGCCGTGGAATCGAAGGTGGGCGCCGGAAGCACCTTTTGGGTCACCCTCCCCAGCGCCGGACCGGGACGGTCAACACTCTCGGTGACCAAACCAGCTGTAAGCAAACCTGCTGCATCCAAACCCACCGTGGACGACACTCGCCGTGGATGACCAAAGCTCCCGTCCCCCGGGCCCGCCTCCGCCACCGGTGCCGGCGGCCCCCGGTCCAGTCACCGACCGTCCGGAAGAGCCGCCGGAGGCTTCGGTTCTAATCGCCGCGGTGCCGGCCGCCGCGCCCCAGCCGATCCAGGCTGTCCAGCCCGTTCAGCCGACCCAGCCCGTTCAGCCGACCCAGCCCATGCCGTCGGCTCAGCCCCCAGCGGTTGAGCCCTGGACTGTTCCGGGGGCGAGGCTCGATGTCGACCATCCCCTTGATCCGCGCTCGATCCAAGCCCACCGACTTCGGCTCTTCCTCACCGCCGGTATCCTCTCGGCGCTGGCGCTGCCGGTGGCCATCGGCCTCTGGATCGGCGACTTCTCTAGACTCTGGGCGCCGGCGCTGTGGCTGCTCGCCGCCGGCCTCTTGGGGGCCCGGGCGTGGTTTTGGCCGCCGCTCCGCTATCGGCACGTCGCCTACCGGGTTGACGCCAAGTCGCTGGTGATTCGACGCGGGGTGTGGTGGAAGTCGGTGGCGTGGGTGCCGAGGTCCCGCGTGCAGCACACCGACGTCACCCAAGGCCCGGTCGAGCGCCACTTCGGACTCGGCACGCTGATCGTGCACACGGCGGGCACGCAATTCGCGGCGGTCCCCCTCGGCGGCCTCGCCCACGAGACGGCGGTGGCGATCCGCGACCTGCTGATCGACGAAACCCGCCACGACGACGCCGTCTGAAGGAACCGGTGGACGCCCCCCAAGAGCCCGGGATCGGGCCCGTCTCGCCACCGACGGCAGAACCGCCCGCGTCGGCGCCGGGGGCGACCGCTCCGGAAATGGCGCCGCCGTCCGCGACGGCGCCGGGAGAATCCGCGCCGATCGCCGCGACGCCGACCGTAGGGTCCGCCGGAGGCCCGACGCTTCACGGACGCCTGCCGCCGATCTCGCTGTTCTTCTTACTCCTGGGGACCGTCCGCCAGCTGGTGATTCCGCTGGTGGCGAGCGCCGTCGCCGCGCCGGGTGTGTTCTCGACCTGGATCTTCCTGCTTATCGTGCCGGCTGTGCTGGCGTCGCTGGTCCGCCTGTGGACCTTTAGCTTCACGCTCGAAGGCGATGAGCTCGAGATTCGCCACGGACTCTTTACGCGCACCGAACGCAATATCCCGCTGCAAAGGATCCAAAACCTCGACCTGGTCGAGAACCCGCTGCACCGCTTCTTCGGCGTCGCCGAGGTCCGCCTCG
>JBCDKB010000331.1:0-10018 GCA_038747035.1 Acidobacteriota bacterium | reverse complement strand
GGACAAGGCCCAATCCGGCGGCGAAGAACGGGCGCAGCGGGTTCTGCGGAGCTTTCTGTGGGAGCGCGGGGAGAACTACCGGGCGGAGATGTCGAGTCCGGTCGAGGGCTGGAACGGCTGCTCGCGGCTGAGTCCTCACCTCGCCTTCGGCTCCTTGTCGCTGCGCCAGGTCTACCAAACGGCCCGCGCCCGTCGGGACGAGCTGAAAGCCGGGCCGACCGATGAGGTGACGAAGCGTTGGGGCGGCTCGATCTCGAGCTTTCTTTCGCGACTGCGCTGGCACTGTCACTTCATGCAGAAGCTCGAAGACGAACCGGCGATCGAATTCCGCAATATGAATAGAGCCTTTGATGCATTGCGCCCGCTCGAGCCGGATCCGGAGCGCTTCGCCGCCTGGAAAGACGGGCAAACGGGCTATCCCATGGTGGACGCCTGCATGCGCTGCCTGCACCGGACGGGATGGATCAACTTCCGCATGCGCGCCATGCTCGCGTCGTTTTCGTCGTACCACCTGTGGCAACACTGGCGGCAGCCCGCGATCTACCTCGCCCGCCAGTTTCTCGACTTCGAGCCCGGCATTCACTACAGCCAGTTTCAGATGCAGTCCGGGGTGACGGGTATCAATACGGTGCGGGTCTATTCGCCGGCGAAGCAGGTGAAAGACCAGGATCCGCAGGGGCTTTTCATTCGGCGCTGGGTGCCCGAGCTGGAGGCCGTGCCGGAGAAGTATCTCCCCGAGCCCCACACCATGCCCGAGCTAACCCAGCAGATGGCGAGCTGCCGAATCGGAACGGACTATCCGGCGCCGATCGTCGACCATCGGGAGGCTTACCGGGCCGCCAGAGAGCGTATTTTTGCCGTCCGTAAGACAGCCCACGCGAAGGAGGAAGCCGCTCGGGTCTATCTCAAGCACGGCAGCCGCAAGCGGCCCCGCGACACAGCGGGCCGTCGCCGGTCGTCCGGCTAGGCGCCGTCCCGGAGGCCGGCGGCCCAGTAGAAGATCATTCGGATTTCGTGAACAGGCTCCGGCTGACGCTCGAGGACCGGCACGACGAGGTCCCCGCCGGGGCTGAGGTCGAAGGCTCGGCCGGTGGAGTCCATCTCGGCGAATGCGACGGTGGTGATCTCCTGCGGCGGCGCTACCCGACCTGCGTCGGCGTCGAGCGCAACCTCGAAGAAAGTGCTGCCCGAGCGGTAGACGAGGGACTCTCCTTCCGGGCGCCAGACCGGATCCGTGCCGCCATTCATCGAGACCTTCAGCCGACGCGACGGACGAAGGAAGGCTTCAACGTAGACTTCTGACTGCCCGGAGAGGTCAGACGCGTAGGCGATGTACCCGCCGTCCGGAGAGAATGCGGCGGCGGTCTCGCGGGCCGCGGTGGCGGCGACGGCGCGGGTTTCACCGTGGTCGACGGCGACGGCGACGATGTCCGTGAGCTGGCGGTCGTCAGGGACCTCGGCCAGCAGCCACTCGCCGTCGGGCGAGTAAGCCAGGGGGCGGGCGACCGCGGGGCCTCCGAGGCTGCGCAACGTGCCGCTATCGAGTTCGATGGTGGTCAGGCCAACCTCGCGACCGCCGTAGGTTGACGCAAAGGCGATCGCGCCGCCGTCTGGAGACCAGACGGGGTGCGTATTGTCCCAGGACTGGGTGAGTCGGCTCAGGGCGCCCCGACCCCGTTCGAGCAGCCACAGGTCGGTGGAGGCCGACTGTAGCTGGATCACGGCGAATTGGCCGTCGGGGGAGATCCGGACCGCTTCGTAGCCGGCGGGGTCGAGGGGCATCGGCCGGCGTTGGCCGCCGCGGTCGATCCGCACGAGGCGTTTCTCAACGCCCCGATGGCCTCCCGGCGCGAAGGCGAGGTGGCCGTCCGGGCTGATGTCGAATTGGCCGGTGCCGTCCCACGGGGAGGAGATCACGCCCTCGAGGACCACCCTCGGCGGGCCGGTGGCCTGGCCGGTTCCTAAGTCGACGGGGATCGCCGACAAACCGCCGCGGCGCACGAAGACCAGCTGGCCGTCCGGCGACCATCGCGGGTTGCTGCCGCCTTCGATGAGCGGGCGGCGTTCATGGGTTTCGAGGTCGAGGATGTCGATGCGCGCCTCGTCGAAGGAGTCGAGCTCGGAGCCTGAGACGGTGAAAACAACCCACCGGTCGCCGGGTAGGGCGAAGGGGAAGCGATGGGTCTTCTCGCCGCCCTTGCGATCCGGCGTGGTCAGGGGCTCCCATGCGCCGCCGTCCTCCGCGATCTGAAGCAGACCTTTGGCGTATCCGCCGCCGACGATCAAGGTGCCGTTGCCGAGCCAGGTGCCGCCCCTCGCCGTCGGATCGAGGGCTCCGAGGGGGATGGCGGCGCCGCCGGTGGTGGAGACCTTCTTGAGCACGCTTTCCGATGGCACCGTGAAAGCGACCCAGGCGCCGTCGGGCGATACAAAAGGCCCCTGGGCCCCCTCGGAGCCGTCGAGGGGCCGGACGGAAAAGTCGTCGAGGGAGCGGTGGACGAGCTGGGTGCGAGACGTCTCGTCGACGTGACGCACTGCGGCCACCAAAGCCCGGCCGTCGGGGGTAAAGGCGATCGAATTGACGGGGCCGGTTTGGAGGATCGTCTCTGACGGTAAGTGGGCCGAGAGACGCACGCCCGTCGATCCTTCGGCGTCGTCCCTTTCGAGCAGCCAGCCGCCGTCGAAAGCCAGCCCGAGCAGGGCTCCGGCGAGGAGGGCGATGAGCAGGCGCGGCCAGGTGGCCCGTCGCCCCCGCGGCCACCCTGCCTTCTCCGTGGGCTGGTCGCCGCTAGAAGGGATCGGCGCCGAGTCGTTGAGCTCGCTGAGCAGCAGCTCGACGTCGCCGAGGTCCCGCAGTCGTCGCCGGGGGGCCTTGCGCAGGCAGCGCTCGAGGAGGCGGCGGAGGGCGGGGGGCGTGGTGGCGGGGAGCTTCGACCAGTCGGGCTCGCGCTCGAGCACCGCCAGCAGGGTCGCGGAAAGGTGGACCCCGGGGAAAACGCGCTCGCCCGTGAGGCATTCGAAGAGCACGCAGCCGAAGGCCCAGACGTCCGTCCGACGATCGAGGGGGCGCCCGCGGGCCTGCTCCGGGCTCATATAGGCGGCGGTGCCGATGATCGCCCCCGGCGTCGTATCCGCCGAGCCCAGGGCGTCCGAATCCGAAGCGAGGGCGGTCGTCGTGTCGCCTCCGTGTTTCGACGGGGACGGCGCGCCGGGGGCGCTGTTCGAGCGGGTCGGGGATTCTGAGCCGGAGGCGTCGTCGTTAGCGCCCCGGGCGGATTGGACGTCCTTGGCGAGCCCGAAGTCGACCAGCTTGGCGCGGCCGTCGGGCGTGACCATGACATTGCTCGGTTTGAGGTCCCGGTGGATGATGCCGGCGTCGTGGGCCGCAGCCAGACCGCAGGCGATCTGGATCCCGAGCTCGATCGCCTGGTCCAGGTCGAGGGCGCCGCGGGCCAGAATCGTCCGCAGCGTTTCCCCTTCGACATATTCCATCGCCAGGTAGGGGCGATCCTCGTGCTCTTCGAAGCCGTGGAGGGAGGCGATATTGGGGTGGTGGAGGGCCGCGAGCAGGCGCGCTTCCCGTTTGAAACGCGCCAGCTGGGCGGCGTCCTGGGCGACCCGCGCGGGCAGGGCCTTCAGCGCGACGGAGCGGCCGAGGCGGACGTCGCGGGCGAGGAGAACGACGCCCATGGCGCCAGCGCCTAGGCGGCGCTTGACGGCGTACGGGCCGATACGAGCGGGAAATTCATGCGGCATAACGTAAAAGGCCAGGATACCGCACTCTCTGCGGACCGACTAGGAATCGTCGGCGGTCTTGGCGGCGCCAGCCCGCGGGGCCGGCACCTCGTCCACACCCGGGCGCGAACCCCTCCTATCTTCGCTATGCTTCGCCCATGGACACCGCCGCTCTGTCGTGGATTCGCTCCTTCCTCCTCCGGTGCATCGTTGTCTCGGGCCTCGTCGCGGTTTCTGGCTGCGGCCCCGCTGCGCCGCCGCCGCTGCCGGCGCCCCCCGCCGATCTCGAAGCCCGGGCCCTTGACCGCGCCGCCGTCGATCGCCAGGCCTATGTGGAAACCGGTCGTTTGGACCTCGGGACGCCGGAGGCCGATGCTTCACTCGGCGACGGCTGGCTGAGCGCGGAGGTCCTGGAAGACGGCACCACCTTCGTATGGGCCCAGGGGGGCTCTTCGAGCTTCGAGGTCGACATCGTGGCGCCGAGGGACCTTCGCCTGGCGGCGCGTGGTTGGCCATACCGTGGGGGTGAGGGCAAGAAGCAGCGCATCTCGGTCGCGGTCAACGGGCAAGAGGTCGAGCGATTCCGCATGCCGCCTGGGCTAGAAGAGTCCTCCGTCCGGCTGCCAGGCGACGCTTTCCGCCCGGGGCGCAACCGCATCACCTTGACGCCCGAGGTCATCCGCCGGTCCACCGACGGACCGCCGATCAGCGCGGCCTGGGACTATTTCGAGCTTTCCGAGACCCAGGCCGGGTTGCCGAGTCTCGACGGCGAGACCCTCCGTCTGCCTTTGGCGAGTCGACAGGACTTCTTCATACGCCTCGACGGCGCGGCGACACTCGCCTTCGATGCGCTGGAAGCGCCGCGCGGCGCAATGCTGCGCGTGCGGGTAGAGAGTGACGACGGCGTCTCGACGAATGTCGAGCTCGGGCCGCAGGAGAGTCCGGGGGCCCTCGATCTCGGGACGCTCAGCGGCCTCGTCCGGCTCTCGCTCACGGCGGCCCACGCCAATCGCGTCGACGCGGCGGTGATCCTGCGCAAACCCCGCCTCGCCGCGCCCCTCGAGACGACGGCCGTTCCCGCGGAGCCGTGGCTCGCGGAGGTGAAGCGGGTACCCCTTGATGCGGGCCGTCGACCGAACGTGCTGCTCTACGTCATCGACACCCTGCGGGCGGACCGGCTCGGATGCTATGGCTATGAACCTGCCGCGGGACCGGTGAGTCCGCGGATTGACGCTTTCGCCGCCTCCGGCGTGCTTTTTGAGGAGACCAATGCCCAGTCTTCCTGGACGCGGGCGTCGATGGCGTCGATCGTCACCGGGTATCGCCCCAGCCGGCACGGCGTCGAGACGCGGCGAGATGCACTGCCGACCCAGGCGCTCACCCTCGCCGAGATGCTCTCGGCGAACGGCTACCGGACGGCTGGAGTGACAACCAACGGCAACGCCGGGGCGGAATTCGGCCTCGGCCAGGGCTTCGATAGCTTCGAATTGCTCCATGGCTCCGGCCCCGGCGAACCCGCGGGTGTCGAAGCCGTGAACGCGGCGGCTTGGAAACTTCTCGACGGGCCACTGGCGGACCGTGAGCGGCCCTTCTTCCTCTATCTGCACACCATGGAGCCCCACGCGCCCTACGTGATTCGCCACGCTTTGCCAGGCGATCTCCAGGACCTGGAGCTGGATCCGGACGTCGTCGCCGCTCTCGCCGAGCGGGGTGTCCGCATCGGCGGGCCCCTCGGCTTCGGTTCGGTCCTGTGGGTCCAGGCGCTTTTTCACCAGCTGCTCGAGGTGAACGATCAGACCGCTCATGAGCTCGGGCTCGCGTACGACGCCTCGATACGCCACAACGATGAGTACTTCGGAAAGCTGCTCGACGAGCTCGAGCGCCGCGGGGCGCTCCAAGACACGGTCATCGTGTTCCTCTCGGACCACGGTGAAGAGCTCTACGACCACGGCAGCTGGAGCCACGGCATGACGCTTTACGAGGAGCAGCTGCAGGTTCCGTTCATCTTGGGCCTGCCGGAGGGTGGGCCCGCCGGCGTCCGCTCCAAGCGCCCGGCCCGCCATGTCGACGTCTTGCCGACCCTGCTCGACTACCTGTCGCTGCCGACGCCGCCGGGCCTCGACGGAGAAAGCCTGCTCGCGCCGCCGCGGGAAGGCGTAGCCCCCGGCTTCGCTGATTTGGACCTCGACGGTCGCCGAGCGACGGTGTGGATCGAATGGCCCCTGAAGCTCCTTTGTGTCGAAGCCAAGCCCTGCGAGCTTTTTGACCTGGTCAACGATCCCGGGGAGCAACAGGACTTGACCTCGACGCGGCCAGTGACGGCGGCCTTTCTGAAGAAGATCCTCGACGACCAGCGCGCCCGGGCACAGGCCCTCGACGGCGCAGAGGCGGTGCTCGATCCGGAGTTCGAGCGGCAGCTCGAGGCGCTGGGCTATATCTGAGACGCTCGGCTAGGCCGGCGTTCGCTCGGTCTGGCGCTCGGCTGGGCCCGGCGCTCGGCTAGGTCCGGCGTGGGTGGAGTCCGGCGCTCGACTGGCCCCAGATTGTGGCCAACTCCGTCTCCCCGGGGCCACGGGGGGCTCGTCCGCCTTTGGGGAGCCAAAGCGGTTAAATTTGTTCGTTACAAACAAAAAAGTGGGTACTTGTTTAGAAAGGTACTTAGTCTTATTTTCTTGGGTAAAGAGGGCTGGGGAGCGGGCGAGTCACAACCTATCGTCCCGTCTGCCATGTCGAGGAGATCTGCGATCCGCGAGGTCTAGAGGCGAATCGACCCCGGCCCAATCCATTCACCGCTACTTGAGGAGCTGACCATGACTTATTACTCCGTGCTCGCCGTCACGCCGACCCGCCAAGACTGGGTTGCCGACTACCTCGGACCCGCAAACGCGCTCGTCGCCAAGCACGGCGGCCGCTACCTCGCGCGGACGGCGAGCCACGAGCGCCTCGAAGGCGAGGGGCCGGACGTCGCGCTGCGCATCGTGATCGAGTGGCCGTCACAGGCGGCGGCCAAGGCATTTATGTCAGACCCCGGCTATGTGCCCCATCTCAAGGCCCGGACCGCCGGCTCGGAAAGTCACCACGTCCTCATCGAAGGGACCGACGACCTCGCTTAGGGTACCGGCGGGGTCCCGGCGGCGCGAGCTGTCAAGTGCACTTTAGGCCTCCGGATCGTCCTGCCCCTGGGCTGTGGATCCGGCGTCAGGGGCGGGGCATCGCCGAGGCGTGTCGTCTCCATCCTCAGCGCCGGGGGGCGGACACCCGTCGTCCGCGAGGTGGACCGGAGCCGGCGGACCGACGAAGTCCTCGCCGGTGGCTTCGCCGCCCTCCCCTTCCTCCACGAAGAGTTTGCGGACTTCGGGTTCCAAAGCTTCCGCGACCAGCTGGTGGGTGGCGCGATTGAAGTGACCCTTGAGGTAGGGCGAGACGGTCTGGAAATTGGCTTCGAAGAGGTCGAGCATTCCCACAACGGAGACGTCCCGATCGGCCAGAAGACTGGTGATTCTTTTCTCCGCGTAGTCCGTATGGACTGAAAACGGGAGTTCCTCGAGGCTCTTGGCGACGGGTTGGAGCTGCCCGATGTGGGGCACCACGACGACCATGGCCTTGTCCTTCCGCTTCTTGGCGGCGTTGGCGAATCGAAGGATGGCCCGGTCCGTGGCCTGCCACCCTTCGTCGATCGGCCCGAATTGCTCGTCCTTGAAAGAGAAGGTGTTGTAGAGAATCGCCGGATATTCAAATTCGGCGGCGAGGCCGAGCGCTTGCGCCTTGCGGTTGGAGTCCGCGATCCTTTCCTTGGCGTTGCGATAGCTCTCTTCCCGGCCCCACGCCCCCCGCTTGGTGATGGCCAGCTGGATAAGGAAGCGCGCGAGGCTCGATCGCTGTCGGAGCCAGCTCGTCTTGGGATTCAGGTATGTGATCTTGTCATAGCCCGTCTCGGGGTCGAGGTAAGGCCTAAAGGCATCCTGAGAACTCGCGATATTGGCTGCGCTGATACTGTTATTTACGATGTCGTTCAGCGGGAAAACCTGCAATATTGCAAGGTCCGCCAAGCGACCGTATTTGCGGTAAGCCAGCCATTGCTGGGTGGTGCCCCAGTCCCCGACTGCGAAGACCTGAACCTCCCAATAGACGTCGTCCTCGCGACTGTTGAGCCGGTGTTTGAGGATCGACCAGAAGGTCTCATAGATCTCGACCTGCGCGGCTTCGGTGAACGAATCACCGAAGATCATGATCTTGCGGATTTTCCTCGCCCCGGACCGCCGACTCACCGTCTGGATCGAGTTGTGCTCGCGATCCCTAAAGCCTAGCCGATTTGCTGCGAAACGGACGGGGCGGTCGAGTGAGCGATAGAGGAGCATCCCCGGCCGCGCCCGCCACCCGAGGTGGGGGTCGTAGATCCGGAGATGGTTATTGAAGGTGACCGGCGCCACCGTGCGGACGATGATTTCGCCGACCACCAGCGTGACCGCGAGGCTCACCGACGCGAGAATCGCCGCAAAGAGCAGCTTGCGGCGGAGGGAAGGAACGGACGATGTTGGCTCCACGGAGGACCCTCAGGAATGACTGGATGTAGCAAACGATCAGTCCACTGTAGGATGGTGAAGCCATGATGTGGCCGTCGTGGACCCATGCGTCGGATGAAAACGAAAGCTTCCACCGACGCCGTAAGCCCCCAAAGGCTAGCTGAGATCCCTTCGGCCCGCAATAAGGGATCCGAAAAATTATGCTCCTCGGCTATAGGCCCCCTGCCTTCCGATGAATCTCCGGCCGTCTCTCCATCAGCCCGTAGAAGCCCCGAAGCTCGGATCCCTGAGCGGCAGCTCGCTGGCCAGCGTGTGGGCTGGGCTGGTCCTGATCTCGGCGGCCCTCTGGTGCCCAGCTTGCGGCCCGGCGGCGTCTTCGCCGCCGACTCCGGACTCACCGGCGGTCGACGCGGCGGCGGCGCCTCCGGTCCGGCAGCTTGGCGCCCGGCAGAGCGCTGGCGAACTTCACCTGCGGGTGCCGGCGGGCACGGTGGTGCGCTCGGGGCCTGAGCCGTCGGCCACCGCGACGGCGTGGCTGAAAGAAGGCGGCGTATTTCGGGTCGTCGGGCAGGTCCGCGGCGCCTATCGCATCGAATTCCCGGCCTCGTCTGGGGCCGGCGATGAGACCCAAGAAGGCTGGGTGCGCAGTGCGGCGGGCTCCTTCCAGGAAATTCGTATGACTCGCACTCGTCTCGGCCCTCAGATGGCTCCGGAACCGGATCCGGAGGTCCTGGCCGTGGCCGCCGAGCACCTCGGGAGCGCCGGCCACGAGCTGCCCTGTGGACCCTATCGCCTCCTCACCGACGTCCGAGCTTCCGAGGTCATCGACCTCTGCGCTCGCATTGCGGCGGGGCTCGATGACGCCTACGTCGAGCGCTTCGGCGTGAGGCCCGTGGGGGAGCCGCGGGGGGCGATAATCCTCTTCCGTCGCCTTGAAGCATTCCGCCGGTTCGCAGCCGCTCCGGGCGGCCACGCGGGACATGCCCTCGCTTCCCGGGGATATCTTGCGCTCTATCTCGGAGACCGACCGCCCCGGGAGCTGGCCACCACCCTGGCCCACGAGCTCACCCATCTGGTCAACCGCCGCGCTTTAGGAGGCCCGCTGCCGCGCTGGCTCTCGGAAGGCCTCGCCGACGCGATCGGAGATCCCGCGACCGTCGACGGACTGGCGCCTTCGGTTGGCCTCAAGGGCTCCGAGACAGCGCGGCGTCGCGTTCTTGAGCGCAGCGACCTGCCGGACCTGCGGACGCTGACCGCCCTGGGGCCGGGAGAATTCGACGCGGACGCGAGCTCCCGGGACTACGAGCAGGGCGCCGTGCTGGTCCGATTCTTGCTGTCTGATCCAGAGCGTCGCCGCGGCTTCCAGAGCTTTCTCCGCGGCGTCGCATCGGGGAAGCCCGCCGACTTCGACACCCTCCTTCGACTCTTGGGTCCGCGCCTTGAGGCCGCCGAAGAGCTTGAGGCTGCGCTGCGGCGTTGGCTCGAGTCCGGGGACCGAGTCCGGCCGTCGGGTCCCCCCGTGAGTCCCGGGGCGACCTGACGACCGCCGCCTCGCCGGCTCACCGTTCGCCGGAGCCGACGGGGCCTGGGGCGAGGCTAATCGTCGTCGAAGGTGACCTGAATCGTCATGACGTCACTCGAGTCGATGCCCCCGAACTCCTCGCTCGTCGTCGTGGTGCCCGAGTCCGGCGTCACCGGCGAGGAATCGACGAAGTAGTTACTCGAGGTCCTTGGCTGGCCGTCTCTCCACCAGGCGGCGG
>JBCDKB010000330.1:0-10045 GCA_038747035.1 Acidobacteriota bacterium | reverse complement strand
GTGTAGGTCACGGACGTTCCTGGCTCCGCCGTGGTGACGCCGTCGTCCTTGGTGATCGACAGATCCGCCGAGCTTTGAACGACGGTGTCTTCGGTGGCCGTATTGTCCGAGGTATCCGGGTCGGTCGACGCCGACGAGACGGTCGCCGTATTGGTGATCGTGTCATCGCCAAGCGGCGCGGTGACGTCCACCTGGAAGCTCGCCGACGCCCCCGGCGCCAGGTCGCCCAGGGTGCAGGTCGGCACCCCCGCCGGATCTTCGGCGCAGCCGGACGTGCTGACCAGGGTCACGCCGGCGGGCAAAGTGTCGACGACCGTCACGGCGACGGCGGTCGACGGCCCGGCGTTGGTGACCGTGAGCGTGTAGCTGAACGTATCTCCGCCGATCACCGGATCCTGGGAGTCGACCTTGGTGATCGACAGGTCCGACACGGCGCTGACCGCCGTCGCCTCCGTCGCCGAGTCGTTCGACGACGTCGGGTCCGATTCGTTGGCCGCCACCGACGCCGTATTCGACAGCGCCGCGGTCTGGGCCGGGTCGACCGTGACCGTGAACGACACGGAGTCACTGCCGCTCGGGGCCAAAGCGCCGATGGCGCAGGTCACCGTGCCCGCGGCCTCCGTGCAGTCGCTCGACGAGGCGAAGCTCACGCCGGCGGGCAGCACATCAGTCACCGTCGAACCGGTCGAGTCCGACGGGCCGAGGTTGGTGACCGTCAGCGTGTAGGTCAAGTCGTCGCCGCCGCTCACCGGATCCGCCGAGTCCGCCTTGGCGATCGACAGATCCGTCGCCGTGCCGACGGCGGTTGACTCGGTGGCGGAATCATTCGAGGAGGTCGGGTCGGTCTCATCGGCCGCCACCGACGCCGTATTCGACAGCGCCGCGGTCTGGGTCGGGTCGACGGTGACCGTGAACGACACTGACTCGCTGCCGCTCGGGGCCAGGTTGCCGATCGCGCAGGTCACCGTGCCCGCGGCCTCCGTGCAGTCGCTCGACGAGGCGAAGCTTAAGCCGGCGGGCAGCACGTCCGTCACTGTCGAGCCCGTCGAATCCGACGGCCCCAAATTCGTGACCGTCAGCGTGTAGGTGAAGGTCTCGCCGGCGGTGACCGGGTCCGCGGAATCGGCCTTCGCGATCGACAGGTCCGTCAAAGCCGAGACCGCCGTCGCCTCCGTCGCCGAGTCGTTCGATGACGTCGGATCCGATTCGTCGGCCGCCACCGACGCCGTATTCGACAGCGCCGCGGTCTGCGTCGAATCGACGATCACCGAAAACGTCACCGAATCGCTGCCGCTCGGAGCCAGGTTGCCGATCGCGCAGGTCACCGTGCCCGCGATCTCGGTGCAGTCGCCCGACGAGTCGAAGCTGACGCCGGACGGCAGGATGTCCGTGACCGTTGAGCCCGTGGAATCCGACGGTCCCAGGTTGGTGACCGTGAGGGTGTAGGTCAACGTTTCGCCCGCCGCCACCGGATCGACCGAGTCGGCCTTGGCGATCGACAGATCCGTCGTCACCGCCACCGCGGTGGATTCCGTCGCCGAGTCGTTCGACGACGTCGGATCCGACTCGTCGGCCGACACCGACGCCGTATTCGACAGCGCCGCGGTTTGCGCCGGGTCCACCGTCACCGTGAACGACACCGAGTCACTCGCGCTCGGCGCCAGACCGCCGACCGCGCAGGTCACCGTGCCCGCCGCTTCCGTGCAGTCGCTTGACGAGTCGAAGCTCACGCCAGACGGCAGGACATCCGTGACCGTCGAGCCGGTCGAGTCCGACGGGCCGAGGTTGGTGACCGTGAGCGTGTAGGTCAGCGTCTCGCCCGCGGTCACCGGATCCGCCGAGTCCGCCTTGGCGATCGACAGGTCCGTCGACACGTCGACGGCCGTCGCTTCGGTGGCCGAGTTATTCCCCGAAACCGGATCCGTTTCGTCGGCGGCCACCGTCGCGGTGTTGGAGAGGGCCGAGGTCTGCGCGGAATCCACCGCCACGGTGAACGACACCGAGTCGCTCGCGCCCGGAGCCAGGCCGCCGACCGCGCAGGTCACCGTCCCCGCAGCTTCCGTGCAATCGCCCGACGAGTCGAAGCTCACGCCGGCCGGAAGCACGTCCGTCACCGTCGAGCCCGTTGAAGTCGACGGACCGGCGTTGGTGACGGTGACCGTGTAGGTCAGCGTCTCGCCGGCGGTCACCGGATCCGCCGAGTCCGCCTTGGCGATCGACAGATCCGTCGACGCGTCGACGGCGGTCGCCTCGGTCGCGGAATCGTTCGACGACGTGGGGTCGGTCTCGTTGGCGGCCACGGAGGCCGTATTCGACAGCGCGGCGGTCTGTCCCGGATCCACGGTCACCGTGAACGTGACGGAGTCACTGGCGCCGGGCGCCAGCGCGCCGATGGCGCAGGTGACCGTGCCCAAAGCCTCGGTGCAGTCGCCCGACGAGTCGAAGCTGACGCCGGAGGGCAGCACGTCGGTCACCGTGGCGCCGGTCGAGTTCGACGGGCCGGCGTTGGTCACCCCGATCGTGTAGGTCAGCGTTTCGCCGGCGGTCACCGGATCGACCGAGTCGGCCTTGGTGATCGAGAGGTCGGTCTCCGGCACGAGCACGGTGTCGGCGTCCGTCGCCGACTGGTCGGCCGGCGTCGAATCGAAAATCGAACCCGATATCGTCGCCGTATTGGACAGCGTGCCGGTCGCCGTCAAGGCGATGGAACAGCTGGCGGTGTAGGTCGCGGAACCGCCCGAGAGCAGGCTGACCGGATCGCTGATGTCCCCCGTACCGGCGGTGCCGCAGCTCGAGCCGGCGGTGGCCGAGCAGGTCCAGGTGCAGGACAGATCCGACGGGAAGGTATCCGTGACCGTCGTATTAAAAGTCGCCATGGGCCCGGCGTTCGACGCCACGAGGGTGTAGGTCAGCGAATCGCCGGGGGCCGCGTTTGTCAGGCCGTCGGTCTTGGTGATGGAGACATCCGCCGTCGGCACCAGCAGATTGGTGTCCGTCGAGTCGTTATTCGACGTATCGGGATCCGTGGCCGCCGACGTGATCGACGCCGTATTGCTGAGCGTCCCCGGACTGGCGCTGCTCGAGATAAGGCAAATCGCCGTGTACGTGACGGTCTCGGTCTCGAGCAGCGTGACCGTATCGTTGATGTCCCCACTGCCCGACGAGGTGCAGCTGGCGCCGTCGGAGGCAACGCAGCTCCATGAGCAGCTGAGCTCGCTCGGAAAGGTGTCAGTCACCGTGGCGCTAAAGACGTCGTCCGGGCCTTCGTTGGTGCCGATAATCGTGTAGGTGACCGTGCCACCGATGACCGACTGCGTGGAAAGGTCTGTCTTGGTGATCGACAGGTCCGACGTGCCGATGCCCGCCCAGGCGGCGGGGGCGGAAAGCGCCACAAAGAGCGATAGAAGAAAACGGACGGTGCGGAGGCTACTCATGCTGACGGATCTCCTGGCGGCAGATCTGAACGGGGAGAGACGTGTGCGACGGTGCCGGGCAATCCAGGGCCTCGAATGTCGCCGAGGTGACTTGGACGTGAACCCTCGTTTCGTCATGCGTATGAAAACGTGAGTCTGCCACACAGATATGCAAATTTTTTAAAGAACTGCAGCGACCTGGATCCGCAGACCCCAGGCTCGGCCCTTTTTGCCACAGCGGCCTGCGGAAACGAATCCTCGATCCTCCCAAAACGTAGTCACCGACCATGGCGCGCCTTACCTCCACACCCTTTGACAACCTGTCCTGGCTGCCGCAAACCCTCGTGCTGCTCGGCACCGACGCCGCCGGCAAGAATCACGTGGCCCGGGTCTGGGTCGATCGCCTCACAGAGCTCGGCCGGGCCCCCGCCGTGCAGGAGGGTTGGCTCTCGAGCACGCCGGCGCCGCCCCGGGATGACGACGACAAATCAGTCGCCTCACACCTCGCGGAGGCGCTCTTCCTCCGCGTCTTCCCGCTCATCGCCTGGGCCATGCCGACGGTCTTGCACGGCCTGCTGCGCCGGGATCTTCGACGCTTTCCACGGGACCGCCAAAACCGCCTGGTCGTCAGCCACAGCGTCTTGCGCATCCTGGCCTTTTGCCTCGGCGCCCGCGGCCGATCGCAGATCCCGCCCCGCAGCGCCAGCGCGGTCGAGGCCTTCCGCCGCGGGAGCGGCGCGGTCTTCATCGTGCTCGACGTCGACCACGAGGTGCGCCGACGCCGCATCGAAGACCGCGTCTCCCGGGATGACGCCGATCCGTTCGACCGCTACATGCTCGCCGACGCCGAGCGCTCCGAGCGCATCGAAGCGTGCCTCGTCCAGCTCGCGACGCAACACCTCGGCGCCCACCTGATCGTCAATAACAACCTCGACGACGGGGCGCTTTGGCGCGAGCTGGAGACGGCCTGCCGGGCCGCGGAGCCCCAGGGCCCCGGCGCGGCGGCACGCACTTAGCTAAACATTCCCGCCCCGCCTCACGGAAAGCTCACCGACCACGAGGTCGTATCGCCGCCCTCAAAGCCGTCGGCGAAGAGGGTCCCGTCCCCGAGGAAGACCTGGGCGCCCAGCTCGTTATTGGCGACGGCCGCGTCCTGCAGGCCGTCGCCGTTGATGTCCGCGCAATAGAGGTGGTGCTTATTGAAAAAGAAATTGACGCCACCCCCCAAGTCGATGGCCTGGGCGACCTGCACACCTCCGGGGTGCGCCGGCGACGTGAGCACGACCAGCTGCTGAACCGAAACGCCGACGATTTCGTTGAGCCCGTCGCCGTCGAAGTCGCGGATCTCCATGGAGTCGTGGAGCCCCTGCGAACCAAAATTGAAGATATCCAGAAACTCCAGCACGCCGTCCTGGTTTTGCAGGAAGATATGCACCCACGGACCGATCGGCGCCAGGGCCAGGTCGTTGAGCCCGTCGTCGTTGAGGTCACCGATCGCTACCCCGTCGTAGGTCCGGTTGCCTGGGGCGTCGTAGAGGACCTGGTCGAGGAAGCCGCCGTCGGGATCCTGGTAGAGCACGGCAATATTGTCTTGGCTCGGCCGAAACGGGCTCACGACCACGATGTCATCCAAGCCGTCGCCGTTGAGGTCCCCGACCTCCACATCGTTGCTGCTATCGCCGTGGTTCAGGGGGTAGGTGATCGGCGCCTCAAGCCCCGTGACACCCTGAAGATAGATATAGACCACCTCCGCATCACTGCCGTCCGGCACGGAAACGACATCGTCGAGGCCATCCTGGTTGAAGTCGCCGATACGCACCAACGCACCCCGCTCGTCGCTCGGCAGCGGCTGATTCTCAACCAGCTCGCCGGCGCCATTTTGGACATACAGCTGGATGCCGTCCGGATGGCCGCGGACGACATCGAGGAGACCGTCATTATTGAAGTCTCCGACATCCACCGAGCGGGTGAACTCGCCGGGGAAGGCGGCCGACGGTTCGAAGGTACCGTCCTCGAGCTGGAGCAAGATCTGAATCCCGAGCTCAGTTCCGAGCCGGCTGACGACGAGGTCGGGCCTGCCGTCGTTGTTGACGTCACCGACCGCCATCGCGAGGGGCGCCGGATCCAGGGGGTAGAGCGCGGGCGGCAAGAGCTGGGTGAAGGCGGGTGATCCAAGGAGCAATCCCGCCGCCAGGGCCACCTGAGCCAGGGCCGACGGACGACCGGTGTAGCTCTGGCGAGTCGCAGCGCCCGTGATCAGGGGCTGCGAAGGATTTAGGCTCGTCGGGATCTTCAGACTCTTTCGGATCGGCAACTCTCGTCGCATCGGCTCGTCCTCCAAGGATCGGGGATAGGGGTTCGGGCTAACGGGCCGAACACACCCCGACGTCGTCGCTGACCTTGACCACGACGGACCGGTCGGCCCGCTAGCCCTAGCCAAGCGACACCGGGGCCGAGAGTCCCTCATGCAGGGCCAAAAAAGTCGAGGCGAGCGCCCAGCGAAGACTTCTGCCCGGGCCCGAATGGGAACGATCGGGGCCAGCTCCCGCCGTGGTTTGCGGCCGAACCTGTGACGATTGCCGCGCCCCGGGATCTATGATGCTGAGGGCGGCGTGCGGCCGCCCCTTTCCCCGACGACGGAGGTCAGCATCGACGCCCACATCGGCGAGCTCAGCCGCTGGCTGGAGCGCACCCACGCCGGAGAAGCGGAAGCCCAGGCTCGGCTGGTCGAGGAGATCGGCGGCCTGGTGCGGGCGACTGCGCGCCGCTCCTTGCGTAACCCGCAGGATGTCGAAGACCTGGAGCAGAATATTTTCCTGGCGATCTTCCGCGGCTTGTCGACCTACCGCGGCGAAGCGCACTTCCGCGCCTGGTTGACGGCGGTGGCCCGCAATGAGTCCCGCAAATTTCTGCGTCGCCGACGCCGGCGCGAAGATCCGGTCCGCCACGCCGACCGCGAGCCAGACCGCCTTCCGGGACGATCTTTCATCGACCGACAAAGCGACCGTCGCCTCTTCACCGCACTCAGACAAATCCCGGCGGCGGATCGCGAGGCCTTGGAACGGGTGGTCTTCGACGGACTGAGCTACGCCGAAGCGGGAGAGCTGCTCGGATGCTCTCCGGGGGCCATCCGAGGCCGCATATTCCGAGCCCGGCGGCAGCTCCGCCGCCTCCTCGACCGCGGCTGAGGACCGGCCCGAGAAAGACTCAAGCATGGAAAGAAACCCCCAGAAAATCTCCCGAGACGAGGCCCTCGAGATCCTCTCCGCGAGTCTCGACGGCGAGGCGACCCTCGAAGAGATCGACGCCCTGGCCGCCTATGCGGCGGCCCATCCGGACTTCAGCGAAGTCGCCGAAGCGCTCGAGGCCGACGACGGGCGGGTTCGACAACCCGGTCCACGGCCTGCGTTCGCAGACTCTCCCAGGTCATGGCGCTGGGCCGCCGCCGCGGCGCTGGTGGCGGCGGCGACCGGCTTCACGCTCTTAAACGGCCCCGCCGCGCCCCCTGCACCGAAGCCCGCCGTCGAGGCGCAGCTGGCCGACGAGCTCGATCGACTGACCGACGAAGCGACGGCGCTGATGGTGCGCCTCCGCGGCTCCGAAGCTGCGCCGCCGCGGGATCAAAACCCCTTCCTCACCGGCTCCCCGGAGAACCCTTTTCTCCGCGTCCACCCTGACCGACCGTGGAGATCCCGATGACTTTGCTCCGACGCACCGCCCGTCCACGCCCGACCTGGGCCGTCCTCGTTGTCCTCTTCATGACCCCGCTCGCCTGGAGAGCGCCCGAGGCCGTCGGCCAGGCGGGCGAAGGCGTTTCCGCCGAAGAGCTCGCCGAGGATCGGCTCGACGTCCTCACCACCCTCGCGGCGGCGCACTATGAGAAATCGGCCCTGCTGGCCGCGGATGACCCGGACGCGGCCATCCAGGAGCTCCGCCGGATCCTCTCTCTGCCGTTTCCCGAGGGACCGCAGGTCGCGGGGCAGCTCTTCCTCGTCCACCTCGCCATCATCGAAATCAACATCGAGGCCGAGCGCTTCGCCCAGGCCGAAGCGGCCAGCCGCGAGGCGCTCGAGCAGATCGCGACGGACGACCCCCAGGGGCTGGCGGAGATCCACATCCTGCTCGCCAAGGCCCTCAGGGAACAGGGCAAAGAGCAACAGGCGCTTGAAACCCTCAACCGCGCGATTGAGCTCGGCCGGTCCGCCCTCCAGGCGCTGGATTGACCCCCTCTTATACACTTTTTCAAATATTTCTGTGACGATCGCCGCCGCGCGGGATCCCTACGGATAGCGGCCCACCGCACCGGTGTGCCCAACCCCGGAGGACATCTCTTGAAGACACCCCACACCGGCCGGCCCCACGGCGAACCGTCCCCCCACCTCCCCGAACCTTCGGCCCGGCCCGCCGGCGAGCCCGGCCTCAATCGCCGGAGCTTCCTCGCCTGGACCGGCGCCCTCGGCGCCTCCCTCGGCCTCCCCTACGCCCCCGCCGCCGCGGGGGCTGCGGGGGGCGCCACGGTCCTACGCGACCGGGAAGCGGCCTCGCGCTTCCTCGCCCAGTGCACCTTCGGAGGCGATCTGGACCTTATCGACGAGGTCGCCCGAACCGGCCCCGAGGACTGGCTCGACGACCAGCTGGCCTCGCCGTATAGCTCGGCACTGGCCGAGGTGAACCTCCTGCTCGAAGAGCTCGGCCCGGAGGACTCCTTCCGCTACTTCGACTGGGTGTGGTGGGACCGGGCGCTGACCGCCCCGGACGCCGTGCGCCACCGCGTGGCTTTCGCGCTATCCGAGATCTTTGTCATCTCGCGAAATCTGGACGAGCTCTTCGACATCTCTTTAGCGGTCGCCAGTTTCCACGACATTTTTCTTCGCCATGCGTTCGGCCGCTTCCGGGACCTGCTGCTGGAGGTGGCCCTCCACCCCGCCATGGGTCTTTACCTAAGCCACCTCAACAATCGACGCAGCGACCCGTCGGCCAATCGCTTCCCCGACGAGAACTTCGCCCGGGAGGTTATGCAGCTCTTCTCGATCGGCCTCTTCGAGCTCAATCCGGACGGTTCCGAGATCCTCGACGGCCAGGGCGAGCCCGTGGCGACCTACGGCAACGCTGAAATCACGGAAATGGCGAAGATCTTCACGGGCCTCACGGCGGCCCCCGAAGATCCGGACGAGCCGCTCATCTTCGGCGCCTCCGAGAACTTTGTCGACCCGATGGTGATGTACGAGCCGGAGCACGAGCCAGGCGCCAAGACGCTGCTCAACGGCTTCGTGGTCCCCGCCGGGCAAACCGGCCTGGAGGACATCGAGATGGCCATCGACCACCTGGTCGCCCACCCCAACACCGGCCCGTTCATCGGCCGTCAGCTGATCCAGCGGCTGGTGACCTCCAACCCCAGCGGCGCCTACGTCTCGAGGGTCGCCGCCGCTTTTGCGGACAACGGCTCCGGCGTACGCGGCGACCTCGGCGCGGTCCTGCGGGCGGTGCTGCTCGACCCCGAGGCGCGGGATCCAAGCCGCATCGACGACCCCACCTTCGGCAAGGTCCGGGAGCCGATCATCCGCTGGATCCAGCTCGGCCGCGCCTTCCGGGCCACGAGCGCCTCTGGCCAGTTCCGCCACTACGGCGGCCCCGTCTTCCTCGGCGAGGAAGATAACGGCGAGCTGACCCCCATGGCCCAGTATCCTTACTTCGCGCCGAGCGTCTTCAACTTCTTCTCCCCCACCCCCCAACCCGCGGGCGCCCTCTCGGACGCCGGCCTCGTGGCGCCGGAGCTCGAGATCATCCACAGCTTCACCGCGATGTCGACGATCAACCACTTCGACCGAGCTATTCGCGGCGGCTTCTACCTCTCAGACGACGGCGCCGAGGTCAGCCTCGACCTCTCGGATGAAGTCGACCTGGCGGCGGTCGACCCCGTAGCCCTCGTGGATCGCATCGACCTGCTGCTCACCTACGGCACGCTTTCGGAGGCCACTCGGCAGATCCTCTTCGACGCCATCCTGCCCCTCAGCGGCGCGGCCGAGCAGGTGCAGATGGCGCTTTACCTGGTCAGCCTCTGCCCGGAGTACGCCGTCCAGCGCTGAGCGAAGGCCGGGCCCCGCGCGATCCCGAGGGCCCGGTCACCGCACGCTACTGGACCAGCGCCGACCATGCCGAAAGGTCGCCCGACTCGAAGCCGTCACTGAAGATCGCGCAGGCGTTCTCGGGATCCGAATCGTCGCAGTCCCGATCCGCACACACGCTGTCGCCGTCGGCGTCGCCGGCGGCGTCGTCACCCGCGCACAGGTCACAGCCGTCCGGCACTCCGTCGGCGTCGGCGTCAAGTCCGTCGTCGGAGCCGGCGCACGCGTCGTTGCTGTCACAGACGCCGTCCGAGTCGCTATCGCCCGTCCCGTTGTCGCCGAAGCACGTGTCGCACGCATCCCCCACGCCGTCGCCGTCACCGTCGGCCTGGTCGGCGTTGGCGTCGTCCGGGCAGTTGTCCGTCGCGCACGTGCTCGCCAGGAAGCCCGGGTCGCCCGAACCGTCGCCGTCCGTGTCCGTGCACGCATCGCAGACGTCGCCTGCGCCGTCGAGTTCCGCGTCGGCCTGGTCCGCGTTCGCGTCGGCGGGGCAGTTGTCCGTCGCGC
>JBCDKB010000329.1:0-10051 GCA_038747035.1 Acidobacteriota bacterium | reverse complement strand
TCAGAAAGGAGCTCGGCTCCGCCTCGCTGAGGCGGGGACAAGCCCCGCCACTACCCCGGAAAGAAGCGGAACCGGCCATGGCTCGAAGACATGGAGAGCCTGTTGGCGGTCGGCACGAAGGTCTCGATGTGACGAAAGCCGCAGAGTTGGGCGAGCTCCCTCCGGGGTAGGGGCCGGGCTTGTCCCGGCCCGCATCGGAGCGTCGGCGTTCCCTTTCCGACCGAGGTCAGTATTCGTGATGAGCTTCCGTGTTCTAGGAAGCTCGGCTCCGCTTCGCTGAGGCGGGAGGGAGCCGGCGGAGTCTTAAGTTAGCGCCAATGGGCTTGTCCCCGCCCGCGTCAACGCGACGGTGTCCCGGGCCCCTGGAGACGGAACTCCCGGCTCACGGCATCACGACCGACCAGCCGGAGGCATCGCCGGACTCAAAGCCGTCGAGAAAGACCGCACAGGACGCGTCATCCCCGCCGCAGACGCCGCAGCGGTCGACCCGGCCGGCGCTCGGGTCGGTGGGCGCGCAGTCCGACGCTTCGGTGACGCCGTCGCCGTCGGCGTCGAAGGCTTCGAATCCGCCGATATCGCAACCGTCCGCCGCGTCAGGTACGGCCGGTAACTCAAATGGCCGGGCGACGCCGCGGGCGTCGGCGGCCGTGGAGCCGACGGCGCAACTGCCGGCGTCGGCCCCCGGACTCCGCTCGTCAATCGCGATGACCGGGAGGCAGGTGCCGTCGCCGAGCACTTCGACGCAGCCCCAATCGGCCGCGGGATAGGTCGAGGCAAAGACCGCCGCCGGGCCCAGGAGATCACCCGGCCCGACGAAGGTGCAGGTCCCCGGGGCTTCCACCAGATTGAAACCCAGGGAAACCAGCCCGCCGATATCGTCCCAGCAGTCTTCGGAAAGGGGCACCGCCGGATCGACGCCGACAGCGTTGTCATCGAAGAGCGTCGACGCCACCACGACCGTCGCCGCGTCGCCGCCCGCCACCCATAGCGCGCCGCCGCGGCCGCGGCCGTCGGCGCCGTCAACGGCGTCGAGACTGCGCCCGCCGAAGGCGCGGTTGCGCGCGAACGTCGACGCCCGAACGTCGAGGTCGGACGTCGCGTAGACCGCGCCGCCGAGCCCATCCCCCGCCAATCCGGTCGGGTCCGGCGTGTCGCCGCCGACGGCGCGATTCCCGTCGAAATGGGCGTTGTTCAGGGTCAAAGCCCTCGATGTCCACAGACCGCCGCCTTCGGCGATGCTTTCCGCGCCCAAGACGCCCCGGGCGCTATTCTCGACCCAGGCGCCGCCCTCGATCTCCAGCGCTAGCCGGGCGTAGACGCCGCCGCCCTGGGCACTCGGCCCGGAGCCGCCGACGGGGATCGCTCCGGCGAGGGCCAGGTTGGCGGTGAAGAGAGTGTTTCGAATCGCGGCCCCCGCCCCGTCGACGTGGAGGCCGCCGCCGCGGGCGATGCCCGGGATAGACACCGCCGCACCGCCGCCGCCGATCGCCTGATTGTCTTCGAAGACGCAGGACTCCATGATCTCGAACGGCCGTCCCTGGGCGCCCTCCGCCCGCAGACCGCCGCCGAATGCGTCGCCCCCCTGGGCGTTGACGCTGGAGCCGCCTTCGGCCCGATTGCCGAGGAAGACGCAGCCGCGGATCGCGCCGACGGGGCTGAGGGTCAAGAACGCGCCGCCCCCCGACCCTCGCCCCGGCCGATCCGCGATCGCCGAACCGCCGACGGCGGAGTTGCTCTCGAAGCGCACGGCCTCCAAGAGATCCATCGCCGAGTGCGCCGCCAGCAGACCGCCGCCGAAGCCGGCGTCGGCCAAGCCGACGTCACCCGAGGGACCGCGGGCGGTATTTTCGAGGAAGGTCACGTCCCGCATCACCCCCGCCGGGCACCCGAAGAGGGACAGACCGCCGCCGGTCGCCGGCGCCGAACCGTCCACCTCCTCGAGCCCCGTCGCCGTGTTGAAGCGGAAGGTCGTCTCGACGAGGGACGGCACCTCACCGTTGAAACAAGCCACCGCGCCGCCGTCCGCCTGGGCGCCCGCCGCCACGGCGCGATTGGCCTGGAAGACCACCCCCGACAGCTCGAGACGACCGCCGGCGACGTGGATCGCGCCGCCGGACGCCCGCTCGAGGCGGGCCCCCGCGGCGCAGCCCGAACGCAGCGTCAGGTCGAAAAGGTAGAGCTCACCGCCGGCCAAGACGTTGAAGAAACGAAAGGCGTCCGCGGAGTCGACCGCACAGCCCAAGGCCGTGGAGCGCTCGATCACCGAACCGTCGCCGGCGACAATGACGACCGCGCTGGTGATGTCCGGCAGGCCCGCCGGAGCGCCGCCGAGCCGACTCGACCGAGGATCGACCGTCGACAGCGTGACATCGGCGCCCAGGGAGAGCACGTCGAGCCCCGGCGAGCCAGTACAGCCGCCCACGGTCGCCCCGGCGTTGGCGGCGGCGATGGCGTCCGCCAGACGGCAGACTTCGCCGTCGACGTCGATCGTCGCTCGGTCCGAGAGGTCATCGAGATCCATGGTCGCCGGCGCCGACACGGTGGCGCCGAGCACGCACGCCGCCAGCCCAATGGCCCAGGCCAGCCCCCGCAGCCCCCCCGACGGTCGACGGGCCCCCGGTCTCGGAAGCGAATGGACCGGAAAGGCTGGGGACTGGGGTTTTGCTGTGGGCGCCATGGCCGCCGGATCGTATCGGAACGGCCGCGGCGCGGGCTCACCGAGACTGTCTCAGAAAGTCCTCGAGCCAAAGGTCGGTCCGCAGGCTCCAGCTGGCCCAGCTCGAACCGGCGGCCACTTCTCCGCCGACAACCGTCACCCCGGCGTCCCGGAGCGCCCGGTCGAACCGCCGATTGTCCTCCACCGTCGACCACGCTTCGTGGGTATTGCGCAGGTCGTAGGCCCCCCAGTCTAGATAGACCCGCGGCGGATCGCTCGCCGGCCGCGCCCAGGCCTCGAGCCCGCCCTCGGGGGCGGTCAGCGCATAGACCGACTGCAGTGCGACGAAACCGAAGACATCGCCGCGTTTCAGGCCGATCCGAGCCGCCGCGAGGGCGTCCCACCCCATGCCCACCAGCGCCCGCTGGTCCCGGCGGGCGACGACGCCGCCCCGGGATTCCACCAGGGGAACCAATTCGTCGACGAGCATGCCTTCGAGGGGACCCAGCACCCCGGCGCCGCTTTCGAGCACGAAGACCACCTGCACCGCGGGAAGACCGCCGGCGAGCAGCCGATCGAGCGACGCCGCCGCCGCCCCCCAGCGGAGCGCGTCGCGTCCGCCGAGCCAGTAGACGGTGGGCAGCTCGCGGCCGGCGCCGACGCCCGCCGGCCGGTAGACCGTGGTGTCAACCCGCCGCCCCAGGCGCCGGCTCTCAAAGCTCAAGGAGTCCAGACTCCCCGCCGTCGGCGGCCGCAGATCAGCAGCGGAACCGCCGTCGGCTCCAGGGGAAGCGGGGGCAGGGACACCGAGGGCGGAAGCGTCGCGGACTGACAGCACCGACATCTCCCGCTCGGCGGCGAGCACGGGCTCGAGATCATCGCCGAAGACCGTATTGACCGCCGTCCGCGGATTGCGGGGGTCGAGACGCGCTTCGAAGTCCACGAAGAAAAGGTAGCTCACCACGGCGTCCTGGGGGAGATCGAGGGTGCGGAAGAAAAGGTCCGTCTCGCCGAGGCGCTGGAGCGGGAGCTCCCGGCGCGCCCCGACCACATCGCCCGCCACCACCACGTCGCGCGCGGCGCCGCGGAAGACCAGGTGCACGGCACCGTCCTCGAAGAACGGGCCGCCGGGGCGCGCCGCCAAGAACGCGTCGATGACCTGGCCAGGCTCCGGGCTGCCCTCGACCGAAGCGAGCAATCGCTTCCAAACGGGACTCCACGACGTCGCAGAGACCCGGGCCTCCGACGGCCGCGACCCGACCTCCACCCGGGCGATCTCGCTGAGGCTGCGGGAGTAGACCGCGCCGTCGGAAAAGCTCGGCGTATTCCAGCTGACGTCGTCAAAAAGCGCGATCGAGGCCCGTTCGTCGTACTCCACCGGCGACGCCCGAACGACGCGGAGTCTGCCGTCCTTCGCTTGGATCACCAGGTGGCCGTCGACGCCGATCAAAAACCCGTCCCCCGCCCGCCGCGACCGCCAGCGGGCTTCGCCCGTCGCGGCGTCGACGGCGGTGAGGAAGCGGCTGCTGTAGGCATAGAGGTGGCCGCCGAGGAAGATCGCCGACGCATAGCTATTGCGGATCGTCCGCCCCTCCCAAACCACCTCGAACGGCGCCCCCGTCTCGGCGTCGAGGCGAACCAGGGCCGAGCCCTCGTCCCGGTGGGCGAGGAAGAGCCGGTTCTCCCCGGCCGGCACCGGCGTCAAGCTGTAGGACCCGCGGGTGCCGCCGCCCTCGTGAAGGTAGTGCCACTGCTCCTCGCCGGTCGACGGATCGAGACTCATCAATCGACCGTTCCCCGCCGCCAGCAGCCGCACCCCATCACCGCGGCGCCACAGCATCGGCGACTGGTAGTCGATGAGATCGCTGCCGCCCACCCAGCGCACGTCCCCCGTGTCCAGGTCGAAACTCGCGACCGCGCGACGGTAGCCGCCGAGGGCGACGATGGCCTGGCCGTCGACGACCCGGGGCGAGGTGCTGAAGCCGTAGTGGGGCTTGCGCGCCTTGGAGTCCGTCGGCAAGTCGCGTCTCCAGCGGAGCGCCCCGGTCTCGAGCTCCACAGCCACCAGCTCGCCCCGCGCGCCCAAACCGACGACAGCGCCGTCACCCACGGCCGGCGTCGCCAGCGGCCCGTCGTGGGAGCCGTCGTGTCCGGGGTAGGTCGGCCCGAGGCGGACCCGCCATCGGAGCTCGCCGTCGGCGGCGTCTAGGGCCACGAGCACGTCGCCTTCGCCGTCGACGGCCTGGGTGACCACGTGGGCGCCCGCGACCGCGACGCCGGAATAGCCGCTGCCCAGCGGCCGCCGCCAGCGCACTTCGAGGGCGACGCCGCCGTCGGCGGGAATGACGCCCCGTTCGTTGGACAGCCCGTCGCCGTCGGCGCCGCGGAACGCTGGCCAGTCCTCGGCGGCGCCCTGCCCGGCCGCGGCGGCGAAGAGCAGGACTCCGGCGAACGCCCTCGTCAGGCGCTCGAACCTCATCGCGCGGTCTCCGGGTTACCTAAAGACGCCCCGGAGACGAGACAGCCAGCCGCCCGCGGACGGGCCACTATCCCCTGACGCCGGCGGTTCGGCGGCGACGGGCCGGGCGCCGGCCTTGATCAGCGCAGCTTCGACCTTCGCCGCCCCCGCCCGGCGAGCCGCGGCCACTGGGGATAAGCCTTCGAATTCGGAGACGAGGTTTGGGTTGGCGCCGCTTTCGATCAAATACAGTGCCACCGCCTCGTGGCCGGCGAGGATCGACGCCACCAGCGCGGTGCCGAGGATCTCCGGGTGCACGTAGTCCATATCGACTCCGCGGCTCACGTGGTAGTCGACGAGCTCCAGGTCGCCGGCGGTCGCCGCGCTAAACATCTCTTTCCAATTTCCTCCGGACACGGGACCTCCAAATTCAGGGGCTGTGGTGTGGACGCGGGATCGGCGACCCTTCGCGCGGTTTCACTTCAAGCCGGCGTCGCGGCAGCGCTGCACCAGGGTGCGAAAGACGCGCCGCAGCCCCGGCTCGATTGTCTTATTTTCTCCGCACAGGGTGAGGGCCCCGGCGACGGACTCGAGGGTCGAGACGTGCCGGCGCGACGGCTCGGCGCGGAGCTTGCCGTAGATCGAGGGCTCCTTCGGGTGGAGCGTCATGCGGTTGAGGCGCAGCAGCCACGGGTTGCGCCACCACAGGCTTTTGGCCTGGGACCAGGTGCCGTCGAGCACCACGAGTCCGCGCAGGGACGACGGGTCGACCACGGCCCCTTTGGCACTCGTCACCCTCGTGCCGCGCACGTCACGATCGTGGAAGAGCACCGCCCAGCGACTGGGCGCCTCCTTCGTGCTGCCGAGCGCATGGCCGAAGTTGCGCCAGCTCAAGCCCACCCTGATCTCCGCCTTGGGCAAGCTCGCGGCGACGATCTGGGCCGAGCCGAGGACTTTGTCCTTCTCTTGCGGGTGCTGGAGGATCAGAACGCGACGCTTCGTCGCAAAGGACACGATGCGGTCGCACACGCAGACTTCCGGCGGACGGGCGCAGATGTCGCAGGCTTCGGGCGCCTCCGGGGAGGCGTCAGCGCGGGTAGAACTTGACGTCGCCATCGTCCGATCAGATCACAAGTCGTCGATGTCGAAGCCGTCGCAGGTGGTCACCGCCGGCACGAAGACCGTTTCCACTTCCCCGCAGCGGCACGGCACATAAACGCCGGCGACGAAGTCGCTCAGGTCGCGGTCGCACGCCAGCTCGTCGCCGGACGGGAATCCCACGATGATTTCGTCCTCGGTGAGCTCGACGGTGAAATCGCCGAGGCGGTGGCGGCCGCTGAGCGAGGGGTCGTCGAAGGCGGCGATGAGCGCGAAAAGTCCTTCTTCTCGAAGTGAGCGACCGCCCGGAGACGCCAGGCCGCGCTCCAGGTCGAGCAGCGGCTCGAGCTGGGGGACGTCGCCGTCGAGCGGCAGGGTCTTCCAGCTCGTCAAGTCCTCGTCGCTGTAGTAGTGGTGGATTCCCGGCTGTCCGTAGAGCCGGAAGAAATAAGGAATATCGCCCCGGTCCAGCTGCTCGAGCTCGCCGTCGAGGAGCGGCGGCCACAGCGGTTCGATCTGCGCCTGGAGGTCGGTTTGGGAGTAGACGTAGGTGCCGGTGCCCCGGAGACAAACGCGGATCGGGGTTTCTTTGAGATTCCCGACGGTCCGGATCGCCGCCGCCACCTCCGCGGCGCCGCCGTCGAGCCACTCGAGTGCGGTGACGTAGGCCTCCGCCATCGCCACCAAGGTCTGGGGCGACACGGGCTTGCCGAGGTACGGCAGCACGCGGCGCACGCCGCTGGCGTGGCGGCTCACCAAGGCGTACTCCGGATCGGCGTCGGGCAGCAGCTTGGTTTCGGTGGGCAGCCGCAGGTCGTCGAAGAGGCTCTCGATATCCACCGGCGAGAAAATGATCGTCCCGCTCGGATCCCGCCCGAGCACCAGGTTCTCCCAGTGCAGGTCCGAGACGCCCAGCCACGTCCAGAGGGCCAAGGACCGCCCCGTGGCGCGCGCCAGCTCGGCCCGATCGCCGGCGGAGAAAGCTCCGGCGGATCCGAGCGGAGCCAGCTGGATCGCTTCGACTTCACCGCCGGGGCCCTCCTCGGCGGGGAAGAAGTCGAGGCTCGGCAGAAAGTCGAACGCTTTCGGATTCCCGACGCGGAGGGCGATCTCGCCGAGCGCCGAGCGCACCGGACTCGAGGCGTCCAGCAGCAGGCGTTCCCAGACGACCGTGCGCGGTTTGACGATGCGGTTCCCCCGGCGCGTCACCCGACGGCCAAAATTGTGGGTGTCGCCCAGGTCCAGTCGACGGGGGGCGGTGGGCTTCCGTGGTTCGGGCTCCATGGCGACATCTTGGCAGAGGTCGCCCCCGAGGCGGACCGGGCCTGGCGTATTCGGTCCCCGGACGACGCTGTAGAGTGGGCCTTAGATCCCATCAATTCAGTAGTGCGTCACCCATCGACTGGACCGGAGGAACGCCGTGGCCGACATCAAAACGCCCAAACCCCGACCCAAGAGGCTCGTGGTCGTCATGGATGGAACGTGGAATAGCCCCGCGACCCCGTCCGAACGCGAAGACGGCGACAGCGTCTTTAAACCCTCCAATCCGCTGAAGACGAGTCGCGCCGTCAAAGCCCTCGACGACATCGGGGCCACCCTCGTCGCCCACGGCCAGCCCGCCGACGGCGATACGGTCACCGTCGGCGGCAAGCTCTACACCTTTGTCGACGAGCTGGGATCTGAAGACGGCCAGGTGGTGATCGCCAAGGGCGCCCGCGACAGACTGGAGAACCTGCGCTATGCCGTCAACCTGCGCCGTCACCGCGGTCGCTATGCCTCCGGCATGACCCGCCATCCGCTCGTCTCCGCCCGGGCGGTCCCCGGCGACCGGCGGCGCATGGACATCGTGCCCAGCCCCGGCGCCGCGGAGGACGCCTGGTCCCACGGGACGACGCTCGCGGGCTGGCGCTGGGACGCGAGCAACGCCATCGACGCCACCCTCCGCGAGCGGGGCTACGATCCGGCCCAGGGCGTGGCGCAGATCGTCTTCTACGACGTCGGCGTCGGCGCGCTGCGCAGCACCCCGGGACTGTCCAACAAGATCCACCGCTCCATCGATCGGGTCTTCGGCGGCGCCCGCGGCGCCGGCTTTGAAGCGAATATCGAAGACGCCTACCTCTTCCTGTGCCTCAACTACCACCCGGGGGATGAGGTTTACCTCTTCGGCTTCAGCCGCGGGGCGGCCTCCGCCCGCGGGCTGGCGCGCTTCGTCGACTGGATGGGCGGCCTCGTGCCCTCGGGCGACGCCTACTGGATCCCGAGGTATTTCGACGCTTTCCTCACCGGCTCGACCTACCGGCAGACCCGCGAGGCGGTGGTCACCGAGCGCCAGCGGCGACTGCTCAAGAGGAATCCGAACGACGAAAAAGCCGCGGAGAAAGCCGAGAAGATCGCCGGCGTCGTCCGCCCCGCGACGATCCGCTTCCTCGGCGTCTGGGATAGCGTGCTGTCGATCGGCGCCAAGCGCGAAAAGCCGGTCTTCGGCGACGCTCCCCCCGGGGCCGTCGAGAACGCGCGTCAGGCCCTCGCGATCGATGAGCGGCGCCCCGACTTCAAGCCTCGGATCTGGCGGCGTCGCTCGCCGGACAATCCCGACCAGACGCTCGAACAGCGCTGGTTCTGCGGCGTGCACTCCAATATCGGCGGCGGCTACGTCAACGACGGCCTCGCCAACGTCGCGCTCCACTGGATGCTCGAAGGCGCCCGCTCCGCCGGGCTGGCGCTCGACGACGCTTTTCTCAACCACTACCCGGACTATGCCGAAGACGAGCTCTACGACTCGAGCGGCTTCGCCTGGCGCGCGATTCAGACGCTCACATTTCGACGCCGCCAGGGCGTGCGCCCCATCGACGTCGACCCCGACGCCGGCCTGACGCTCCACCCGTCGGTGCTTCGCCGCCTCGTCGCCGAGAAAGACGCCGGCGACGGCCGCGTCCACGAGAAGCTCGTGCCCTACCGTCCGGAGAACCTCTGCCGGTTCCTCGCCGATCTCCCGGACCTCGAGGCTTTCCTGCTCGAGGTCGACCCGGACTGCACGCCGGAGACCGTCGCCAAGATCCAATCGATCCTCGGCGCCGGCTAGCGCCCCAACGATTCGGGGCAGGGCGGGGCGGGGCGACATGATAGTTTGGCTATATGCACCCCCTCGCCCCCCGAGTGCCGACGACGAAGTCCAGCGATTCACAACGCGCCGACGCCGCCGATCAAGGCGCCGTGCGCCCCCGGCGGCCGTTTATCACCGCGCCGACGTCCTCGAACCCGGTGATCCAGCGGGTCCGTGTCGAGGTCGGCAAGGACAGCTTCGTTGAGACGGACTATTTGAGTCATAAAGAGATCCGAAGCCACATGGATCGACTTCGGCCGATGGCCGAGAGCGCGGGGCACTTCCCCAGTCGAGCTTCCATAGCGATCATGGCACTCTTCAAGGCCTCTCAGGATCGCCGCAATCTCAGCGACCACGCCCTCAACAGCGAGATTCAGCAGCTCAACAATCAAATCGGGGGGCCTAGCGCCCATCGAGACTACGAGACGCATCTCCGGAAAAAGCTAGCTCCCTTGATGGCCGAACGGAGCCATCGGCAAGCTCAGGCCATCATCGCGCAGCAAAACCGGGCGCAGCAAGCCCGGGCGCAGCAAGCCTTGGCGGCCCGGGCACAGCAAGCCCCACCCGCGAATCTTCCGGTACCGCCGTCGCAGCAGCAGAACGACTCGAATGGCCCCTCAAACGCTTTCCAAAGGCGGGGACCCATGAGGCAGTCGTACATTTCGTCGACCGGGGGCCTCACGCTCCAGCCGCCGCAGCCACCCCGACCTAAGCCGCAACTTCCGCTGCCCCACCC
>JBCDKB010000328.1:0-10057 GCA_038747035.1 Acidobacteriota bacterium | reverse complement strand
GCTGCTGCTGCTGCTCATGCGCGGCTCAAACGGCGAGCTGCCTGGCACCGTTGAACTTGCCGCAGGACTTCCCCTGGCCGCAAAAGCAACCACTCGCGCGACGTCGAGGGCCGTGGCCCTCAACGATTCGGACTTGAGATTTAGGACGCACCAAGCCAAGTACTCCAACGGCGCCTGCCCCCACGGCTCCCCTTTATGCTTCCCAAAGGGGATGGGGATCCCCAGCAGGTCGGCCCGGGCCATCACGCGGCCTCCCGAAAGACGAGGGCGTCGCGATCAAATTCGAGGCCCTGCTCTTTGCCGGCCGTCCCGAGAGCCTTCCGCACGGCAACCGGAGCTCCCTCGGCGCGAAGCTTCTGCAGCGCCCCGTTGAAATCCTCGGGGCCAGCGAGCTTGCGGAACTGTTCAAGCGCGGCCTCTGCCCGCTCCTCGTCCTCGGCGGCGGCGCTCTGCTGCTTCAAGCCCTCTTTCACCTGCTCGAGGATGCGGGCCAAAAATGTTCGATCATCCTTGAAGTGGGGAACCTGCTGAGCAGAGAGGCCGGTCGGATCCTTGCGAAAGCTCAACGGATTCGGCGAGAAATCAAGCCACTGGCCGCCTTGGCGGTCGATCAGGATTTGACCCATCAGGTCCGCCGACTTGTAGATTTCGTTGGCCGAGCTACCCATCGCATCCAGGCGCACGAAGTGCCCGTCCTCCGTGTCCTTCTCAGTGATGTGCGACAGCAGGACGACATCCTTGCCGTAGCTCCTGAGGTTGCCCAGCCACAAAGCGAACGCTGACTTGAGAGCGCCGTAACCCTGGAGGCTCAGGCCCCCCGAACCCATCTGGTTCTTCCGATTCGTGCGGCACAGCTCTCGCGCAAGGTATTCAAGCGCCCGGCCGACCGTGTCGACCACGATCGTGCTGTACGGGGCCAGCTGGTCCGCCGAGAGCCGGGCCACTTCGCGCCAATCGGTCACTTCGTGGCGCGGACAACGAAAGCGAGTCCGGTGCGATCCGTGATCGAACTCAAGCAGGAGCGGCGCCTCGGCGGTACTAACCATCGAGGTCTTCCCGAGACCTGGGGCACTGTAAATGCAGGCCAGGACCGCAGGGACGGTAACCGGCGCAGAAGCGCTGATGATGTTGAGCATCAGACCACCTCCCCGCCATTGGGGCCCTGACCTTGAGCTGGCCAGTGCCCTGGCCCGACCTCCAAAAGCCCGCGGCCGGCGACCTCAGAGATCCGCGCATGCAGGCGACGAATAGCCGCAAGCTCCGGGTGATTGGGCGGATAGCAAACCATCCTGAAAGCGCCAATCTTGCCGGTGATCAGATGCAGGAGCTGCATCTCTTCGTCGTTGGGTTCCCAGTTCATTGTTCGGCCTCTTTTCTTTATTCCGTCTTAAGGGGAGACTGGCCCCGCCCGCTCCGTCCCTTAAGCAATGTCCGGCGGGCGGGGCCGTGTGACTGATCCGTGGCTCAGCCGGGCCGGGAACTCAGACCATGTCGGGCGTGCACATCAGCTCGCCCAGGGGCAGGTCGGCCCCGCAGTCATCGACCGGATCGGTCGACGCGCTCAACGCCGGAAAGGCAGAAACTTCGAACTCCGCGAAGCGCCTCAGGCCTCGACGGGACACCCGCGCAATCTCGCAGTCGTCGGCCAGGACGGCGACCGTCCCGGGCTCGACCTCGACGGTCCGGAAGCCGCGCTTTGCCAGCTCGGCGTAGGGGCTCATCGGCCGCTGACCTCCCAGACAGAACCGTCGAACTCGAAGTCTTCGCCGGCCAACTCCGGCAGCTCCGCAGGGGCCGCCGTCGAAGCGCCGCGCCACTCGTCCTCGCACTCGGGGTGGTCACAGATCGGGCTGCCGGCCTGCCGCGGGGCGCCGCAGCAGTAGCAGCGTTCTACGTCGAGCGCTTGGCCGTCCCGATCAACACCCGAAGCCTCAGGCGATTCGACGCTGATCATCAGGAAGGGAGCGGTATTGGCCGTGGCGGTTTCGGTGTTGATCATCATGAATAGATCATATTGATTATTCTGATCATTGTCAACACGAAAGATCCCGAACCTTGATTTTTATTGACGAGCGCAACCCCCATGACCTAACCTCTTGGCCATGAGTGAAAAACCTTGGTCCGAACTACACGCCGGAGAGATGCTCCGCACGCTCTTGCAACGCCGCGACATCACGCTAAAGGCACTCGCCGAGAAAACCGGCAAGCAACAAAGCACCATTAGCAATGCTCTCGCCCAGCCCAACCTCCGATTTGCCTCGATTGCCGAGTACTGTGCCGGCATGGGGGCTACGCCGGCAGACTTCGCAGCGGTACTCCTCGAGGCGGCGGGAGGTGAGCAGCTGGTGACGATGGAGGCGGCTAAGGACAGTGCGCGGAAGGCTGTCGCCGAAGACCTAGCCGGCGAGCTCCGGAATGTCATCGCCCCACTTAAGGAGATGGCGGACGCGCAAGCCGATGTTGCCGGAGGCGTCCTAAGAGTCCTCGATCGCCACGCTGGGGGCGCCGACTAGCGAAAGTCCCACTTAGCGCGGTAGCCCCGCGAATCGGCGTGCAGCCCCCAGGGGTAGATCCCTACCCCGCCCGCGTATCGAAAGACCGTGCTCTCCCCGCCCCGCTGATCCCACAGCTGGAGCGACTTGTACGGGACAAAGGTCTTGCCGTCCGAGAGCAGCCGCTGCGCCGGCATGATCTCGACCGGGGCCTCGAAGATCCGCCCTTGCCACGCCAGCAGCAGCTCGTAAGCCCGCACCTTCTGGCGGGTATAGAAGTCGAACGCCCTGAACGCCAGGTGCTGCGAGACCGGTGACGATCCCTTCAAAGCGGCGTTGTATTCCTCGGTGCGGTTGCCGGCGATGATCACAACCGGCTCGCCGAGCTCCTCCCGTAGCGCGTCGAGGACGATAAGCGGGGCGATGGCGTTGTCCCAGTGGAGAGGCTCCGGCATCGGCCACTTTCGGCGCCCGTCTTCGAGGACCGGCCCCAGCACCTCGTGCGCCTCGAAGTGCCGCAAGCCCAGGCGCGCAAACCACGAGGCGAACTGCTGCTCGAGCTCGTCCAATCCGGCCGCCGCCTCCCCGTCCCTCATCGCGGGGCGCCGCCCGCCATCATCCGCCGCAGCGTTTCCGCGCCCTTGATTGCCGATTGGCGCGAGACTTCCCGACGGTCGGGTGCCTGGTCCATCGCTGCAATGCGCCGAAGCACTTCGCAGCCGGTTTCGAGATACGCGCGCACCTGCGGCGACGCCGACGGCGCCGTGGCCACCGCGGCGCAGCTCAAGAGCATTCGGCGCACGGCTTCAGGGTTCGCGCTCGGCTGCGGATCCACGGGCGGCGGGGGCGGGCCCTCGGCTTCGCCGACGACGCGGGCCCCCTCCGTGTCCCAAACGACTTCCCAAGCAATCGCCCCGAACTTGGAGATATCGATCTCCAGTCGCCCGCCGTCGGTGCTGGTGGCCACGGCGGTGCCGCCCTCGATCGCCCCGAATGCCGTGGCGGCGCCGTCGCCGTTATAGCGGGACGGGAGCAGCCACTCGCTCACCCCCGACGGGCGCCCGAGCACCACCGTCGACCCGCCCTTATTGCCGTTCGTTGTCTTGTCGAGGACCCCCAGCGCCGCACCGCTCGCGTACCGGCGATAAAGCAGTCGTTGATTCCTGGCCGGGTACGGGTCGAGCCACTTGGCCAGCCCTGCCGCGAGGTCGCCCCGCGCCGCTGGATCGCGGAGGAACTGCCCGAGCATCCGGGCCTCATCGCGGGTAACCCCGAAGAGGTGGAAAGGCGCTTCTTCGGCAAAGGCTCGGCCGGTTCGCTTGCGCACCACCCACAGGGCGAGCGTCAGCTCCCCGGGATTGCGATCGATCCGCGCCTGGTTGTAGCGCCGATTCGGGGCGCCGCTCACCCAAGCAATGACGGGGTTGATGGCGTGGACGTCCGCCCACCGCCCGGTCGCCGAGCCGTCGGTGGGCCTGCCCGCGTGCCGGTTGCCCGGCATGTTCGACCACGGCCCACTGTAGCCGTTGGGATTGACGCGGCTCCGCTCCCATCGGTTGCGGTGCTGCCGCCAAATGATCCGGCTCGGCGGATCGCTTGACATAGAGAGCGCCCACTTGGCCAGGCCAGCGCGGAGCCAGGCGCCCGCCGCTCGCCACGTTGGATCGTCGCCCCGGCGCTTCGAGGCGTCCCGGATCGCCAAGGCGCACGCCCAGTTGAGGTGTTCGTAGATCGTTGAGCCGCTCTCTCGGCCGTTGTGACCCCACCCGTTCGCCCCCTCCAGCCACGGCAACACCCACCGGGAGTCCTCCGTACCGGCGACGTAGTTCGCGGCCGACGCCAGAATCGGAATATTGCCGCTCCCCGGCTGCGGCGAGTCGAGATGCGGCGGCCGGCAGTCCCGCATGTGCACCCGCTGACCCTCGACCGCCGCCACGAAGGCATCCACGCTACGCGGCAGGCAGTCCGCCGACGCCGTCGTCGGCCAGGCGGCGACCGCCAGGATCAGCAAGCAGCGGGCGAGCCGGCGGCCGTTCGCGCGACGAATCACGCGCCCTCCGCCTCGGCTTCGTCGTCGATGGTGACGACCTCGACGTCGACGCCGGCAACCGTCTGCACGCCCATAGCGATGCGGCCGAAGAAATCGGCCACCGGATTACCCGGCCACAGCTCGTCGAGCAACCAGGAGACACCGGCGAGCAGGCCGGCCAGCTCGAGCAGCAGTCCGTCCGGCGGCTCTGGCTCGGGAACCTCGATGCCCCACTCGAGGAGCTTGGCCTCGAATTTTGCGGCAAGGCCGTCGTCGTAGTCCGTAAAGTCGGTCGAGGCCGCGACCGCGCGGAATTGAACGAAGATGACGACGAGCGCGTTGCGGACCTCCGTCCAATTCGCATCGGCCGGCCAGATGTCAATCAGCAGGCGACGAGCGTCGCCCAGAGCTTTGAGTAGCATTGGGAATCTCCTGGGTATCTGTGGACAGGGCGATCTGTTCGGCGAGCCGGTTTCGCGCCGTCATGGCGCGGCGGTAGTAGCCCGAAACCGCCCGTTCGCGGTCTGCGGTGTCGTCGGTCTCTCGCACGTCGACCATCGTCTGGAGCGCGTCGTCTGTGACGGTCATCTGCTGCACCATCACGGACGTGAGCAAGTCGATGGACTCGCGCATTCGGCGCCGCTCGTCGAGGTCGCTGGCTTTCTCGGCGGACCTGGAGTCGCGCTGGCTCTTCGATTCCTTGGCCAGATAGCCGAGGAAGGCAAAGAAGAGCGCCGAGAAGATCGAGAACGTGACGTACTGCGGCACCGACTCTGCGGCACCCGAGACGGCGAGCACCGCGGGCGCGCCAGCGAGCGAGGACAGGGCCACGATGGCCGGCTTGATGGTCATGCGCCCGATTGCACCGCGGCGATGTGTGCGGACCTGTACGGCGAAAACAACATGACCCCGAGCCGAACACGGCCCGGGGTCAACTGGCGTCCAATGGGACGGCGCTAGCTCGGCGTCGAGAGTGCCGGCGGCGGGATCCCCTCGACGAGGATCCGCCGCGCGTAACTTGCGCCCCGGAAGGTCCGGTCCTTGGCCTCGCCTCGGTCCACCGCGAGCCCGTAGACGGCAAACTCTACGAGCCGTGCCTCGCGCTCCGGCGTATCCTGATGCGTAAAAATCAGCACCGGACGCTGCCGCAGCCGATCGAGATGGTGCCGAATCAGTACCGCCTCCGCTTCGGTCGCAAAGGCCAGGTCGACACCTCCGCGTTCCCGCGGGGCGCCGTCTTCTACAACCGGGGTCCCTCGGGCTAGTCGAGCCTGGCGCGGCACCGCCATAGCCGTCGTCCCGCCGTCCGGACGCCCCATCTCGGGATGCAGGGTCGACCAGATCCCGAGCGTGTTGACCTGGACGTAATCCTCGCCGGCGGCGTAGAGCTCGATCCGGACGTACTTGGCCATCACCGGCGCCTCCTGGCGCCGTGCGTAGGCCGCGCTCGGTAGCTCTTCGTGGGGGGCGTGCTGCCGGGCGAGGTCGGGCTCTTCGAGGCCAGGCGTGACGGGCTCCTCGTAAGAGGACCGGCGCCAGGCCACTAGCCCCGAGACGGCAAGGTCCGCGTCGCCCGCGCGATCGATCAACGGACCGCCGGCCTCGGCGGCATCGAAGCGGTAGTGGTGGCGCAGGCCTCCGATCGCCCGGCGATACCGACGGCGCCACCGGTGCCACGACGACTCCGAGACCTCGACGACCCGATCCCAGATGCACACGTCCCCCCGCACCTCGACCGCCGCGAAGGCCGTCCCGTCTCCCGCGATCGATAACACGCCCGTCCCCGCAGCCCACGCAGCCGACGAGTCCGCGCCTTGGAACTGGCCGTCCACGTAGAGCGCCAGCCCCTGCTCGTAGCCGTCGATGGTCATCAGCACGTGATGCCACAGACCGTCGTCGGCGATTCCCGCGCCACTATAGACCGTACCGCCCCCCACCGACTCCGCCTTCAGGGCGCCCGTTTCGAGCGATAGGTCCCACGCTCCCGACAAGGCGATGACCGGGAGCCCGCCGTCGTCCGGGGCCCCCTCCGGGACTCGGAGCCAGAGTTCGACCGATGTATCCCGAGTATGGGCGACGCCGGCCGCTGAAGCATAGGCCGCCCGTCCGTCGAACTGCACCGCCTGACGGTGCGCCCACGGCCCGCGCATCGTCCGGGCCCCGGTATCCCACCGCGGCAACGGGTTGCGCAGTTCGAGCCACTCGACGGCGCCGACGAGCGCCGCGTTGCGCCCGAGCCCCGACGTGTCGCTGAGGTCGTCCGGAGACTCCAGGGCCCATTGCAGTTCAAGCCCGGCCCGGGCCGTCCGAATCACCTCGAGATGCGGGTCCGCCATCCAGCTGTCCGGCAGCGCCGCCGACCAGTGGCGGACCATCGCCACGCCACAGGCGGCTGAGCGGCCGACCACGAGCTGGAGCGGCACCGCGGGAGCGCTCGGAAACGTGATCGCCGACTCCCCCACCTGCGAACCGTCGACCCACAGCGAGACGCCGTCCTTGTCCGCGCGCACCGCAACCCAGTGCCACCGACCGGTGTTGATCGGGCCGGTGCGGGTGGCGGTCGCCGCGGAAGCGCTCCGCCGATGCACGATCGCCTGGAGCTGCCCCGCATCGGAAACGCGTAGCCGCCATTCCACCGACGTCGACGCCGTGGTTCCGTCGGCGGTGAGGTAAGCGATATCGCAGGCGGTCACGCTCGCATCGTAGGCCTCGAAGCGCATCAGCGCCTCGTAGGTCCACTGCGCGCCCGAGGGCAGAACCGTACCCGATTCGAGGTAGTCCCCCGCGTCTGCAAGCCAGGCCGCCGGCTTGGCGTCCCAGCGATCGTCAGCGACTCCCCGCCACGCACCACCTTCGGGCAGGCTGGTGCCGTGCAGGCCCAGAGCCCCGACTGGCTCGAGCTCGGCGAATCGTCGCGACAGCGTCGTCGAGGCGTCGCCGGTGCCCGTCGACCTCCAGCCCTGCTGGAGTTCCGGAAGGAGCAGGTTCGTCGCTTCCCAACCCTCTTGGCTGGCGACCGGCGTCCCCTGGCTGTCGGCGACGAGATCGCCGCCCGCGTCGAGGTTGAGATTGCGGATGCCCAGCGCGCACGCGCGCCTCCGCTGGCTCATGCGTAGACCAGCCCCATCAGCGAGGCCCGCGCGCCCGATCCTCCTGGCGCCCACCCGACGGTCAGCACAAAGACGGGAATCTCGCCGCCTTCGAGTCGCTCCTCTGGGACAATCACCACGTCTCCCGGCAAGATGTCGGTCGGCCTGACGCGTAGTTCAGACGTGAGGCTCTGGCCCCGCTCGGGCGCGATCAGCCGGCCCCGCCGTCGGAGCTCGAGCAGAGCGTCTTCGAGGTCCGCGAAGACCCCCTCGATCGTGTGGACCTCCGAAGCGAGCGGATAGATGCCGCGGTTCGACTCATACCGCTCGGTCACATACCTGATGGCCTCGCCGACGTAGGCCCGGGCCTCTTCCCCGGCGACTTGGCGCACCTGATCGGGCGTCAGAGTCGACGCGACTGGCCCCCAGCCCATCCGGACCGAGAGCGGCGGCGCGGCTACGGGGTCGGTCTCGACCTCCCCGACGTCGTCTTTTCGGAGGCGCTTCGGTGCGACTTCGGCGCGTGGGTCACGATGCTGACGCAGGCACCAGCAGTCCCCGGCGTGGTCGCGCACAAGGGCGACCCCGAGCGACCGCCGGGCCGTATCGATGACTTCGAGGCGTGACATACCGGCGTTGCCGATAGGGACGCACAGCGGCGCATCCGGCAAGTCTTGAAGGGCCCGCTCGACGTCGAGCGCCCCCGCGTCGATCCCGTCAGCCGCCACCAACTGGCGGGCGACAATCGCCGTCAACTCGGACATCGGGACGCCGCCCGACCAGGTGGCCCGGGCCTCTCCGGGCACCGCCATCCCGGCCCACATGCCGAGCTCCGTCTCCATGGCGGCATAGTGCGCGAGCCCCGGCACGCCGCGGGGCGAACGGAGGTAATACTCGCGGATCTGCGCATTGCTCCGAGCCGCGGACCAGATGCGCAGGTCCGACAGGATCATCGGCGCGTGGCGAGTGTCGGCCGAGTGTTGACGTCCGATCCGGAGGCCTTCGAGGCCGTCGCCGGGCGCTGTGCCCTCGGACACCCGCGGCGCCGTGTAGGGGCGCCCGTTGACCCACCACCTCTCTTGGATGACCGGTTCCCCGTCGTCGTCCCCCGGCGCGACGGCCCACGCGAAGTGGAAAGGGCGTCCAGGCTGCACCTGGCGGCCGGCGATCCACCGCGATTTCGGGCCGGTGTTGGTGCCAAGACTCGTCTCAACGACAAGACCTAACGACGGGATATTGCGATAGCTGACACGCATCCCACCGGTCCCGTCCGGGAGGCGCCGGTCGAAGAGGACCACGTCGTCCACCGAGTCGTGCAGGTAGAGGTAGCCCTCGATGGTCCAGCCTCCTGCGTCCATCGTCTCACCGACCAGCGACTGAAGGAGCACGCCGCTGCCCGCGCCCGAAAAGTACGCCCCGCCGCGCCAGTCCCCCCGTCCCCACATGGAGGCGGTGAAGATAGAACCCTCGGCCTCCAGGCCGACCCGGAACAACGAGAGCGGCGGATACCAGGTGTATCCGCCGACGCTGGGCCGCGCCTCGAAGAAATCCACCAAGTCGTTGACGATGCCCTCGAATTCCAGCCCCGAAAGCCTGTCGTAGACGCCCGGGGGGAGCCGCAAGCGACCTTGCGGCCCGAACGGCCCGAGGGTGAGGTGGTCGGCCACCTGGTATACGCCAAACCCCGGCGCCACCGGCATCGCCGGGAGGTTGGCGCCGTAGCCTTCGACCGCGGGTTTGAACTGTCCCGCCAGGGCGTCGCCGCCTTCGAGCGTATGAGCGATGGCGCCGCCGGTGATGACACCGTCCAATGGACTCGTGCCCGTGGCGGGATCGCGCTCGACGTAGTCGTAAAGGGTATCCACGGCGAGATTGGTGTCGCCCGGCCAGTACCCCTTAAGGTCCGCCAGCAGCGGATGCCCCTTGTCTGCGATCGGCAGGCGGCCGGCCTGCGCCTCGATCGCCTCCCCTCGGGTGAGCGCGCGGTGCCAGATCCGGAACTCTCCGGCGACTCCCCGGTAGTTGCCGATACCCGATGGCCCTACCCCGAAGATCAGGTCGTTCGGAATCACGGCGAGAGGCCCCCTGCCTTCGCCCGGATCCGCCGTCTGCCCGTCATCGACGAAGCACTCGATCGACCCGTCTGCGTCGTAGATGACGGTCAACCAATAAAATCGGCCCGGCTCGGCAATCCTCTCCGAGCGGGCGGAGTACTCCTCCCCGCCCGCGAACCCCTGGATGTAAGCCTGTGGCCGAGCATCCTGACCGTCGTAGATCCAAGCGATCGCCGGGCTCACAAACCTGTGGGCAAAGACCCGAACCACCTCCTCCGCAGTCTCCGGCGCCTGTATGTAGGCCTGGAAGGTCCAGTCTCCCGGCGGCTGCAAGGCGCTTCCGTCGATCGCGATCGACGTCGTGACACCGTCGAAGGCAATCGCCTGACCGAG
>JBCDKB010000327.1:0-10095 GCA_038747035.1 Acidobacteriota bacterium | reverse complement strand
TGGTGTCCCGGAAGAGCTTGACGTAAGACTCCAGCTGGAGCGCCTCCGGGCGCCGGTCGGCCAGGTCGATCACCTCCGAGAAGATATTCACTTCCGGCAGCTCGAAGAGCGTGTCGACGTGGTAGAAGCGGTTGGAGGCCGGGTTGATCGGCTCCCGCCGGTAGAGGTCGCCGCGCGCCTGGGTGTCGAGGTAGCGGCGGCCGAAATAGGCTCGGCCCACGTAGCGGTGCCGATTCATTTTCAGCACCATGCCCAGCTCGGTGTCGAGGATCAGGCCCCGTCGGCAGAAGTCGGTCCGAAACTCCGACTCCAGGATGACCTTCGGATAGCCGTTCTCCACCAGGCGATTGAGGGTCAGCTCAAACGCCAGCTGCGACATGGAGTTGCGGTGGTAGTCGGCCAGCGTCCAGTCGAGGTCGAAGCCGACGTGGGCGATTTTTTCGAGCCGCAGCGTGCGATTGACGAAGATTTGCTGCTCGAGGGGCGGCGCCGCCTGCGTCTCGAGGGCGTGTCGAAGCAGCCGGGCGTCCCGGTTGTCCGGCAGGTCGCCGAGCTTGGCGGCGTCAAATTCCCAGGTCGTATCGTCCACCTCAGCCTCCGGCCGCCGCGGATTTGGCGACTTCTTGTTTCAGGACTTCCGCCAGCGTCTGGCGACGGGCGCGCTCAATTCGCTGGAAGCGGCGTTGGAATTGCCCCATGGCGAAATTCGTAAAGGCGTCGAGCTCGAGGCCGAAGGGCAGCTCGTCGTAGGTGGCGAAGAGCTCGTTGATGACCCCGATCGCCGTCGGCAGGAGCGCGCCCATGCGCGATTCGATCGCTTCCCAGACCGGATCGCCGTGTTCGGCGACCAGGCGCGAAAGCAGGAAGACGCCATAGGCCATGTGCCGAGATTCGTCGCCCTTCAAGTGACCGACCACGGTCTGCATGCCGGGGAGGATGCCGTTCTCCGCCATCATCTGGTGGTACGCGTGGTAGCCCGTCTCGGCGAGTACGCCTTCCACGATCATGTTGTAGGTCACCGAAGCTTCGGCCTGGGCGATGGGGGAGCGGTCGGTGCGCAGGCGCTGCAGGGCAGTCGGCAGAGAATCGTGGAACATCGAGCGGTAGCTCGGCGTCTCAAAGCGCTCGAGGTCCTGCGTCTCCACCACCACTTCGTCGAGGAAGCGCTGGAAGGCTTCGACGTGCTTGGCTTCTTCCCAGAGGAACGAGGTGAGGTACATCTCTTCTTCGAGGCGTCCCTCGTCGGCGATCGCCATGATCAGCGGCAGCAGGTCGATCGTGACCGACTCTTCACCGGCCTGGAAGAGGCTCGTGAGGTGCAGCAGCACCTCGCGCTCGAGGTCGCTGAGCCGCTTCCAATCCCGGGCGTCCTGGGTGAAGTCGATCGCCGCGGGATCCCAGATCCCCAGCTTCTTCGCCTTGCGCCACAAGGTCATCGGGGGCAGGCGGTAGTCGAGGCCTTTGGTCAGCGTCTGGTAGCTACGGGGCTCGCTCATCGGCGTCTCCAGTGCAGGTGAATGGAAGGCTTCACAGGGCGTCGGGGAAGGTGCTGTCGACCCGCGCGGCGGCGGCGACGAGCTCTTTGGACGCCTGCATATACGGCGTCAAGGCGGCGAGGCTGCCCTTGCGCAGCTTGAGCTTGCCCGACATCAGGCCGAGGATCGGCTCCAGCGCGCCGTCGAGGACGCGTTGCCAGGTCTCGAGACTCGCCCGCAGGGCGTAGTCGGCGGCCTCCAGATCTTCCGGGGTGGCGGCGCGGGCGGCCCGGCACTCGCCGCGCCACAGGTCCACGAAGACGGCGGCGGGGGTCGAGTCGCCGTCGCCGGCGACTTCGAGGCTGATGGAGCCTTCCCACGTCTCGGACGCCTTGCGGTAGGCCTCGCTCTTTCGGATCTCGTCGGCCCACTGGTCGGCCCACGCGTCGCTGAAGACTAAATACGCCATACTCCGGACTCCTCGCGTCGCTGATCTCAGCCGCCGCTTGGCGCGGCGGGCCCGTGCTCGCTCGTTTGCCGACTCGACTCGATCCGCATCGAAGAACAGGTCGGCGGCGAATATTAACGCACCGCCGTGTCCACTCGGCCGGTCTCGAGCGCCGACCCGCTGCGGAGATCTGCTCTTCCTGACGCTTTTGTGGACACGGACCGATCTGGCCGTCGACCTACGACGTAAACCGCCGTGTCACCGCCCCGCCCGTTTCTAGCCGACCCGTCCAGTTCAAGCCGAACTTCTCCAGAACGCCCACGCCCGACAGGATCCGCCGATGCTTGAAAGTCAGCCCGTCCGTTTCGCCGCCGTCCTCCTAGCCGGCGCCCTCGCCGTGACCCTGCCCGGCGCCGCCCCGGCGGCCGACCTGTGGTCACACCTCGATACAAATTTCGCCAATAACGCCTATTGGTTCGACGGCACCGCCGAAGTCAATCTCTACGACGCCAAGATCGTGATCTACGGCCAGCCCCGCGACGCCGAGGAAGTGGCCCACATCATCGTCACGGAGGATCTCCTGCCGGACTCGCTCGTGAAAGCCGACAACCCGGGTCGCGAGGGCTTGATACCTGCGCTCAAGTTCAACTACACGACCGAAGCCCGAACCGGCGTCTACACCTACCGGCAGATGCTCAGCTTTTTCTTCGACCGCGGCGATATGAACGCCGCCAAGATGACGCTGACCCACAACGAGTGGTGCGGCAACACATTCAAGCAGTTGGTCAATTACCAAGACCGCGCCAGCTACGACTACAACACCTACTGGGAAGGCGGCGGCGACGGCTCCTTCGACGTCGAATTCCCGAAAGATCTGGTGATCTACGACTCGATCCCCGTCCAGCTCCGAGCCCTAAATTTTAAAGTCGGCCTCCAGGCCGGCATCAAGCTCCTGCCGCGCCAGCTCTCCAGCCGCGCCCAGCGCCCGGCCGTCAAACCCGCCGTCGTTCGCGTCACCCACCGCGAAAAAGTCACCGTGCCGGCCGGTGAATTCGACGCCTTCCGCCTTGAGATCGAGCACCCCGGCGGTCTCGACTCGCTGCATTTCGAAGCCGCCTACCCCCACCGCATGATCCGCTGGCAGCGCGCCGACCGCGACCTCTTCGAGCTCTCCCACAGCGAAAAGATGCCCTACTGGCAATACAACCGCCCCGCCGACGCCGAGCGTCTGCCGAACTGAGCGGACGCCTACGGCAACATCGCCTCGAAGGCTCGAAGCGTAGAATTCCCATTCCCTTTTCATCATCGCGAGTCCGGCCGTCGCATAGTGCGCTGGCCGGTGCGCGGTCTTAGCGCTAGGGAGAGCGGGTGCGTCCTCGGCCCGTGCTCGGGGAAGTGAAAATCATGGGGGGTTCTGTCTCCTTCGGACTCCGCTGGCCTGCCACGAGCGCCCAAACGAACGGAGCCTCGCCGTTGGTCTCAGCGCGAGATGATGAATTGGTTTATCGAGTTCGCTTGATCTCGAGCTACTTTCCGTGCTTGTTTGAGAAGCGCGACGTCTAAGCATGCAGTGAAGACGCGTTGCTTCCGATGGGGCCTGTGAGTACTCCTGGCAAAGGCGATATCTTCTCAGGGCTCACTCTGTCTGGCCACCTCAGATATCCTGAGATCTCCCTTGTTGTTGTATCCCTGGCTCATTGTCGATGCCGGCTGGGAAGTTCGAGCACATCAGGACGTGTAGACATTCGTAGAAAACCCAGTTCAGCTGGCCGTGGAAGGGTCAGTTCGGATGAAGAAGGTACTGCTGAGCAGTGAATGGGCCTATGGCTGCAATCGACGTTTTTATTTCTTACTCGCACCGTGACGAAGAGCTCCTCGAAGAACTGCGGGCGCACTTATCGCCACTCGTCCGAGAAGGCTTGGTCAATACTTGGCACGATCGAATGATCAGGCCCGGAGTTCGATGGAAAGATGAACTGGATCATCGCCTGGAGAGATCCGAAGTCATCTTGTTGCTCGTCAGTGCATACTTCATTAGTTCCGACTATTGCTACGAGCTTGAGATGAGCCGTGCGCTTGAGCGACACCATACTGGGGGGGCGATTGCGGTGCCGATCATTCTTCGAGCTTGTGACTGGAAGTCTCTACCGTTCGGCGAAATCCAGGCTCTACCGACCGACATTGAGCCTGTGACGTCATGGCAGGACATTCATGCAGCTTTCCACAACGTTGTAAACGGTTTACGGGAGGTGATTGCCCGACGAAGGAACCAACAAGAACCGACAAAGCTTGATCAAGCCTATGAGGAGCGAGCTTTACTTCTTCAAGCATCGCAAGACACAACCCACATTGATTCGCAAATCCGTGACGTAAAGCGGAGAATTCGTGAAGGAGGCCGCTTGTCTTCTGGGGATTTCTTGGGAGATCGCTTCAAGCTACACGAATTGTTGGGACAGGGGGGGTTCGGACAAGTCTGGAAGGCCTATGATCAGAAGCTTCGGGAGTTCGTTGCTGTGAAGGTCTTGCATCCTCGGTACGGGAGAGACGAGACTCGACGCGCGCGTTTCTTTAGGGGGGCCCGTCAGATGCATGAGCTGCGGGAGGAACCGGGTATCGTCGATGTCATAGAACTGGAATGCCACGACGGAGGATTCCATTTTTTCGTGATGGAGTATCTTCAAGGCGGAGACTTCCGGCAGGCCGTACTTTCTGGACGCTTAGGCCGCGATGAGAAGCTTCGTATTGTTTTGAAGATAGGCGAAGCCCTCGAGGCGGCACATGCGCGCAAGATTGTGCATCGAGACGTCAAGCCTGCGAACATCTTGCTGGATGCTGATGGTCAGCCGAAGCTCACCGACTTCGACTTGGTTCGCGCGGCCGATACTACCGGCGGGACCAAGACAGGCAAGATGGGTACGTTTATCTATGCGGCTCCAGAGGCCATGATGGGAGCTAGAGAGGCGAGCGGTCCCGCCGACGTTTACGGCCTTGGAATGACTGCAATCTTCGCGATCTATGGTTCAGAGTTGCCCCCCGATATCGTCTTCGATCAATCTGTATTCTTTGAAGGGCTTCGCTCCGAGAAGCGCACACTTGACGCACTTTCTGCAGCCATCGCATACCGATCAGAAGAACGAATACAGACGATGCGGGAGCTTCGTCGAGTCGTGGCTCAGTGTTTAGGTAGCCCCAGTGCGGAGATCGTCCCAAGATTGAGAGAAGATCGAGCGCCAAGGGCGGAGCCGCCCTCCTATCCGGAACCCGGTGAACTCTGGATAGAACCAGTTCTTGGTATGCGCGCTCGGTTTGTGCCGCCTGGGGCGTTCGTGATGGGCAGTCCTGAGGACGAAGAGGGTAGGAGGGCCAACGAAATTCAACATCGAGTCGTCCTGACCGACGGATTTTGGCTAGGAGAAACCCCAGTGACTCAAGGGCAGTGGAGGAGGATTATGAAACCAGTTCCAGGCGCGGCTTCACGTGAAGCTGAGTCTAGCTGTCCTGTAGTCAACGTGAGCTGGTTTGAAGCAGTTGATTTTCTGAACAGACTCTCCGAGAAGTCTGGATTTATGAGGGTCTTCGATGCGAACGACCTTGCAACTTGGAGAAGTCTCTACTTGAACGTTCAAAGAGCCGGAATTCTGGGATTCCGGCTGCCTTCGGAAGCAGAGTGGGAATTTGCAGCGCGTGCAGGGACGATAACAGCTCGGTATAGTGATGAGGTGCAAGTGTCCTTGGCAGAGGATTCGGAGCTGGAATCTGTTGCCTGGTTCCGTGAGAACAGTAGGGGTAAGGTGAGACCAGTCGGGCAGCTCAGGCCCAATGCCTGGGGCCTTAGCGACATGCTGGGTAACGTCTGGGAGTGGTGTTGGGACCGGGCCGGGGTAGTAGGGTCCTCTGAACCAACCATCAATCCCGAGGGGCCCGCCGCGGGATCGGAGCGCGTTATCCGAGGTGGGTCATGGAGTGCTCACGCTCGCTTTGTGCGAGCTGCTTCACGCGGCTGGGATCCCGCCGACGCTCGGGGGCCGAACCTAGGCTTTCGCTGGTCCTTAGGCCATGGAGCTGCCGTAGGGAAGTAGATCGCGACGGCTTTGGGCTGGGGCTCTGCGACCACCTCAGCACGGAAGCGTTGGAAGGTCTCGACGTCTACCGCCCGGCCGACTCCGAGCGTCTGCCGAACTGAGCGGAAGTTTACGGCAGCATCGCTTCGAAGGCCCGAAGCGTCGGCTCCCAATTCCCCTTCATCGCCTCGCGTCCGGCTGTCGCGTAGACCTCGCCGGCCGGTCGCGGTCTCAGCCTCAGGAAAGGCGGAAGCCCGAATCGCATGAGGACCCAATTGGCCCAAAGTCGAGCGGTTCGGCCGTTGCCGTTCACGAAAGGGTGGATTCGAACCCATTCGGCGTGAACCCAGGCGGCTGTCTGGAGGACGAGGCGTAGCTGTTCAGGAGTTTGGGGCCCTAGCCCGACAGTTCGATCCAGGAGATCGATCGCTTGCTTGAACTTCTGGGCAAAGGTCTCTAAAGCTTCATGGACTCTTTCTGGGGAGACGCCTTCGAGCGCCCCGACCCGGACGCGAACGTTTTCAAGCTCGCGTTCCCCGCGAAACTGGCCCCTCCAGCGCTTCTCTTCGAAGGATTTGGGGGCTTCAAGACCTTCCATGAGGGCCTTGTGCCATTGACGTATGAGGTCAAGCGTGGGCCGTTCGCGCGATTGCGCGCTGGCCTTTACCGCCTTCGCTACACCCTTCAGGTTGCGGCGGAGCTGAGCGCTATCTTGTTCCCAATCCGGCATCGATCCAACCAGCCAAGGTGCTCAGGCAGAGGCTGCGAAAATATCGAGGAGTTCTTGCTCCTCGGGGCTTCGTTCACCGACCTGGGGTAGCCCCTCGATGGGATCCTCATGCTCAAGCTCAGCGTCCACGAACGCGTCGAGCGAATTCGTGAACTCCGGGTCCTCGGCGGCCATCTTCCTGAGTTTTTCTAGCGCAACTTCGTACCGATTCATCAGCTCATTGCGAGTCGACCGCAGATGTCGCTGGACAGCGGTAGTGACGAATTGGTTGATGGAGCCCGATTGAAGTCGGGTGACTTCTTGGACTTCCTCGAAGAGAGCTTCATCAAATCGAGCGGTGAATACGTGTTGTTTGCGGCCAGGCACTTTGAACCTCGTGATGTCAGAATTTCGTCGTCGCTCAGACGGCGGCGCCTTCGATGCTATCAGAAGTCGAAAATGCTATCGCCTGTCGGCGCGCGCCAGAGGACGTCAGCCTGCTAAGATGACAGGGCCAATGCGTTTTCAGTTTGATGCGCGTCAGCGCCGTCCAAGAAAGGCGCTGTCTGATGCTTTCTTCTCCAGAGCACCCTCGGGGTGAAGTGACCCGGCTTCTCGATGCGTGGCGCGCGGGGAGCGCTGACGCGGCGGATCAGCTGTGGCCGATCGTGTATGACGAGTTGCGCCGGCTGGCGGGTGGGGTCCTCCGGGACCGCCGGCCCGGTCAGGACGGGGCGACGAGCTTGGTCCATAAGGCCTATATTCGCCTGCTGGGCAGTGACGTCTCGTGGAACGATCGGCAGCATTTCTTCGCGGTGGCGGCGCGGGCCATGCGTTTTGTGCTCGTGGACGAGGCGCGGCGGCAGGCGTCGAAGAAGCGAGGGGCGGGCGAAGTGATCCGACTCGATTTGTGGGACCAGGAGGGGCCGGCGGAGACACGGCGTCCGGATGAGGTCTTGACCGTCCACCGGGCGCTCGAAAAGCTGGGCGCGATCAATCCGAGGCATGAGCAGCTGGTGGAGCTGCGTTATTTTGCCGGGCTTTCGGTGGAGGAAACGGCGGAGGTCCTGGCGGTGACGCCGAGGACCCTGGCGCGGGACTGGAAAGCCGTGCGCGTGTGGATGCGGCGGGAGCTCGGGGCCGTCGGATGAGGCCGCGGCGGACCGAGGCCCGGGATGTCGATCGATTGCTGTTGGCGGCTGCGGGTCTCGAGACCGAGGAGCGGGAGGCGCTCCTGGCTCGGGCGTCCGTGGACGCGCCGACGGCGGTGGCTCAGGTGCGCTTGGACCTGGAGCAATTCGATACGGACGAAGACTCGCTCTTGGAGCGCCCCGCAGCCGAGCGGCTGGGCGGGGGAGCCTTCGAAGCCTCGACGGCGGTAGAAACCGAGCTGTCGGAGGAAGATCGGTATGAACTGGGGCCGCTCCTCGGGGCCGGCGGCATGGGCGTGGTGAGGGCGGCGCGGGACCGGCAGCTGGGGCGGGACGTGGCGCTGAAGTTTCTGCGCAAGGAAGATGCGGAAACGCGTCGACTCTTCCTCGGTGAAGCGAGGGCCCAGGCCAGGGTTCGCCACGGCCACGTGCTCGAGATTTATGACAGCGGCACCCTCGACGGTCGAGCCTTCCTGTCGATGCGGCGTGTGCACGGCGGCACCCTGGGGGAGCTGGCGTCCGATCTGCCGCTCGAGCAGCGGGTCCGGCTCCTTGCGCAGGCCGCTTGGGGACTGCACGAAGCGCACCGCGCCGGGCTCTTGCACCGCGATATCAAGCCGTCGAATATTCTCGTGGACCGCGCCGCCGACGGAGGACTGACGGCGCTGATCACGGACTTCGGACTCGCGGCTGACGTGGACGATTCTGAAGAACCCGGCGCCATCGCCGGGACGCCGTCATTTATCGCCCCGGAGCGGCTTCTGGTCTCTCCGGAGGCGGGCTCTCCCGCGGCGGCCGACCGGCGGTCCGATGTCTACAGCCTGGGCGCGACGGCTTTCGAGGTGCTGACGGGCCGCACGCCTATCGACGGGGCGAACACCCTGGAAGTGCTGAACCGAGCGGCCCGGGGCGAGGTCGCAGCGCCGCGGGCCGTGGCGCCGGAGCTGCCGAAGGAGCTCGAGGCGGTGGTGCGGCGGGCCATGGCCCTCGACCCGGGGCATCGCTACGGGTCGGCGCGGGCCTTGGCGGAGGATTTCGAGCGCTATCTCGACGGCGACACGGTGGAAGCCTACGCCGCCGGTGTCGCCTATCGGCTGACGCGTTTCGCCCTGCGCCACCGCGTTTTGGTGGCGACGGCCCTGGCGGCGTTCGTAACGGTCATAGTCGCGTCGGCGGCAGTGGCGGTCTTCGCCGTCAGCGCCGACCGCGCGCGGGACCGCGCGGAGCTGCGTCAAGGGCAGGCGGAAGAGTTGATTCGATTCATGGTCGTGGACCTGCAGGAGAAGCTCGACGGTCTCGGGCGCCTCGACCTGCTCCAAGACGTCGGCGACGCGGCGCAAGGATATTTCGCGTCGGTGCCGGCCGAGGAGCTGTCCACCCAAGAGCTGATGCGGAGGGCGCGCATGCTCTACCAGATCGGCGACGTCCACCTGCGCCGCGGCGAGCTCGGCGACGCCGTGGAGCCGATGATGGAGTCGCTGGCGCTCAACCGGCGGCTGGTTGAGCTCCAGCCGCTCGACGATGACGCGCTCTTCGAACTGGGGCAGAGCCACTTCTGGGTGGGCTACCTCCATTGGCAGCTCGGCGACCTGGGGGCGGCCGGACCGCCATTCGAGGCCTACCTCGACGTCTCGCGACGGCTCGTGGCCCGCGATCCAGAGAGCCTGGAATACCGTCAAGAGTTGGCCTATGCCCATAGCAACCTGGGGTCCCTGTCGGAGGCGCGGGGGAACTTCTCTGTGGCGTCGGACCACTTCCTTGCGGCGCTCCGGATCGAGCAGGTTATCGTCGCCGGGGCGGCGGAGCCCGATCCGGCGGCCCTGTCCGAGCTGGCGGCGAGCCACAATACGGTCGCCCGGGTGCTGCAAAGTCTCGGCGAGCTCGACGAGGCGGAGCGGTTTCTGCGCGGCGACCTGGAGATTCGACAGGGCCTACCGCAGGACCTCCCCCGACGGCGTTACCTCTTGAGCTCGAGCTACGGCCACTTGGCGCAGCACCTGCTCATGCGGGGGGAGGCCGCGACGGCGCGGACCCATTTCTTCGACATGCGGAAGATTGCGGAAGAGCTCACGGCCCTTGACCCGTCCAACACGGCGTGGGCTTACCAACTCGCCTGGAGCGAGATCGGGCTCGCCCTGAGCGCCGCCGTCCTCGGGGAATCCGAATCCGTGTCCGCCGCCCTCGACGCCGCGCACCTCCTCATCGACGGCTACTTCGACGTCGAGGCGGCTCCGCGGTGGCGTCGCGCCGG
>JBCDKB010000326.1:0-10109 GCA_038747035.1 Acidobacteriota bacterium | reverse complement strand
CCGCAAGCTGCGGGTCAAGGTCGATGACCTGCCGCGCCGTGCCCGGGTCAGCCACCGCGCCGGCTATTTCGCGCCGGGCGGCACCGCCGCGGGCCTCGAGACCCAGCTCGACCTCGCCCAGCGCCTGCTCGACACCAGCCGCGGGCGCATCGGGGTCGAGCTGCACGCCCGCGGCGCGACTTCGGGGCGGGGGCTGGACGTCCTGGTGGAGATCGACGCCCAGAGCTTCTTCGAACGCGTCAAGCTCGGCCCCGGGGAGTCCGCCCGGGCCGAGATCTACCTCTACGCCTTCGACCAGACCGGCGCCGTCGCCGGCCACGCCGCCCAGGCGGCGTCGCTGACGCCGGAGACCCTGCCGGACGGCGAAACGACCTTCACCCTGCGCACCGGACTCGAGCTCGGCGACGGCCGCTACGACCTGCGCGCCCTGGTGCGCAACACCACCTCCGGCACCACCGGCGCCCGCCACCTCGACCTCGACCTCAGTCCGCAGATGGCGGCGGTCTCGACCGCCGTCTTACCGACAGCGCCGGCCGAGACGACCGCGGTGGCCGGCGTCGGCGCCGCCGACGGAGCCGGAGCAGCCACCCCGGCCAACCCCGGGGCCCCCGAAGCCGTCGCCCGACGCGACGCCCCGCGCTCCGAAACCCTGGAGCGCTTCACCGCCCGCTACGCCGGCGAGCTCCAGCGCTTGGCCGGCGGCGAGACCATGGCCGACGTCGTGCAGGCCCTAGCGGATGCCCAGGCCGAGGCCCTCGGAGACCGCGGCGAACGTGGCCTCGACCGCCTGCAGCGCATCGCCGAACGCCTGGAGCGCGGCGCCGACCTCGACGACGCGACGGCGCTCGTGCTGCACCACGACCTGGCGCTCCGCCACCGCCGGGCCCGCCGCGCGTGGCTCGCCCACCTGAGCCTGGAGCGCTCCCGGCGGCTGGCCCGCGCCGTCGCCGCCCATCCCCAGCACCGCGACCTCGCCGCCGCCGCCCTCGCCAGCCTCGGCGGCTCGCTCCAGGCCCAGGGTCGCCGGGCCGGCCGTGCGTTCTTCGAAGCCGCCATCGCCATCGACCCCGGCAGCGTCGCCGCGCGCCTGGGGCTGGCCGCCGATTTCGAGAAACGCGGCGGCCCCTGGCCCGAGGTCACCCGCCAGCTCGAGGCCCTGCTCGAGCATCGGCCGGAGAGCCGCGAGGCCCGGCTGCGCTTGGGGATCAATCTGCTGCGCGCCTGCGAGACCAAGGGCGCCATGGAAGTGAAGGCCAAACGCAAGGCCGCGCGCGAGCATTTCCGTCAGCTCTTGGGGGAAGGGGACTGGATCGACGCCCTCGCCGCCCAGGAGCTCGCCCGCCAGCTGCTCGCCCGCGGCAAGGCCAAAGCGGCGGAGAAAGTGCTCGCCGAAGCCCTCGAACGGCGGCCCGAGGACCAGGAGATCCGCATCCTGCTCGCCTTCGCCCTCGAACGCAGCCGACGCACCGAAGCCTCCCGTCAGCTCCTCCAGAGCGCCGACGCGACGCCGGGCGACGCCTACGAGCTGACGCCGCGGGCGCGCTACAACCGCTGGCCGAGCGACGCCCTCGACGAAGCCCGCGCCCTGCTGCGGACGGCCGGGTCGCCCCAAGCGACCGAGTCGCTGCAAGGCGTCGGAGGGTTCCAGTGACGGCGCGACGGGCGCCATTGGGCCGCGGCGGAGTCCTCTTTGCGGCGACCACCCTGCTCCTCGCGACCTCTTCGCTCACCCCTCCGGTCCACGCCGCCGAGGTGACCGTGCTCGAGCCGTCGAGCCTGCTGCCGCTCTTCGGCACGGTCGAAGTGGTCGCCGGTATCCACCTCGAAGACGGCGAAAGCGTCGAGCGAGTGGACCTCTTTATCGACGGCCGGCGCCGCGGCCGGCTCACCGAACCGCCGTGGCGTTTCACCGTCGACGTCGGCCAAGAGAATAGACCGCACAAGCTGGGGCTCAAGCTGGTCACCGCGGACGGCACGGAGGCGCGCACCGAAATCGAAACCCCCGCCATCCGGGTCGACGACGAGATCGCCGTCGAGCTGCAGCAGCTCTACGTCACCGCCACTAGGCGCGACGGCGGTCGGGTCCTGGACCTCACCGCCGACGACTTCACCATCTTCGACAACGGCAAAAAGCAGAAGCTCTCCACTTTCGCCGGCGGCGACGTGGCGATTACGGCGACGCTGCTGCTCGACGCTAGCGAAAGCATGCGCGGCGAGCGACTCGACGCCGCCCGGCGCGGCGCCTCCGCCTTCCTCGACGGCCTCGAAGACCGCGACGAAGCCAAGCTCGTGCTCTTTTCCGATCGGGTCCTCGAGTCGACGCCATTCAGCGGCGACGTCGACGCGCTGCGCCGGGTGCTCGAGGGGGCGGAAGCCTCCGGCGAAACCGTCATCAACGACCACCTCTACATGGCCCTCCAGCTGGTCGACGGCCGCCAGGGTCGACGGGTCGTGGTGCTGTTCACCGACGGCGCCGACCTCGACAGCGTGCTCGACATGGAAGACGTGGCGTGGAGAGCCGAGCGCAGCCAAGCGTTGATCTACTGGCTACGCCTCGACGACGGCGGCTCCGCTTACCGCTCCTTCTCCACCGCCTGGCGCGACGCCGACGGCAACCGCCGGCAGCTCGAGCGCCTGGAGAAGGTCGTCTCGCGCAGCGGCGGACGTATCCAGGTCATCCAGGAGACCGCCGATATCGAGGCCGCGTTCACCGACATCGTCAGGGAGCTGCGGGAGCAATACGTGCTCGGATACGAGCCCTCGAGATCGCGCAACGACGGCTCCTGGCGCCCGGTCAGCGTGCGCACGGAGCGCCCGGGCGTGCGGCTCCGGGCGCGTGACGGCTACGTCGACGAGTAGCCGCTCACCCCAAGACAGCTCGGAGCTTCACCCGGAAGCGTCGTCACTCTCCGCGAGCGACGCGCGCACTTCCGCGGCGTCTTGCGGCCGGCCGCGGGCGTCGAGGGCGGCGGCGTAGCCGTCGGCGGCCCGCTGACGCATTTCGTGTTTAGGGCCGACCTTGACGCTCAGGATGGCGTGGGCCCGGGAGAAAAGGTCGAACGCCCGGTCCGAGTCGCCGAGGTCGCGGCTCACCTCCGCCGCCGAGGTGTAGCCGAAGCCGAGATAGGGATGGTCTTCGCGCAAGGCCGCCCGCCAGAGGTCGAGGGCGCGGTCGAACTCCCGCAGGGCGTCCCGCGGCCGACCCTGTCGCAGCACGAGCTCGCCGAGATTGTAGACCGCGGCGCCGACGTCGGGGTGGTCCGTGCCGAGGGTGCGAACTCGGTGGTCGAGGGCGAGGCGGAAATAGCGTTCCGCCTCCGGCAGGTCGTCGGCCGCTAGACGCATCGACGCGAGATTGGTGTAGACGTTGCCGAGCCCGGGGTGGTCCGGGGCTTTGGCCTCGAAGATCGACACCGCCCGCTGCAGCGCCGCTTCCCCTTCCTGCGCTCGACCGGCGTCGCCGTAGGCCGGCCCGAGATTGACCAGCCCCGCGGCCACGACCGGGTGCTCAGGACCGAGCGCCTTTTCCTTGATCGCCTGGGCGCGCACCAGGAGCTCGAGGTTTCTCTCCGCTTCGCCGAGGCCGTCGTAAGCGTTCGCGAAGTTATTGAGCGTGGTCGCCAGAATCATGTCCTCTTCACCGAGCAGCGCCTCCTCCTTGGCTAGCACCTCTTCGAAAAGCTCGACCGCTTCCCGCGGTCGCCCCTGCTCGCTGAAGAGGTTGGCGAGGTTTGCCCGGCTGCGGAGCGTCTCCAGGTGATCGAGCCCCAGGGCTTCGGACTCGATGTCGATCACCTGCCGCTGCAGGGCCTCCGCGTCCTCCAAACGACCTTGCCGCCGGGCGACCTGCGAGAGGCCGTTGATCACCTTCGCCAGCTCGAGGTGGCCTTCACCATGGACCCCCATCAGCAGCCCGAGCGCCTTTTCAAAAAACTCCTTCGCCCGGTCCAGGTCGGCCTGTTCGTGGTGGAAGTAGGCGAGGCCGTAAAAGCTATCCGCGAGGGCCGACCTACCGGCGGCGTTGTCCTCGCGGAGCGCGAGCGCGTCTTCGAGCAGTGGCTGCGCTTCATCGTAGAGCCCGAGCCGCCGGTAGACACCGCCGATGGTGTCCATCAGCCGCGCCTGGGTGAGCGGCTGACCGTCAAGCTGGCGGCGGATCTGATCGGCGCCGGCGGTCAGCAGCTCGCGGGCCGTGAGGTCGCCGCCTTCGCCGTCCCACGGGTCCGACTGCTCGAATAGGCCGACCAGGAACTCGGTCGTCTCCTCCGCCTCGAGCCGCGCCTGCTGGGCCTGGTCTCGGGCTTCCGCCGCGCGCCGGGCTTCGAGCCGGGCGGCGTTTCGCTCCTCGCCGAGACGGACCGTATAGAAGGCGACCACGGTGATCAGGGTCAGCAGCGCCAAGCCGGCGGCGGTGGCGACGGCGGCGTGGCGCTGGAGGAACTTCTGCAGCAAGTAGCCCGGCGAGTCCCCCCGCGCCCGGATCGGCCGGCCGTCGAGGAAACGCTCGATATCGTCGGCGAGCTCCGCGGCGGAGGCGTAGCGCCGATCGGGCTCTTTGCGCAGCGCCTTTAGGACCAGCGTGTCGAGGTCCCCCGCCAGGAGCCGACGAAGCTCCCCCGGCCGCGTCTGCCGCAGCGAGCTGATCTGCTCGACCTGCTCCGAGCCCGACCGCAAGAGACGCGTTAAGCGCGTGCTCGGTCGTTCGGGCGCGGTCTCGCAAATGACTTCCTGCACTTGGACCGGCGCCAATCCGGCCAGGCTGTAGGGGCGCTCACCGGCGAGCAGCTGGTAAAGCAGGAGACCGAGTTGGTAGATGTCGGACGCCGTGGTCACGAGCTCGCCGCGGAATTGCTCAGGGCTCGCGTACTCCGGCGTCATCATCGAGGTCGACGTGCGCGTCAGCGCCGGCGCTTCGGCGTCGGCGAAGCTCTTGGCGATGCCGAAGTCGAGCAGCTTGACCACGCCGTCGGCGGTCACCAGGACGTTCGAAGGCTTAATATCGCGGTGCACCACCAAAGCCCGGTGGGCCGCCTCCACCGCCCGCGCCACATCAGCCATCAAGCGCAGGCGATCGCGGATCGAAAGCCGCCCGTCGTCACAGAATCGGTCGATCGGCGCCCCGTCGATCCGCTCCATGGCGAAGTAGGGTCGACCGTCATCAGTGAGGCCGCCGTCGACCAGGCGCGCGATATTGGGGTGGTCGAGAGACGCCAAGATTTGGCGCTCGACGTGGAAGCGCCGCAGGATCTCCGCCTCCGGCGAGGCCACCGTCGTCGCGAGCTTCAGCGCCACCTCCTGGTCGAAATGGCCGTCCGCCCGCTCCGCCAGGTAGACCGACGCCATGCCGCCGCGCCCGAGCTCGCGCACGATGCGATAGGCCCCGATGCGCTCGCCCTCCTGCGCCGGGTCGAGTCGCAGATCCATCGCCATCTGGGCGCCGAGCTGGCCCCGCCACGGACTCGAGTCCATCAGCGCCGTGTCGTCCAGCGCATCGAGCAGCCGTTTGACGGCGGCACGGACCTCCCCGTCCGGGGCGCGCGCCGCCACGAAATCCAGCCGCTCCGCCGCCGGCACGTCCAAAGCCGCGTCGAAGAGCTCGTCGATAATCCGTCGGCGGTCGTCCATGCCGGCCCGATTCCCCAGGTGCTTGGCGCTAATGCTTCACAGGTCGACTAGGTGCCGCGTGATCAGTCCTTCAAGGATGCGGCCATGCTGAATGCCGCGCAGGCGTAGGCGGGGCGCGTCGAGCAGGTCTTCGGCCAGCTTGAGCAGCGCCCGACTCGCACGCGGCGGGAGCTCGCGTTCGGTGACGTAGCGCGTCAAGGCGGCGGCGCCCATCGCCCACGGCCGGCGGGCGCGGGGGTCCCGGAATTCTGATTTCCCCGCTTCGGCGATGGCGTCGGCGGCGGTGAGCAGGTGCAGGGCCGACGGGCCGGCGAAGAAACGATCGAGGCTGGCGCCGACGGCGTGGGTCACGGCCTCCACGGCGTCGCCGCCGAGGGCGACGCTCGAGCCGAGGAAGACGGCCAGGGACCGGGAGCGTAGGGTGACCTGGAGGTCGTGGCGCGAGGCGGCGAGCAGGATGAAGTGCCGCGGCGAGCGGGACGGCGGCTCTTCCAGCAGCTTCAAGAGCGCGTCGGCGCCGCCGCCGGCGAGCGTGTCGGCTTCGGCGACCGCAAAGACCTGGCCCCGCGCCTCGAAGGGCGACACCACCGCCTTGGCGGCGAAGGCCTTGGTGGCGTCGATGGACGTGCGGGTGCGCAGGTCGCGCTCGAGCACGTGGAGGTCGGGGTGGAAACGCTCCGCGCCTTTCTCCGGCCACAGCAGCCGTCGACAGTGGCGGCAGGCGTCGGGATCCCCGGCGGCGCAGCCCCGCGGCTCCCGGTCACAGAGCAGCGCCCGGGCGAGGTCGAGGGTGAGCTCGCGGCGCTTCTCGACGGAGCCGCCGTAGAGGATCACCGACGGGTAGAGACGGCCCCGGCGCGCCTGGTCGACCAGGGCCTCGACCTGGTTCACCGCGCGGCCCCGAAAACGGACTCGAGGCCCGCCAGCACCTGCGACCAGGTGGCTTCAGCCTCGCCGCTCGAATCGACGAGGATGAACCGATCCGGCTCGCGCGCGGCGAGGTCGAGGAAGGCCTGCCGAACCGTGGCGTAGAACTCCAAGCCCTCGATATCGATGCGGTCCGGCGGCCCTTTGCCGCGGGATGACTTCGAGCCGCGGGCCTGCGCGATCTCCGGCGGCAGGTCGAAGAGGAAGGTCCGGTCCGGCCGCCGCTGCCCCGTCGCCAGGGCGTCGAGCTCGAGGACCCAGTCCGCCCCCAGTCCGCGACCCGTCCCCTGGTAGGCGAGGGACGAGTCCGTGAAACGGTCGCACAGCACGTGGCGGCCGGCCGCGAGGGCCGGCTCGATGCGCTCGAGCAGGTGGAGCCGACGGCTCGAGAAGACCAGCATGGCCTCCACCCGACCGTCGATATCGCCCCACTGCGGATCGAGGAAGACGCCGCGGATGGCGTCGCCCAGGGGCGTCCCGCCGGGCTCGCGGGTGAGCTCCACCGACTCACCGCGCGCCTCGAGCCACGCCGCGGCGCGCTTTAGGTGGGTCGACTTCCCGCTGCCGTCTAAGCCTTCAAAGGTGACGAAGAACGCCATTCAGCGCGCCCGCACCTGCACCCGCTCGCCGATCGTGTTCAGGATGCCGCGCAGGGTGTCGTAGTCGGGGTGGCGCACGCGCACATAAGCGTTGGCCATATAGCCAGCTTCTACCGGCTGCGTCGACGAGCCGACCGGCGGCAGGCGATGGTCGATGATCAGATCGGAGATCTGCTCCAGGTACTCCATGCCTTCGTAGCCGACGATGCGGCCGTCGCGGTCCGGGCGCAGGTTGATCAGGCCGGCGGCGAAGCGCCGGGTCGGCTTCTGCGACGGCTTGCCGTAGCAAATCGCCATCGCCCACTCTTTGTAGACGTCCATTTCGTTGCCGGCGCAGTAGAGATCCCAGGCGCCGACGCCGGGCGGACGGCAGCCGATTTCGGAGAATTTCAGGCCCTTGGGGCCGTAAAACCACTCCATGTGGGTCGCCGACGTGTCGATCTCGAGGGCCTCGATGACCTTGAGACCCATCTCCCGAACTTCGTCATAACCCTCGGCCTGCACCCGGTTGGTGGCGATGAATTGGGGCGAGATCCAGCGCGTGCGCATCGCCTCGAGCACCCCCGGGTAGTAGTGGGTGATGAAGTGGTGGACGATATTGCCGCCGACGGTGATGGTGTCGAAGAATGCCTCGTGGCCTTCGATGAACTCCTCCACCGCCACCGAAGCGCCGCGGTCGACGGCGGTCTCTTTGATCACCGACTCCAGCTCTTCGTCGTTCGAGGCCTTAAACGTGCCCGACGCGCCGGCGGCGGCCCTGGGCTTCAAGATCACCGGATAGCCGACCGACTTGACGAAGTCCCGGACCTCGTCCGCGGAGTCGGTGCCGATCGACTGGGCGCAGGGGATTCCGGCTTTGCGCAGCGCTTCTTTCATCGCCGGCTTGTCGCGGCAGAGGTGCGAGGTCTTGACGCTGGTGCCGGGGATGCCGCGCGCTTCGCGGGTGCGCGCCGCCGCCATGATGTGGGCCTCCACCGTCGCCTCCAGGCGGTCGACCCAGCCGAGTCGCTGGATCTTGGTCACCGCCTCGATCATCGACGGCTCGTGCACGACGCTCGGCACCTGCTCATAGTGGTGCAGCCACCCTTTGACGTCGCTCGGCAGGCTGTCCTTCGGGATCTCACCGATACCGGTGACCGTGGCGCCGGCCTCGCGCAAGGCGCGGACGAATTGCTTCTGGTTATTCGGAAAACAGGGCTCGACAAAAATGACGTGCATGACGGCCTCTCGGACGGTGAATATCGGGGGGACGGTCGCGGGGCAAACGCTATCGGACTCACGGGAGTCCAGGACTCACGGGAGGCTGAGACTCACGAAAGCTCCTAGGGCACGCCGCGGCAAGATCCGGGACGGGGACCCCGCCCACGCGGCGTGGGACGGCTGTTGTCTTGCGGCGGCAGTCTAGCAGTCTGCGGCCACACTCCAGCCGCGCGCCGCGCGAGCCTCGACCGCCAAAAGCTCCAACTCCGCGGGACGCTCACCCGGCGCTTAGCCGGGCGGCTCGAGGGATTCCACATAGGCCGCCAGCCCCGCCGCCACCTCGTCGGGCTCGGAGAGGTGGCGGGCGAGGTCGAGATCGTCTTCAAAGTGCTGGAGAAGGCGGAGCTGCTGCAGATGGAACATCGGCGTGCCGAGCGCGCCGAGCAGGTAGCTCGAATCGGCCCGGCCACCTTCAAGCTCAGGAAAGATCCCCGGCAGGGTCGACTGCGGATCCAGTGCCCTTGGACCGCGCACATACTCCCGCAGCCAGTCGGAGCGCAGGCGCTCGCGGCTCCACCGGTAGTCGGGCGCGAGCACCACCGGCAGCAGGCCTTCCCACCCGTCGTCGGCGGCGCTCGAGACGACCGCCGCTTCGGGTCCGGTGCCGTGGCAGCGGCCGCACTGCAGGACCTCGAAGGCCGCCTTGCCGACCGCCAGATCCCGCCTCGACGGCGACGGACCGCGCAGCGCCGTGCGGGTCTGGCCCGCCATCCTCGCCAGGTCGGCGACCGCCGCGTCCACCTCGCCCGCCGTCAGCTCAAAATCGGGCATGCGCACCTCAAACCAGTGCCGCACCGGCGGCGCCTCGCCCGTCAGGACCGACGCCACCCAGGTCGACTGGAGACGCGGCGCCGCCCGGTCGAGGGACGGCGCCAGGTCCCCGCCGGCGGATTCGACCTCGTGGCACGCCCGGCAGCCGGGCCGGGCCACCACCTGGCGACCGGCTTCGGCCGCGGATCGCGGCGCCGCCGCGGCCCGGGCCGGATTGGGCCGGAGAGAGACCGCCTCGAGCAGAAGCCACTCTTCGGCGCTCAGATCGTAGGCCCCCGACGAAGGAGACGTCACGTCGGCATGCACATCCCGGGCGTCCGGAGCTCCGGCGCCGCCGGACCCGAGTGCGGCGAGCCAGTCCCGGGCCGCTTCGGAGGCCGGCAGGCGGAAAGACCCCTCCAGCGGCGGAGCCTCGAGCCCGGAGAGGCGGTGGCAAGCCGCGCACGCGTAGCGTTCCAGCAAATGATCCGCGAGGCGCAGCGTTCGCTCGCCGTCGTCGAGGGCTTCAAAAGCCGCCTGCGCCCCTTCGATCGTGGTTTCCGTTTCGAGCGCGGCGAGCAGCAGCCGATCGCGGATCGCTGGGTCGATCGAAGGTCCGTCCGGCCCTGCGCTGTCGCCACCATCGGGCGGATCCGGCGTCAAATAGGCCGCCACATCGGCGGCTTCCGACGGATCGAGGCGCAGGCGCGGCCGATGACCGTCGAGCAGGAAGGCCCCCAGCCACCCGCGGCGCAGCTCATCCGCCTCTTCGAGACCGCCGGCGAAGCCCGAGCGCGCCTCGCCGGCCACGTGACAGGCGCCGCAGCCAAGCCCGACGAAGAGCTCGCCGCCGCGGGCCGGGCGCCACGCGGGCAGCGACGGGGTCGCCGCGGGCCGCGCGCGACGCCACAGCGCTTCCACCAGCGCGACGTGGAAGTGGCGGCGCTG
>JBCDKB010000325.1:0-10191 GCA_038747035.1 Acidobacteriota bacterium | reverse complement strand
GCCGGCCCCTGGACCGTCGGCGGCCGCCGAGCCCGCCGTGGCGCCGGCGCCGATCCCCCGACAGTCGTCCCCCGGCCACCACATGTCGCCGCCGCCGGTCGCGAGAACCTCGGTTTCGCCGGCGCCTCCCCCGCCGGCCGTGCGACCGACTCCTGGGGTAGCTCCCGCGGTGACGCCGCAGATGCCCCCCGCGGTGACGCCGCCGATGACCCCGGCGGAGGCCGTCGCTCCGACGGTCCGGTCCTCCGGGGATCTCGGCGACGCTCCGACCATGATCTCCACCGGCGGCCACGGCCGCCGAGGGCAGAGCGATCCCGTTTTCAATCCGGGTGAGGTGCTCGCCGGGCGATATCGCATCGTTCGCTTCATCGCCCAGGGGGGCATGGGGGAAGTCTACGAGGCGGAGGACACGGAGCTCCTGCAAGCGGTGGCCCTCAAAACCGTCAGCGCGTCGATCGGTGACGAACCGGCGGCGGTGGAACGATTCAAGCGCGAGATCGCGCTCGCGAGGCGGGTCACCCACCCCAACGTCTGCCGCATCTTTGACCTCGGTCAGCACCAGGCGTCCGGAGTCGAAGCGCCGGTGACTTTTCTTTCGATGGAGCTGCTCACGGGGGAAACGCTCTCCGCCTGCTTGCGCCGCCGCGGCCGACTGTCCACCGAAGAGGCCCTGCCGCTGGTTCGACAGATGGCCGACGCCTTGGCGGCGGCCCACGGCGCCCACGTCGTGCACCGTGATTTCAAGAGCGAGAACGTCTACCTCGTCCCCCAGAACGGTCACGATTTGTCGGACCTGAGGGAAGCGCGGGTGGTGGTCACCGATTTCGGCATTGCCCGCGCCAGTGACGCCAGCGACGCTTTTGCGGCGCAAGTCACGGGCCTCGGGATCGTCGGGACTCCGGCCTATATGGCGCCAGAACAGGTGGAGAACGCGCCGGAGATCACCGAGGCGGCCGACATTTATGCCCTCGGCATCGTGATCTACGAAATGGTCACCGGCGCCTTGCCCTTCGACGGCGGCAATCCCCTCACCACCGCGGTCAAGCGTCTCCAGGAAGCCCCTCCCCCGCCCCACGTGCACGTCCCCGATCTGCCGGCGTGGTGGGAGCGCACGATCCTCCGCTGCCTCGAACGGCGCCCCAAAGACCGTTTCGAAAGGGTCGTCGACGTGCCTTCGTCCCTGGAGGCGCCGACCCGCCCCGGGCTTTCCGGGACCGTCGCCGGGGATGCCAAGACCGCGTTCGTGGACAGACCGGAACCCGGCGGCGTCACCGGGCCGGGGCCGACGGGTTCTACGCCGACGATGACTCCGCCCCAGCCGGCCGCGGCGCCGGCGCAGGACCAGCCGTCGCCGCGTCGGACGTGGATGCTGGCGGCGGTCTTGGTCGTGGTGGCCGTCATCTCGGGCGCCCTGGCTTGGCTTAACCGCGACGACGAGCTGGACCCGACTCGGGTCCAGCTGAGGCGCTCGGTCGCCGTCTTGGGCTTTGAAAACCTCTCCGGGCGGGAAGACGCCGACTGGCTGGCGACGGCCCTGGGGGAGATGTTCGCCGCCGAGGTGGCGCAAACCGATTCCCTGCGCTCCGTGGGCGGCGAGCAGGTCTCCGCCACGCGGCGACAGCTCGGCGAAGAGTGGAAGCTCGGCGAGCTCGGGGCTCCCCTGCTCGGCCAGATCAGGGGGCTGCTCGACTGCGACTTCGCCATCGCCGGCAGCTACGTCAGCCTCGGCGCCGACGGCGATCTGCGGGTGGACGTGCGTCTCCACGACGCCGCCCTCGGTCAACAGATCGCCAGCTTTAGCGAGCAAGGACCGAGCGACGAGCTCTTCGCCATGGTCGATCGGCTCGGCGATCAGCTCGGGGAAACGCTCGGCGCTAACGCCACCGAAGGCGAGCTTTCCGGACTTCCCAGGGATGCCGAAGCCGCGCGTCTCTATGCGGAAGGTCTTGATGACCTGCGGGAGTTTCGGCCCGAGGCCGCGCGGCAGGCGCTCGAGCGCGCGATCGTCAGGGACCCGGAGAACCCGCTCCTCCACTCGGCCCTCGCCTCGGCGTGGGATGCCCTGGGATTTGACGAGAAGTCCCGTCTGTCGGCGGCGCGTGCGTTTGAGCTTTCGTCCGGCCTCGGGCCCGAAGATCGACTGCTCATCGAGGCCCGCCATCGGCAGAGTGAAGGGGACTGGTCGACCGCCTACGAGGTCTACCGGGAGCTGTGGCAGAGCTTCCCAGACAACCTGGACTACGGCCTCGGTTTGGCCACCGCGTCGACCGGAGCGGGCGATCCGCGCTCGGCCCTCGAGACACTGGATCAGCTGCGATTGCTACCGGAGCCCCTCGGGGAAGACGCCCGGATCGACCTCGCTGAAGCCGCCGCCGCCGGCCTCGCGGCGCTCCTCGACCGACAAGAAGCGGCGGCGTCGCGGGCGGTCACGAAGGCCGAGGCGGAGGGCGCGACCTTGCCGCTGGCGCGGGCCCTGGTCAGCCGTGCGCAGGCGCTGCGGGCGCTCGGCCGGGCCGTCCCCTCGGAGCAGGCGGCTTCCAGGGCGCGGGGGCTCTTCGAATCGCTCCGCCAGCCTCCGGGGGTGGCCGAAGCGACTTCGGCCATCGCCTCGTCGTATTTCGACCAGGGGAGATTCGAAGAGGCGGTTGAAGGCTATCTCGAAGCGGCCGACATCTACCGGGAGCTCGGCGACCGCGGCGGCGTCGCCTCGACGCTCAACAACCTGGCGGTGGTCCGTAAACGGCTCGGTGATTTTTCGAGGGCGGGCGAGCTCTACCGCGAGACGGAGGCGATCTACGAGGAAGTGGCGGACCGTCGCGGCCTGGCCGTCGCGCGCAACAATCAGGCCGTGCTCCTGGTCGATCGCGACCAGCTGGCGGAAGCTGAAGCCATTTTCAAGGACTCCCTCGCCGTCTGGGAAGAGGCCGGCGGCCAAGTGGGACGCGCCTATGCACTCAACAACCTCGCCGAAGTGGAGCGCCTGCTCGGCCGGCTCGATTCGAGCCTTGAACGACACGGCGAGGCCTTGCGCATTCGCCAGTCGGCGCAGCTGACGGCCGACGAAGCGGTCTCGAGAACAAATCTCGCGGGAGTGCTCCTGGCCCGGGGGGAGCCAGACGCCGCGGCCGCGGAGCTCGACGCCGCGGCCGCCCTCATCGGACCGCAGAGCACTCCGACGCTCCGCTCCCTCCACGCCTTCCGGCGCGGTGAGGTGGCGCTCTATTCCGGCCGCGTCGCCGAGGCCCTGGAACGACACCGCGAAGCCCTCGAGATACGGGAGGCGGCGGGCCTCGGAGTCGAGCTCCAGGCGAGCCAACTCGCCCTCGCCCGGGCGTCTTCTGAAGAGGGCGATTTGCTGGAGGCGGAGTCTCTCGCCGAAGCGGTGCGAAGTCAGAGCCAGCTTGAGGAGCGGCCCGCCGACGAGCTGGCTGCGACGGCCCTCTTGATCGAAATCTACACGGCAACGGACCGACTCGACGACGCCGCCGGCCTCGTCGAAGAGGCGACTCCCCTCGCGGCAACCGTCCAGCAGCCCGAGTCGATCCTGCGTTTTGAGATCTCCACGGCGACCGGCGTCGAGTCCCTGACCGCTATCCGGGCCGAGGCCAGGCGCCTCCAGCTCGCCCTGGTCGAGCTCCACGCTTTGAGGGCGGCGGTCGTGCTGGCTGAGGACGGGCAGCAGCCCGGGGCGGCGGAGCTCCGGAGAGAGCTGGAAGAGATCGCCGGCGACCGGGGACTGGGTCTTTTCTCCGCGGCGCCTTAGCCCGCGGCCCGCGGGCGGTGACCCCGTAGGACCCCGAAAGGCGCCCAGAACCGGCAGTCCCTCAGGGTTCGTCGACCGGATTCGAGGGGACTCGGGAAAGGCAAAGCCCCATGCGTCGAGGGCAGATCGAGAGAATCGCCCCGCCGTAGAAAGGCCATGCCTGATATAACCAGCGCTGCAATGATCATCTTGGAGAGACCCATGTCCGAACTTTTTCTGATCCACCGGCTCCACCGAGCCGCGAAAATGGCCGCGCCGTGCTGGTTCTTAGCGGCCTTGGCGCTGGCGTCGCCGTCCTGGGCGACGGAATTTCCCGCGGTCACCGACGCGGAGCGTGAACTGAAATCCCTGGCCTGGGAGCCCGGCGCCTCCGCGGTGGTGCTCTATCGAGACGCGGAGCTGCGGTTCCGCGACTTTTCCCGTAACGCCAACTCCCGCCTGGTGGTTGAGCAGCGCATCAAGATTCTGACCGACGAGGGCGTCGACGCCGGCGTGCGGGAGATTTACCACAGCCGGTTCCTGCGATTGGGCGAGATCGATGCCCGCACGGTGACACCGGCCGGTGAAGAAATCATCGTCCCCGAGGACGAGATCTTTACCGAATTGCGCTCGAGGACCGCCCGCAGCTACGTGACCAAGGTCACCTTCCCGTCGGTTACGAGCGGGTCGATCCTGGATCTCCGCTTCGAGCTTTTCTGGGATTCTCTTTACTACCTGGAGCCGTGGCTCTTCCATCAGGACTTGCCGGTGGTGCGATCGAAGATCACCTACATCAAGCCAGATAACCTGAAAGTCAACACGTGGGGACGTCAGACCAGTCCCCAGGAGTTTCAGATCGACACCAACAAGTCCCCCGGCGGAATGCGCATCGATGTCGCCCTCGAAAACCTCGGCGCGCTGCCCGCTGAGCCCTTCTCGTTCCCGACCGTCGACCTCTCAAGCCGCTTCATGATCGTACCGACGCAGATCTATTATTCCGGCTCCCAGATCGACCTGCTCTCGGACTGGAAGAACGTCTGCGAGACCTTTGAGGACGATACCTACCTCGAATTCCTCAAGGGCAGCCGCCGGGATGTGCGCAAGAAGGGGAAGGCCCTCACCGCCGGCGCGACCGGCGCGCGGGCCCAGATCGAGAAGATCTTCGGTTTTGTCCGCGACGACGTCACCACCGAGTCCGGCGTCGGGGTCTACGTCGCGGCTGATCGCGATGCGGGCGACGTGCTCGGTGCGCTGTCGGGGACCCCGGTCGAGAAAACCCTCTTGCTCCGGGCCCTGCTCGACGCCGTCAAGATCGAGGCCGATTCGCTGTGGGTGGCTGACCGTCGCGAAGGTGGGGTCGTCCCAGACGTCCCGAACCCGGCGTGGTTCTCCGGCATGATCCTGGAAACCGAGATCGACGGCGCCACGACTTACCTGGACCCCAATGACCCGGGCAATGCCGTCGGCACGCTCCTCCCCTTTCTCGAAGGCACCATCGCAGTGAATTGCCAGCGTAAGAAAGACCAGGCGCTCAACCTGCCGACCCGGCCGCCCGCCTCCAACCAGCGGAAGGCCCACGTGAAGCTGGCCATCGATGAAGAAGGGCAGCTCAGCGGCGAAGGTTCGCTGGTGCTCGGGGGCCATAGCGCGTGGCGCTGGCTCGGGGTCTTTGAAGATCAAGAGGCCGCCGCCGAGGACTGGACGAAGCGACTCACCGAAGACTTTCCGGGATTCTTGGTGGGCGATCTCAGCGTAGAAGAGGACGTCGCCCGCCAGAGCGTCTCGCTTCAGTTCCAGCTCACCCAGCGCGAGGAGGACGTGCTTGGCGACGAAGTGAGCCTGGGCGCCAGTCGTCCCCTGCACAAGACCCAGCCTTTCTCGCTGCCGGCCGATAAACGCCGCACGCCGGTCCAGCTCTCCTTTGGCTACTCCGACCAGTCGACCCTCGAGATCACCTGGCCTGAGGGCTGGGAACTGGATCTCTTGCCGGATGACGTTCAGCATGAAGGTCCGGCGGGTGCCTATGCCGGCACCTACACCGTCGACGAAGCGACTCGGCATCTGAAGTACTCCCGTGAGTTCTCGCTCGGCAGTCACCAATTCATCGGCGACGAGGCCTACGAGGCCGTGCGCAGTCTCTACGACGTCGCTTCGACCCACGATGCCCATGAAGTCGTCTGGATTCAGCCGTAGCTGGCTCGCACCGCTCGCCCTGCTCCTGGTCGCTTCCTGGCTCGGGCCCCCAGCCGCCAGCGCGACGGTCGAGAGCTTTCGGGTGCAGGTGGACGTGGCGGCGGACGGCAGTCTCGTCGAGCGCCAACAGCTGACCGTCCGGCTCAGCGACGCGGCGGCCCTCGATCGGTGGCGGATTTATGCGGTCGCCCTGGACACCCACCGCCAGCTGATCTCGGCGGATGCATGGCGCATCGATGCATCCGGCAAAAAGCGCAAACTCTCGCGCCGCGAGCGGGATGAAGCGGAGTATTCGGGGGAAGGCATCACCTATTCCTCGCAGCGCTTCCTGCTCTTCGAGCCCGACGTCCTGGAAATCGGCGGGCGGTTGATCTTTGACGTCCGGGTCGCCGTCGACCCCTATTTCCCCGCCGGTCTCATTCCGGTCCAGCCCGTGGGGGATACCGTCGAGTCCTTGGAGATTCGAGTCCATTCCGCCGCCGGGCCACTGCGCTACCGGCTTTCCGGGTTCGAGACGACCTTCTCCGACGACAGCCCGACGGCCGAGCTTTCGGAGAGCGGCACTTCGCTCACCCTCCGGGGATCGCTCGCGGAGCTCGAAGATCCGCCGGCGCTCGCGGCGGCGGATCCGAGGCTCCTGCGCTTCGCCTGGGGGCCGGCGCAGGACTGGCCGGCGGTGGCGCGATGGTATTCCGACATCGAAAGCACCGTCGAGCACGGCGGCTCGTCCCTCGACGCGCTGGCCGAAGAAGTCCTGGCGGCCGGACCGGACCCCAAGAGCCGGCTCAAAAAAGCAGTTGACGTCGCCCGCCGACAGATCCGCTACGTGGCGGTGGAGGTGGGGATCGGTGGCTATCGGCCGAGCCCGGCGGCGGAAACCGCGAGCCGTGGATGGGGAGACTGCAAGGACAAGAGCCTGCTCTTGATCGAGCTGCTTCGCCGCGCAGGTTTCACGGCCGAGCCGGCGCTGATCCGATTGGATCGATCGCGGAGAATCGCGGTCGACTTTCCGTCCCCCTACGACTTCAACCATCTGATCGTCGCGGTCGATGTCTCGGGCCTCCGGCCAGAAGACGGGGGGGCGCTAGATCTCGGCTCCGGCGCGCCGGTGGCCGCCGGCTGGCTCTTTATCGATCCGACCCAGACCACGGGCTCCGCCGCCTATCTCCACCGCGGAGTCCAAGACCAGCAGGCGCTCGTGGTGACCGGCGGTGAGGACGGCGGCGAGCTCGTCCGTCTGCCGACGCTGCCGGAGTCCGAGATGGTCGACCTCATGGCGGAGGTGCGCCCGGGGCCGGACGCCATCGATGTCACGGTGAATCTTCGATTTCTCGGCGAAACCGCCTCTTCCTTGACCCGGAGTCTCGAGGCCACCAACCCGACGGATCTCGAGAGCGCGATTCGTCAGGCCCTGCTTCGCTATTTCCCCGGAGCCTCGATCGCGGAGCTGGTCTGGGACGGTCGACGCGAAGGCTTGCCGACCTTTGAAGTCAGCGCATCGCTCCGGCTGGCTGACGCAAGCCTCGAGCAGCTCCGCCTGCCGACTCCGGACCTCTTCCCGGCTCTCCAGGATCTCGACGCGGTGGAGGGGCTCACCGCGGCCCTGTCGCCGGCCGCCATGCGCTATCGAACCCGTCTTCACTTGCCGGAGGGCCTCTGCCCACCGCGAGACCGGCGACGCAGCGCGGTGACGGAGGCCGGTCATTTCAAGCAGGAAATCTCGACGGCCGCAGGCGTGGTTTCGGTCGACTACGACGCGGTGCTCTTCCGGGCCTGGCACCCTCCGGACACCCTCGAGGCCCTCCGCGAACTCGCCGTCGCGGAGCATCGGGCCAGCCGTCGGCGCCTTCGCTTCCGCTGCGACGGCTAATCCACGGAGACTGACCGGGTCTCCAAGAGGGCGCAGAGCCCCAGGATCTGCGACCTGCGGGCGGAGCCGCGCCCTTGCTAACCGGCGCCGACGCGGGTTGTCCGGCCTATGTTTTTGAAGAAAATCACATTTCTTCAAAAAAAGTTTGGCAGGGATGACAGGTCTGTGGCGGATCGTGCGCTTGTTATGAATGGCGGTGGCACTACCCGCTACTCCTCCCCCACGGCCGATGTTTTGCGACAGCATCGGCCGTTTTTTTATGCCTTCGTCAAGGCCCCGGGGGCCTCTGGGGCGGATTCCTCAGGCGGTCGGCGCCGCCATCGACGGTGGAACCAAACCCACTGCTCAGGCCTGCGGCGGATGTGCGCTTCGATCCGCGCGGTCAGCAGCGCGGTCGCCTCGACGACGTCGTCCGGGAGATCGAGGGGCGGATCAAAGCAAATGCGGTGGCGACCGTCGGTCAGCCGCTCTGAGAAAGTCGGGATCACGCCGGCGCCGAGCCGACCGCTCATCTCCGCGGCCACGCCCGGGGTATGGGCGAGGCGGCCGAAGAACGGGACCCACACCCCCTCGACCTTGAGGTCTTGATCGATCAGGAGGGCCAGAGACCCTCGGCGACGGAGCGTCCTCAGCAACTGCCGCGCGGCGCTCTTCGAACCCCGGGCGATGGTCTCACTGCCCAGGTGCTGACGCAGGGCGACCGCCATGCCTTGGGCGTCCGGATCATCGAGCTCCCGGGCGATGGCGGCGAGTCCGAGTCCATGGCTCGCGTTGGCGCATGAGATCAGCTCCCAATTCCCGCAGTGTCCGGTGACGATCAAGATCGGCCGCCCTTCGCGACGGAGGGTCTCGACGTGCTCGAAGCCTTCGACCGTCACGTGGCGCTGGGCTTCCGAAGGATCCCGGCCCCAAAGGTGCAAGAGCTCGGCCGCCGCGATGCCCAGGTGACGATAGCTCGCCTTGACGAGATCGCGCTTTTCGGCGGCCGAGAGCTCCGGAAATGCGATGGCGACGTGGTCGAGGGCACGCCCCCGGTCCCGCTTCGCGACCATAAAAAGCAGCCGTCCGAGCGTGGCCCCCACCGCCTGAGCCCAGGACCACGGCAGGCTTCCGAAGACGAAGCGCGCGGCCCCTGCGGTGGGCACCGCGAAGCGCTGGCGCAGGCGACGACGCAGTGCTCTGGGCATCAGCCGCCGTAAAGCTCGTCGATGAGGGGTCGCCAGGCGCCGCGGGACTCGAGCACGCGCTCGATCACCGCGCGGGCCACACCTTCCCCACCACGCCGCGGGACGACCCAGTGGACAGCCGCTTTCACCTCGGGAGCGCCGTTGGCCGGGGTCATCGCCAGACCGCATCGGCGCATCACCGGCATATCGGGCAGGTCATCGCCGACAAAAGCGACCTCATCGGCCGCCGTCGAGAAGTCGTCGAGGAAAGCCTGGAAGTCGGACGCTTTGTCCTTGGAGGCTGAAATGACGTGGTCCAGGTCGAGCTCTTTCGCGCGCCGGTGGAGCGGCTCGCTGGTACGACCGGTGAAGAGTCCGATTTTGAGGCCCGCCCGCTGCGCGAGCTTTATCGCCAGGCCGTCGTGGACGTGGAAGGCCTTGAGGGTCTCCCCTGCGGCGGAAAACCAGAGTCGGCCGTCGGTGAGGACCCCGTCGACGTCAAAGAGAAGCCACCGAACGCGGGCGGCCCGTTCGGCAAACGAGTGATCATCCAAAGCCCGGCCGGCTTCTTCCGGCCCGACGTCGTCGGGAGATGTCGTGGATTTGTCGGAAATATCGCGCATGGTCAACCAGTTCTTCCACCGTGGAGTCGAGAGTCGGATCGGCAGGCGGATCCTAGCTCGACGCCCATGAAGGGTCCACCACCGAATTCAGCCGGTTTTGAGGGCCGTGGCGGTGAGCTCGGGGCGGGGTGGGCCCCTTCGCAGGCATAGCGGCCTCGCTATATACTGACCGCTCAACAGCAGTTTGGGGAGTCTCGCATGATCCGAAATGCCGCTATCGTGATTGTCGTGATCGCCGTCCTTGTGATCTTCCAGCCGCATATCAAAGCCGGCATCATGGAGGGGCAGAATGCCTTTGCGCTGTCCCGGATCGAAGTCTCTGATGAGAAGAAAACAGAGCTCCGGCAGGCGATTTCCAGGATCGCCGACGGGTATCAGAAAAAGTCCTTCAGCGACGTGGAGTTTGTGACGCTCACAGAGCAGCTTGCCGAGCTGCGCTCTCACGCGGGCTCCAGTCTCGAAGACGAGCAGGCTGACGCGTATCTCCGAAGATTCGAGACGATCCTAGAGCGCTACCAGCTCTAGGGCTTCTGCAACCGCTCGCTTGGCTCCCACAAAAGACTCGCAACGCCGTTTTCGCCTCCTTCGAGTGGCCTG
>JBCDKB010000324.1:0-10226 GCA_038747035.1 Acidobacteriota bacterium | reverse complement strand
GGCGACGCGCAGGGCGCCGTTGAGCTCGAGGGCGTCGAGCAATGGGACGTCGATCGGGGCGAGCATCGCTTCGAGGCCTGCTAGATGATCATTCCACTTGTCGCCGCGGGCACCGGCCCAGTCTGAGGCGGAAGGATTTAGGGTCATCGTGGGCCCTCGTCGGTTGTGGGCTCGTCGGTTGTGGGCTCGTTGGTTGTGGGGGCGACCGCTGTCCATGGAGAGTAGAGTCCGCCGACGTCAGCGGATGCGTTCGAGCGCCAAGTCGGCGCCTTCCGGGACCCACCGTCCGTGGACCGTGAAGCGGCGGATTTCATCGGGCGTGACGCGGCTGCCGATCGGTCGACGGGCCACGAAGCGGTAGCGCGCCGGGGGATAGTTCACTTCAGCTTCGTCGTCGCGGAAGAAGTAGAAATTCAGCCGATAGAAAAGCGACTTCAAGGCGTAGCGGGACGTCGATTCCCTCACGAAGTGAGCGAAGATGCGGCGGTCCGAAAACACGTCGTAGACCGGACATCGGCAGTAGAAGCCGATGGTGCCGATTTCTGTTTGGTGGAGGATGCCGCCGTCGAGGTCGAGGTCAGCGAGCGCCAGCCCGATCTCCCGGTATTGGCTGTGGGTGCCCAGGTTGGTCTGGATCGGCATTTCCGCCACGGGGCTTGCCTGGCCGTAGAGCCATAGCGCCATCGCCACCGCCGGCCCGAGGGCAAAGCTGAAGGCGAGCGCTCGCTCCAGGAGCCGCCCGGAGGCCCACAGCCGGTCGACGCCGAGGGCGCCGAGCAGCGTCGCCGAGAAGACGAGCGGAGCGTAATACCAGTGATACGGCGCGACGCCGAGCAGCACGTAGGACGTGAAGTGGCCGAGCCCGAGGACCGCCACCAAACGCGTCACGAGGGCGGCGGGGCTGTCCTTGTCGAGGCGGAAGAGCGCCACCGCCGCCGGCAGCAGCAAGAAGGACGTGATGACCTCAAACGGGAAAGTCTCGGCGTAGGCCGAGAGACCGTTGGCCAGGCTGGAGTCCCATGAGTCCCCTTGGATCTTCTTGATGAAGAGCGTGTCGAGCACCATGGAGCCGAGGACCCGCCAGCTAAAGAGCACCCAAGCCGCCGTAATGGCGGAGAACGGCAGGGCCGCCCGCAGCTGGAGTCGTCGCGGCCACGTGGCGATCATCAGCGCGAAGAGCACGACGGTGTCTGGCCGTACGAGGAAGGTGAGGCCGGCGATCGAGCCGAGCAGCCAGTCCCGCCGCGCCACGCGGGCGGAGAGCATGGCGGCGAGTCCGACCAAAAGCCAGTGGCTTTCAAGGCCCATGCTCGAGACCAGGAGTGGATTGGCGATCAACGCCACCCCGGCGACCGCCCCCGCCGTCACCCGGCCGGTGGCTTGCTTCGAAAGCGTGAGCGTCAGGGCGAAGAGCGCGATCGACGCCGCCCACGTGGAGACGATGACCCCCAAGACCCAGTCGCCGACGGCGGCGCCGAAGCCCGCCAGCAGCACCATATTGGCCGGCGAGGTCGCCGTATTGCCGGTCTGGCCCGGGAACCAGCCCCAGCTGCCGGACTCCCAGAGCGTGCGGGAGTACTGCAGGTTGATGAAAACGTCATCGATCAGGGCGTCATCGAAGAGCCGCAGGAAGAAGAAGCTCCCGACGATGGTCGCAACCCACGCGAGAGCCCTAAGAAGAGCCGGCGCGGGTTTTTGTCGATCGGTTTCGGCGTCCGTCATGGCGAGGATCTCGTCGGCCGGCGCAGTCGCATCATCCACGCTGGCTCCCCTCGAGTCGCGCGGCGTCGCCCCCGGGCGCTTCGCCCCCGGCGCGCTTGCGGAAGGTGGCGCGCCAGCTTTCGGCGAGCAGCGGCGCCTCGGCGAGAAATCCGGCGTCGCGGCGGTTGCCTTTGTCGTGGTGCATCAGGTTGTTCAGTCGCTCAATCGACCATTCCGGCATCGGCCGGTCTTCGAGCTCGAAAGTGTCGCCGATTTGGACCTGGCCGACGGTGAGCACCCGGAAGTACCAGCCGAGTCGGCCGGTGCGCTGGGCTTCGAGGGGAAGGCCTTTGATGTTCCACCGGCGGCCGAGCTTCCAGCAGGGCTGGCGCGGCTGGCTGACCTGCACGCGCGCGCTGCCGACGGCGTAGACATCGCCGAGGAAAACGGTGTCCTCGGCGCAGCCGTCGCCGCCGGCGGCCCCGTCGACGGTCCAGTTTTCGCCGAAGGCGCCCCACGGGAAGGCGTAGTCGGGCGACCAGGCGCGGTAACTCGCCGCCGCGTAGGCGAGCACGGCCTTGTCCGGCCCGCCGTGGTGGCGAAGGTCGGCCTGCTCGTCGCCCTCGAGGTTGGTGGTGCCGAGCGCCAGGCGATCGGGGGTGGGTTGTTTGACGATGGCGCTGCGCCACGGCTTGTCGCCGTCGACGTCGTGGTCGGCGGGGCGGCCGACGGCTTGCTGCACGAGGGTGGCTGGCATCGGAGTCTCCGAGAATGGAACGCCATCGTAGCGCCTTCGGCACGGCTGCGGGCGTCGGCCACGTCGCCGGCTCCAGGGGACGGGCCGCGGTGGGGAGGTGTGCGCCCTTGATAGCGTCGTGGGGCGCTAGGCGGGGTGGACTCCGCCGGCCGCGTGCCCGTGAACACATCGAAGGTGCCCATGACGCTTCCTTTGTTTCGCCCATCCTTCCGTCGCCCCGGCGGGCTGGCCACGATCATCGCCGCCCTGGCCTTGACGGTCGCGGCGCCGCCCGCGACCGTCGCCCAGAAACCCCGGATCCTCGGTAGCGCCCCCAAGGTCGAAGAGGCGCCGCCGACACTACGCCGGCCGTGGATCAAGGTGCAGACGCGGAATTTCACTCTCTTCGGCGACGCGAGCGAGCGCCAGATGCAGACCGTGGCGACGTCGCTCGAGTCGCTGCGGGCTTTCCTCGACCAGATGTCCCAAGACCGCGTCCAGGCGCCCGTGCCGACGATCATTTACGTGTTCCGCAATCGGAGGAGCTTCGAGGACTACGAGCCCAGGGACTTCTCGGGCGAGCCTAGGGGCTTCACCGGATATTTCCACGGCGCCTCCCATGCGAATTACATCGCCATTGACGGCAGTCGACGTAAAGAACTCGGGCGGGTTGCCCAGCACGAGTACACCCATTTCTTCGCGAGCTATCGCCTGCCGCCGATTCCTTTATGGTTCAACGAAGGGCTCGCCCAGTTCTACGAGTCCTTCGAAGCGAAGAAGGACCACGTCAACATCGGCAAAATCCTGCCGCACCACTTGGCGTGGTTTGAAGACCGGCCGCTGATGCCGCTCTTGGACCTTCTCGCCGTCAAGCCTCACTCGCCCGAATATAACGAGGCGTCCCACCTGACGCGTTTCTACGCCCAGTCGTGGGCGCTGGTGCACTACCTTTTCTTGGAAGCCGAGGACGGGCGGGCCCAGCTGGCTCGATTCCTCGAGCTCGAGCGACGCCTGCCGCTCGCGGAAGCCTTCGGCCAAGCGTTTGGCCGGTCGCCGACGGCGCTGGAGGAGGAGCTCCGGGCCTATGTGCGCTCGAGGCGATTTACCTATCGCCGCTCCGATCTGCCGCCGTCGGTGGTGGACCTCAAGATCGCGGCGCAACCGCTCTCGGAAGCTGAAGCCCTGGCCCGACTCGGCGAGCTTCTCGCGGTCCAAGGCGTTTTTCGGTACAAGTCGGCCAACGCCCACTTCCGCCGCGCCCTCGAGCTCAATCCTTCGGAGATCCGCGCCCACGTCGGATTGGGGCTGGCGGAAATGGCGGCCGGCTCCTGGGGAGACGCGGAAGCGGCGGTCGGGCACTTCAAGGAAGCGAAGCGACTCTCGCCGACAGACCTGCCTTCTATCTTCCTGCACGCCTCGGCCCGCGCCCGCCGCGGCGATCCGCGTCCGCCGCTCCGCGCGGAGGCGGCGGCGCTGGTGGAGATTCATCCAAAGCACCGCGGCGCCATGCAGCTCCTGGCGTGGACGTGGGCTGAGGAAGCGCAGAAGGTCGACGAAGCCGTCGCCGTCTTCGAACGGGCGCACCGGCTGATGCCGGAAAATAGGGTCTACGCGGATCATCTGCACCGGCTCTACACGGCCGTCGGAAAGACCGACGCCGCGGCGGGCTTGGTGGCGAGCTATTTCGGGCCGTGGGGCCTCGAACCGTCGGAATCGCCGGTGCGAATTCCGCGGCCTTAGTCGAAGGGCCCTGGGCGGTGAGGCGCCTAGCGGATGGACTCAGCCGGTGAGCCGGGCGAGCGCTTGGGCCTTGATGGCCCGCAGGCCGGCCTCGTCGAAGGTTCCGCGGGAGAGCACCCGCAGGCCAACAATGGACGCCACGAGCCCTTTGGCGGCTTCCTCCACGTCGAGGTCTGCGGCGACCTCGCCGCGTTTCCGAGCCGTTTCGAGTCCGCGAAGGAAGAACGCTTCGAGGTCCTCGAGTCCCCCGGTGACGATTTTTCGCGTCTCGTCGTCGTGGTGGGGGAGCTCGAGGGAGGTATTGATCAGGAAGCAGCCTTTTTTCTCGACGTCGTTGACGCTCTCCGCGATCAAGGTTTCAAAGAATTGCCCGATGGCGGTGACCGGGTCGTCGAGCGCTTCGAGCTCGGTGAGCAGGCGGCGTCGATTCTCGACGTCGTATTTGAGGATCGCTTTGATGAAAAGCGCCCGCTTGCTGCCGTAGGCGTTGTAGAGGCTGCCTTTGTTGATGCCCATGGCCTGGGTCAAATTGGACATCGAGGTCGCTTCATAGCCTTTGGACCAGAAGACCTTTATGGCTTCGTCGAGCGCTTTGTCGGTGTCGAAGTTTTTTTCCCAGGGCATGGTGTGCTCAGCTGATGGGTATAGACAGTGGAGAAAAACGGTGGAGGATCGCGGCGGGTTGAATCGACCGGCTGAGGCCGGCTGGGGGGCTACGCCGCTTGGCGGTCCGCAGCCCCCTTCACCTCGGCCTCGGGTGCCGTGCGTGGCCAGGTCCTACCGACCCGGCGTGAATGGGGCCCGTCTCACTGACCGGGGGCCGCGGCTTCGACGGCGCCGGCGGGCTTGACGAATGCGTTCTTCGGCGCGTTGACGAAGGCGATATTCGACAGCTTCGCGGTGCCCTTGGGATCCCCTTCGACGCCCGATTCGGGCTGCCAGAAGTGGAACGTCCAGGTCGTGGCGAAGGGGACGCCGTCGACGTCGACGAAGTCGTCGTAAAGCACGATGCTCGGGGTCTTGCTCGCCTCTTCGAGGGCGGTCCCGTAGGTCACGATGTAGGCGAGGGCCGAGAGCCGGCCGTTCTCTTCATCGGCGAACGCGATGTACCAGTCCTCCGGCGTATCGCCGACGCCGGCGTCAAAGGTGACCTTGGTGCCGTGCAATTTTTCATCGGCGGAGCGGACGGGGTGGGGGCCGGTCACTTTGTGGTGGGTGCCGGGGTCGTCGAGCTTGTACGGGACGGCGACGAAGTAGGGCCAGGTGAGCACGTGGAAGCGCGCCGGCGGTCCGGGGACTTCGGCGTCCGCGGGGCTCAGCCAGGCGGTGGCGCCGTCATAGACGATCGTCTGCCCGCCTTCGAGCTCCAGGCGGACGTGGCCCATCGACGGCGTGAACCACATCGTGCCTTCGAGCAGCATGGGGCCGAAGTCGACCGTGAAATCCGCCTTGACGGCGGATTGCTGTCCGTAGGTGCCGGCGGCGTGGGCGGCTTCGATGTCGGCGACACGGTCCAGGGCTGTCGACGCGGCGGCGGGGATCGCCGAGGCGAGCAGGACGAGGCTGAGGGCGGTGACCCCGAGCAGCGCTCGGGAGGGGAGTTGGGAGGCGAAGGGGCGGAGGGGATTTTTCATGGTGCTGTTCTTTCGGAAATGGGATGGGAGGAGAGGAGATGGGGCGGGTGGCACCCGGGGGCCGGAGACGCCGACGCCGGGTTCGCTTTGCTGTTTGTTTAAACCGGTCGGTCAAGACCGTGGGTAGACTGTAGCTTGTTTAGACCGATCGGTCAAGACTTGGGTCAAAAAAAATTAAAGTGGACCCGGCCCGTCGAGCCGGGTCCTCGGTGTCGTGGGCTACCAGCCCTTGAACAGGTTCCCGAAGAGCAAGACGACGAACGCCGCCACCGCCAACCAGAACGGCGGCGCCGGAATCGGCACGATGGCGAAATGGGCGAGCAACGCCAAGGCGAAGAGGATGATGGCGATGATGAAAACGGGCTGGGTGGGAGCAGAGGTCTTCACGTCGATTCCTTTTCTTCGGGTGCCGCGTCGCGGCCGAAGTTTTTGGCATGACCGCGGAGCGCATCGCGCTTGATCGGGAGAGATCAGCGTCTCGACGGGGCTTGGGCGGTCTGGGCGGAGGCTGAGCTGACGGGTCCCTCCATGATACCCCGCCGCCGGGCGGGCTCGGGGCTTGGGGCCCGTGAGGGAGTCGGGGGGCGCCTTGCGCTCTAGGGGCGAAGGGCCACAGCGGTCGGTGCCCTTCGACTTTCACCCAGACGACCTTCACCCAGACGACCTTCACCCCGACGACCTTCACCCCGACCTGAAGGAGAAGAGCATGAGATCTCTCACGTTAGCCCTCATCGTCAGTATTTTTATCGCCGCCGTGCCCGCGGCCCCCGCGCTGGGCCAGAGCGATACGCTGGTCGAGTTCTTTGGACATATCCCCCACACCTGGGACGACGACGATCCCCAAACCGAAGATCGGGTCTACCTGCGCGGTCGACTCGTGGAGCCCGCCGGCGCCGGACCGTTCCCGGCGGTGGTCGTGCTGCACGGCTCGGCCGGCCTGTGGACGACGGAGCCCGATCCGGGCGATCCCGCAAGCCTCGGCGACATGAAGAGTCAGTTCGACGACTGGGCCGCGATGCTGACGGCCGACGGCTATGTCGCGCTAATCCTCGACAGCTTCGGCCCCCGCGGCTACACGACATTCCAAGGGAAGACGCCGCCGGAGGACGCCGACGTCGCCCCGGTCTACGAGCGGGCGCGCGACGCCTACGACGCCCTCGCCTACCTTCGAACGCTGCCGAACGTCGACGGCGAGCGCGTGGCGCTGCTCGGTTTCTCCCACGGCGCCGGCGGCGTCGCCGGCGCGCTGGCGGACGCCGACGCCATCGAGGCGGACATGGGGACCTCGTTCACGGTCTTCAGCAGCACGGCGCCGCCGCCCGGGACCTTCAGCGTCCCGCGTCCGGCTCGACCCGAACCCAACGAGTCGGGCTTTGACTGCGGCGTGGCCTACTATCCGGGCGCTTCGTTCTTCAGCTACTTCGGCAGCGGCAACGACGCCAACGACGGCTACTACCGTCCCTACGCGCCGCTGCGCATGATCTACGGCGACCTCGACAGCCTGTGGACCGTCGGTCACCCGGAGGTGCTCGAGGATAAGGCGCTGCTCGCGGGCTCTATTGATCTGGTGATCTCCCTCTACGAAGGATCCGATCACTCCTTCGATACGGCGGGCACCGCTGACGCCGACGACGCCCGTCTTGAAACGAGGGCGGTGCTGGCGGACTGCCTCGACGGCGCCACCGCCGCCGGCCGACTGTGGGCGGACCTCGACGCCGACGGTTTTGAAGGCGGCGGCGAGCCGCCCCTCGAAGCCGTGTCTGTCGAGATCACCGACGGCGTCGACCTATGGCAGACCGTCACCGACGCCTCGGGGGACTTCCGCTTCGAAGGACTCCCGGCCGGCACCTACACGGTCAGCGTCGACGTGCCGACGGACTTTTCGGCCGTCGTCATCGGCTCGAGCGCCGTCGATGGCCAGGGCGATTCCTCGCCGGTGCTGATCGGCCAGGGAGAGTCGGTCGAGAATTTCCATGCGCCGCTTTGGCCCGCCGGCACCGACGGCGACATCGCCGGCGTGGTCTGGCGGGACGATAATGGCGACGGCCTCTTCGCCGTGGAGGAGTCCGGCCTCGACGGCCAGGAAGTCCGCCTCGAAACGCCCGCCGGCACGGTCCTCGGGACCGCGGTCACCGACATCACCGGCGCCTTCCTCTTCGACGGCCTGCTGCCGGGCGACTATCGGCTGACACTTGACGCCCCGGGCTGGCAGTCTTCGCCGGCGGGATTCGATAGCGCGCTGGTGGGTGACCATTTCACCGGCGACATCTCGGTCGCCGCCGACCAGCAGGTCTTCGCCGACCTCGGCCTTTTCGCGGACTGTGAGTCCTTCCCACTGGTCGCCTACGGATCGGAGTGGGCCCACCGCCTCGATAGCGCGGCGCCGGCGGGCTGGGAGACCCCGGGCTTCGACGACGGGGCCTGGCCGAGGGCCCACGGACTGCTCGGATACCCGGCGAATCAAGTGCATACGGAGCTCGGCACCTCGACCCGCGTCACCCGCTACTTCCGCCATCGTTTCGACCTGAGCGATCCGACGCTGGTCTCCGACCTCCAGCTCGAAATCGAGCGTGACGACGGCGCCATCGTTTACCTCAACGGCGTCGAGGTCCTGCGCTCCAACCTGCCGGGTGTCGTCACCGACAGCACCCGGGCGATCGATCCGGAATGGCTGGTCGAAAGCGCGTCGGTGGATCCTTTGCTGCTCCAGTCCGGTGAGAACGTCATCGCCGTCGAGCTGCACCAGAAGTGGATCAACCCCTCACCGGACTGGGCCTTCGACCTCGAGCTGCGGGTCACGGCCTGCGAACCGTGCCGCGTCGGTACGCTCGATCTCGTGGCGGAAGCAGACACCCACCTGCGGCCGGATTCGCCCGCGAAAGCCCACGGCGGCTGGTCGAGTCTTTGGGTCGCCGGCAGCAGCGGACGCGCGGCGCTCCTGAGCTTCAACTTCCCGGGCCTGCCGCCGGGCAGCGAAGTCCTCGGAGCCGACCTGGTCCTCGACGTCACCAGCGACACCACCGCCTACTACCCGCTCCGCGCCGCCGCCACCGACTGGCAAGAAAGCGCCGCCAGCTGGCAGGTGGCGAGCGACCAGGCCTACTGGTTCGGAGGCGACTACTCCACGGACGACCTCGAAGGGCCAACCCTCGGCGTCGCCCACGTGGAAACCGGCAACGGCGAATACCTGCTGGGCATGAACGCCGCCGGCGTCACCGAGCTCGAGCTTTGGCTCGGCGGCGCTACGCACCGGGGTCTGGTGATCGATCCGGGAACCAGCACCTCGTCCGACAGCCTGGCGGTGTCGAGCCGCGAAGGGGCCGAACCGCCCCGACTGCGCATCGTCTACCGCGACGGCTCCTGCTCGCAGTAGGTTAATGGGTCAGGGGCTGATCGTCCCCTGACTCGAGAAGCAAAGAGGCCGGACGACAGCGTCCGGCCTTCGCCAATTCCTGTTAGTTTTCCTCGCCACGACCATTTGAAACGGAAGGTCGCTAGCGCTTATGCAGGGGTTGCACTAGAAGGATAGGAATCATGGCTATCAAGATCTGGACCCACTGGGTCGGCTCGGAGCGAGACTTCACGGATGCGGACTTCAGGAATGCCGATGTCCTTGACGATGTAGACGTCATGTCGGGCCGTCCTCTTTCGCACCAATGGCCGACCGTTCAACTTGACGTCGAGACGCGGTGGGCTCCAGCTGACGCTTTCAGGTGCGGTCCCTTGCTGATTGCATCTGCAGGACTGGTTGCGATTCTCAAGAAGTGGTCTGAGGCTTCTTTCGAAGCTTTGCCGGTGGAGGTGTTTTTCAAGGGCGAGGTTGTCGGTCAGTACTTCAATATCAATATTCTTAGAAGTCTAGACGTGCTCGACCGGGTACGGTCTCGTTTTACCTTGGACGACGACGGCGATGTCGATGAGATTGAATCGGTTGCGATTGACCCATCTCGAGTGGTCGACGAGCACTTTTTTGAAATCGATGCGTCGGAATGGGTGATCTGCGTCAGCCTCGAGGTCAGCGCTGAGATCGAAGCCGCTGGTTTGAGGGGTGTCCGCCTGATCGATCCCTCCGAATGGAGCCTCTACTAGGCGCGTGGGGATGCAGTTCGTGGTGCGTTGTCCCGGCTCAGTCTTCTCGGCCCGGCCAGCTGTCCCACCAGCTGCGAAATTGACGCCATTGGCCATCGAGGAAGGCCTGCTGCTGCGGGCTTAGGGCGTCGGTGGCGTTGAGCTGGTGCTCGTATTCGGCGTGACCTTCAAGCACCATCAGACGCTTGTAGTAAAGGACCAGGTCGGGGCCTTCGTCGAAGGTCGAGAGCACGTGGAGGGCGTCGTCGAGCTGATGGGCCAGGCGCAGGGAGCGGGCGTCGCCGGCGGCGGCGCGTCGGCAGAGCTGGACGAGGCGAAGGACTTCT
>JBCDKB010000323.1:0-10232 GCA_038747035.1 Acidobacteriota bacterium | reverse complement strand
GTCGGGGGTCGGCGGCGGCGCTTGTCCAGCGAACCGGGACGTGACGTCGGCCTCGAAATGCCCTTCGACGGACAGCGCGTGGGCGTGGCTGAGCAGCTCTTGGGAACGCGCCGTGTCGCCGCCCTCGGCGTAGAGCTGGGCCGCGCTGTGCAGGTCCCCGCCGCGCCGGAAAAGCTCCGCCGCCTTGGCGATATCGCCCGCCGCCGCCCACTGCTCCGCGGCGTCGGAGAACGATTCGGCGTTCTCATAGTGCTCAGCGGCTTGCGCCGCCTCGCCCCGGTCCCGGTGGTACTCGGCGAGCAGCAAGTCCGCGCGGCGCGGCTCCCCGACCTTCCGCCACAGCTCAGCCGCGACGATCGGGGCGCCCGCGCGCTCGCAGACCTCGGCGGCCTCCGCGGTTGGCTCCAAATAGTCCCGGGCCACCGGCACGGCGAGCTTCAGCTGGTCGGCGAGCACGGCGAGCTCGAAGGCCCTGCGCGCTTCGCCCGCCGAGAGCCACAGCTGGACCGTCCGGCGGACGGCCTGGGAAAGCTCGAGGCTGAGGCCACTCGGACCCGTCGCACCGATCGACGAGCGCAGCGCCCGATCGAGCAGGTCGGCGACCTCCGGCCCCTCCTGGTCGGCGAGCTGGCCGACCGCCTGGGCCTCCATGCCGGCGGCCACGTAGCACCGCGCGGCGTCGATCGGCCGCTTCGCCGCTTCGTAGCAGCGAGCCGCCAAGTAGGCCTGGGCGTCGCGCTCGAAAGCGACGGCGGCTTCTTCGAGCTCGCCGTCTTCCTGGCAGATCTCGGCGTAAAGACGCCAAACCCCGGCGTCCCGCGCCACCGACTTGGCCTCCCGCCGCTTGCCCAGCTTGACCAAAAGCGCCGCCCGCTCTTCGCCAAGATCGCCTTTCTTATAGGCGGCGAGGGCCTTCTTGAACTGCCCCAGATCCTCGTAGAGCTCGCCAACGCCGCGGTGGTTGCCGAGCCGACGCATCTCGGCCAGATCGCTCCGAATTTGGCGGCGAACGGACTGCTCTACCCGCCGCGGGGCCGCGCCGCCGAAGAGCATCCGCCCCACCAAAGCGCAGGCGATCAGCAGGCCGAGCGCCGCGAGCCCCAAGACGACCCAGACGCCCGGCGGCTGACGCAGTGCAGGCGGCAGCGCGTCGAGGACGCCCGTGTCGTTTAGGCGGTAGAGAAGATCTTGCAAGAAGTCCATGGTTCGATGGTCGATTCTAGCGGGTCGCACCGGGCGCAGCCACGGCGAGGCCCCGAGCCGAGGGAGGCCGCGACAGCGCGCCCGCCGCTGCTAACATCACGCCATGCTGACCCCGTCGTTCGTGCTCGCTTCGCTGATCGATCGAGCCCTCCACCTCGTCCAGTCTTTTCCCTCTTTCCAGGCCCAAGGCACCCCCGGCGCCCCGGCGCCCTCCGGCGCTCCGAACCCGCCGTCGACTCCGGGGCCCTTCTTCCAGCTACCCGCGGGCACCCCCAAGCCCGTCGTCGACGCCTGGGAAGCCCTGCACGCATACCCGCTGCTCGCCGCGCTGGTGATCACGGTCGTCGGCTATATCGCGGCGCGCCTCACCCAGGTGATCCTCAACCGCGGCGTCAAACGCGTGACGTCGGCGACGCGCACCCAAGTCGACGATCAGCTGCTCGCCCTGGCCCAGAAACCGGTCTTCCTCACGGTTTTCCTCGGGAGTCTGTCGCTGGCCACCACCAGCCTCGGACTCCCCGGCGCGTTCGCCGAGCGCACGGTCGACGTCCTGCTGACCTTCCTGGTGCTGGCGTGGCTCGGCGCGCTATTGCCGGCCTCGAGACTCGTGCTCGACGCGCTCGGCCGCAACCACGACCGCTTTCCGCTCATCGAGCAGCGCACGATTCCGCTCTTCGACATCCTGTCCAAGGTGATCTTGATCGGCGGCGGCGGCTTTGCGCTCTTCGAGGTCTGGGGCGTCAACCCGGCGCCGTGGTTCGCCTCCGCCGGCGTCATCGGTATCGCCGTCGGTTTCGCCGCCCGCGACACCTTGGCCAACCTTTTCGCGGGCATCTTCATCATCGCCGACGGCCCCTACAAGCTCGGCGACTTCATCACCCTCGACTCCGGAGAACGCGGCCTCGTCACCCACGTCGGCATTCGCTCCACCCGCCTACTGACCCGGGACGATATCGAAATCACGCTGCCCAACTCGGTGATCGCCAACGCCAAGATCTTGAACGAAAGCGGCGGCCGATGGGAGAAAGAGCGGATCCGCATCAAGGTCGGCACCGCTTACGGTTCCGACATCGACCAGGTGATGGAGCTCCTCGTGAAGCTGGCGACGGAACACGATCACATTTGCCCCACCCCCACCCCCCGCGTGCGCCTGCGGGGCTTCGGGGACTCGAGCCTGGACTTCGAGCTGCTCGCCTGGATCGACGAGCCGGTGCTCCGCGGCCGGCTGAGCAGCGAGCTCTACGTGGAAATCTACAAAGCCTTTGCGCGGGAGAATATCGAGATCCCGTTTCCGCAGCGGGACGTGTGGGTTCGCCGGGTCGCGCAGACCGACCCGCCGGCCGACGCCGACTGACGGACGCCGATGTCGACCTCGACCGACGACGTCCACATCGACGGCGCCATGGGCGAAGGCGGCGGCCAAGTCGTCCGCACGTCCCTGGCGCTCTCCGCGGTCACCGGCCGTCCGGTGCACATCGATCGTATTCGGGCGGGGCGCAAGAAAAAGGGTCTGCTTCGCCAGCACCTCACCGCCGCCCGGGCGGCGGCGACGATCTCGGGCGGCGCCCTCGAGGGCGCCGAGCTCGGTTCCACAGAGCTGCGCTTGTGGCCCGGAGCCGTACAGCCGGGTCGCTACCATTTCGCCATCGGCAGCGCCGGCAGCGCGACGCTGGTGCTCCAGGCCGCCCTCCCGCCCCTGCTGCTCGCCGACGGACCGTCGACCGTGGTGCTTGAAGGCGGCACCCACAATCCCCAGGCGCCGCCCTTCGACTTTCTGCAGCGCTGCCTGGCGCCCCAGCTCGAGCGCCTCGGGGCGGGGGTGAGTCTGCGCATCGAGTCCTACGGCTTCTACCCCCGCGGCGGCGGCCGCCTCATTGTTGAAGTCGAGCCGCAAAAGCTCGAACCCTTTGAGCTGCACGAGCGCGGCAAGCTGGTGGACCGGCAGGTGACGGCGCTGCTCTCCCAGCTTCCGGACCACATCGGTGAGCGCATGGTCAGCCGGTTCCAGAAGCGCTCCGGATGGCCCAAACGCCAGTTCGCGGTCCGCGACGTTCCGTCCCCCGGCCCGGGCACGGTGCTGCTCGCCGAGGTCCGCCACGCCCAGGTCGTTGAGCTGGTGACCGGCTTCGGGCGTCGCGGCCTACCGAGCGAGTCGATCGCCGACTCGGTCTACCAAGAGATGCGCTCCCACCTGAAGCACGGCGCTCCGGTCGGCGAATACCTCGCGGACCAGCTGATGGTGCCCTTTGCGCTCGCCGGCGGCGGCGGCTTCACCACCCGCGCCCTCTCCCGGCACGCCACGACCCAGGTGGACCTGATTCCGAAATTCCTCGACGTCACCATCCAGGTCGCAGCCGAAGACGGACTTCAGCGCGTCAGTTTCGCCCGGACTTAGTGTCCAGCCGCTACGACTGGCTCGAGACCGTCGGCAGCAGGCGGGTCTTCACCGTCGAGTCGGTGCCCGAGCCCGGGGCCGCCCCGAGCACGTCGGCGAGGTCCGGCAGCCACACGAGTCCAAGCTGCTGGCAGAGATCCTCCAGCTGCTCCGCCACCTCTTCACCGCCCGCCGGTCGATCCTCGGGCTCCTTCTCCAAAAGCCGCGCCACCAGATCTGAGAACGCCCGGGGCGTTTCCGGAATCAGGGAAATCAGAGGATCCGCGTCCACCGTCATGGTGCGCGACACCGTGTTGCGCAGCGACTTGCCGCGGAACGGGTTGTAGCCCACGATCACTTCCCACAACACGACGCCGAAGGCCCACAGGTCGCTCGCCGGCGTGTAGTCCATGCCCTCGAAGCACTCCGGGGGCAGATAGCCGGGGGTGCCGCAGATGACGTCGCGGCGCTGGCTGGCGGCGGTGATCGACTGGGAGACACCGAAGTCGGTGAGTTTGACCTCGCCGCTGAGCCCCAGCAGGATATTGGCCGGCTTGATGTCGTGGTGGACCAGGAAGTTGGCGTGGGCGGTCGCCAAGCCGCGGGCGATGCCGGCGGCGAGGGGAATCGCGTCCTGGGGGGTGAGGTGGCCGCGCACCTGCAGGAGCTTCTGCAGGTTCACGCCTTCGACGTATTCCATGGCGATGAACGCCGAGGAACCGCGGTCTTCGATGTCGTAAACGGTGACGATGTTGTTCTGGTGGATCCGGGACGTGATCGCCGCTTCTTCCCGCAGGCTCTTGAGCAGCTTGCCGCGGTCGACGTCTTCCGCGTCGAGATGCACGGTCTTGAGCGCCACGGCGCGCTGGAGCTTGTCGTCCCAGCCGCGGAAAACCGAGCCCATGGCGCCCGAGCCCACCAGGTCGGTGACCTGGTAACGACCGAGGAAGATCTCCCCGAGATCCTGGCGATCCTTGACGCGCTCGCGAAGCAGCTCAAACGAACGCTCGAGCTGTTCGATCTCAGAGCCCCCCGCCGGCGCCGCTTCGCCGGTGAGCTCTCGCTGCTGCGCCGCAAGGCGACGCAGGGGCTTGACCACCGTCACGAACGCGCCGAAGGCCAGGAGCATCGTGAGGGCGAGGGCGAGCAGCGACCCCTGGGCCGCGACCCGGCGCAGCCGCTCTTTAGCCGCTTCGGACTCCGCCAGCGACTGCCGCGAGAGCACGAACCACGACACCGCAGGCAGCTCGAGGCGCGAGTAGCCGGCGAGCAGACCGCCCTCGGCCTGGCGGAAATTCTTCGACAGCGACCCGACCTTGTCGGCGCGGGCGAGGTCCACCAGCTCCTTGGGGAAAGAGCGCAGGGTCGCCGGATCGCCGCCGGCGAGCAGGTTCATCTCGGCGTCCACCAGCACCATGCGGAAGGTCTCGCCGAGCTCGGGGAAGTCGAGCATCTCAGCGAAAGACGCGGCGTCGGCGATGAGCACCACAAAACCGCGCGCCGACGGCAAGAGGCGGCGAATCCGGAGACGCGGGCCGGCGTCACTCGCGAGCCATTCCAGGTCGATTTCCGGCGGCGGCGTTTCGGTCACCGGGTCGCCGAAGACCGAGCCGATCTCCCCTTCGAGATCGTGGCGCTGGGCGAGCAGCACCGAGCGGCCTTCGAGGTCGTAAACGCCGACCCCCAAGACCCCGGGCTGGGACGACACCGCACCTTGTAGCGCCTGCGCCATCGCGTCGCGATCGCCGCGGGCGAAGGCCGGGTGCTCGGCGGTGGATCGGGTGATGCCCAAAAGCACGTCGGCGCCGGCCTGCACGCGCAATACGGCCGTCCGGGTCGCCAGGTGACTGGTGCTTTGGGCTTGGCCCTCAAGCACCTTCGCCTGGCCGGTGAGCTGGAGGAGACCGATGCCGAAGGGCAGCAAGCCGACTAAGATCAGCGCCACGACGACGCGCAGCAGGAGCGACGTGCGGAGCGCGCCCATCGGCCCTAGCGCCGCCCGACGGTCTCGAACCGGAGCTCGGTGCCGCCCTTATTCTCGACCCAGTCCCAGGCTTCGAGGCGCAGGAAGAGCGTCGAGCGCTTATTCGGCCAGCGGCCTTCGCGGTCGAGCTCGAGGTCGTAGTCGAGGCGGAAGACCGTCTCGCAAATCGCGTCCTCCGCCAGGATCCACAGCCCGCGATCCGGGCCGAGCACGACCTCACGGCCTTCGATCGAGACCCGCACCGAGCGATTTGGCCGCAGCACCACCTGGCGGCCGTCGAGGTCGACTTGCCACTCCTGCTTGCGCCACGGCGTCCACCAGCGGTGGGGGTCCGTGACTTCGAGGAATCGGCGAGCCACGTGGCGCGGCAGCGGCCCCACCTCGTTGCCGAAGCGGTCAAGTCGGCCGAGGGGGCCGTCGCCTTCGACGCCCCACGAGAATTCCGGCGGCGTTTGGTCGAAAACGAAGGGCACCGGCTCGAGCCGGCTCTCGTTGCCGGCCTTGTCAACGGCGAGGAAGGACGCCTCGAGCGTTTCCCCCTCCGGCCACGGGCCGGCCCGCCAGGCCTCGACCTCGACCGGTTCACCGCCGTGCAGCGGCACCCAGCGCTCGACACCGCTCACCGCGTCTTCGGCGACGGCTTCAAAACGCGCCCCCGGCCCGAGGATCCAGCGCCCGTTGAGACCCCAGCGCGGCGCCAGGCGCGGCGCCGTGATGTTGAAGGAGACCGTCGGCGGCGCCTGGTCTTCCGTATCGCTCAAGATCGTGATCGCCCGACCGTCCGTCGGATAGCCGTCCAGGCCCGACGGGCTGGTGGCGGTCACGCGCCAGAAAAGATCGGCCTTCGGCAGCTTGGCCTCGGGCGTCCAGTCCGTCGCGTTGATCGGCGACACTTTGCGCTCGAGGTTGGCGCAGGCCGCATCGCGGCAGATTTCGAGACTGTAGTGGTCGGCGCCGTCGACAGCCGACCAGGAGAAGCGAGGCCGCGGGGTCGACAGACCGGCGCCCGCCTCCGGCTGGTTCAGCCCAGGGGCCGGCAGCAGCTCCTCCGGCGGACTCGGCGCTTCGCCGGGCTTCGCCGTCGTGCCCATGCCTTCTTCCACCGCCACCGTGGCGCCGCCCGCCTGCAAATCCGAAGCGCCGGCGTAAACCATGAGCTGGGCCGAGTCGTCGGCGGCCTTGCGCGCCCGGGCGCGGACTTCACCGGCCTCGTTCAAAGTCGGCGCCGCCTTCGCGTCGCCGATCACCAGCTCGATCCCCACATCCTCAGAGCTCAGGTCAGCGCCTTCGAGATCCGCCTGCCCCTGGAGCAGCTGGACCTGCTCCCGCTTGACGGTCGTCCCGAGGCGGGTCGTCGACTCGAGCAGCAGACGGGTTTCCTCAGAGAGTCGCATCTCGGCGCCGTCTGGGAAAAGCAGCTCCGCCGACGAATCGCGGTAAGTCTGCAGGAGATCCTTGGTGCGCAGGACGTTGTTGAGCTCGGCGTCGGTCCAGTCCTGGAGCGGCGGCCGCAGGTTCTCAACGCGATTCCACGCCGCCGTCAGGATGGACGCCTCCTCCGGCAGCTCGCGCCACACGATCATCAGCTCGAGCCCGGGATAAATGCGATTCGGGTTCTCGACAGTGCCCTGGTTGAGCTGCCAGAGCTCCCGCCACCGCTCGCTGGTCCCCAGATAGCGCTGGGCGATGCCTTCGAGGGTATCGCCGGGGCGGACGACGTAGTTGCCCGGGCGGGTGGTCGTGGCGTCCTGGGCGGAGGCCGCGGCCGTCGCCAGGAGGCCTGTGACAAAGAGGGAGGCCAGCACGATAGGGCCAGCCTGAAGCATGCTCTGGGTGCGCATTGGGGGGAACCTCGGATCCGTACCGCGGGCTATCGGCTCGATCGCCGCACGCGAGAGTCGGTTAGACAACACTCAATGAATGGGATGCCATAAGTCTATCAGGGCCCGTCTATCAAGACCCGCCTGGAAACGACCCACAGCGCCCGGAACCCCGTCGGGCTCTGGAGGTCGCGCCGAAGGCCGCCGAGCGTCTACAGCTTGATCAAATCCGGGCCGATCCACCACAGGCCGACGGCGAAAGCCGGCGCGCCGAGCAGCATGGCGTCGAGGCGGTCGTAGAAGCCGCCGTGCCCGGGCAGCACCTGGGCCGAGTCTTTAACCCCAGCACCGCGCTTGAATTGGGACTCGACGAGATCGCCGAGCTGCGCCATCACCGCCGTCACCGCGGCGACGGCCAAGAGCTTCGGCGGCGTGTCGCCGAGGCGAACCTGGCACCACACCACCGTCGTCAGCAGGCTGCCGGTGAAACCCGCCACCGATCCTTCCCAGGTCTTCTTGGGACTCACCCGCGGCGCCAGCAGGTGGCGGCCGAAGGCGCGGCCGCCGAAATAGGCCGCCGTATCGCCGATGGCGACGATCGCGATGACCAGCAGCACCAGCCACGGGTCGATTTTATGGACCCAGTAGGCGGCGATCGGCGGAATCGCGAAGTATGGGATCGCCAGCGTGATCAAGCCCATCCCGATCGCCGCATCACGGGGCTCTCCGCCGGTCTGAAACAGGCACACCAGCATGGGCACGGCGATCAGCCCGTAGGCCAGCGCGAAAAGGGCCGGCGTCGACAGCTGGACGTCGGGATAGCCCAACAGGACGTAGCCGCCGAGTGCCGCCGCCGGGATCCAGACCCACAGGCTGCGCAGCGGCGCCGTCGGCGCCAGGTGGCGGACCACGCCCGCGAATTCAGAAGCCGCCCACAGGCAAAGCGCCAGAAAGCCGATGAAGAAGAAATCCGACGGCGAGAAAGTCAATCCGATGGCGATGACCGCGCCGATGACGCCAGTGATGACCCGCGGCCCAAGGCCCGAGTTTGACTTCACCGCCGTCGGCGGTGCGACCGTCTCGTTGGACTCCGCCATCAGGACGCCGTCTGCCCGAGGTCCGGCGGCGCCTCCGTCACGCGGCCATAGCGCCGGCGGCGCTGCTGGAAGTCGCAAATCGCCTCGAAGAGATCCGCGCGCCGGAATTCCGGCCACATCTTGCGGGTCACCCAGATCTCGGTATAAGCCAGCTGCCACAGCAAGAAATTGCTGATCCGCTGCTCGCCGGAGGTCCGGATCAGCAGGTCCGGGTCCGGCTGGCCGGACGTGTAGAGGTAGCGGCCGAGGGTGTCTTCGTCGATCTCGACCTTCTCCCCCGACGCCCAGTCCTGCACGATGCGCTTGCACGCGTCGACGATCTCGCACCGGCCCGAGTAGTTGAGCGCCACGTTCAAGCACAGGCGCTGGCCGCCCGCGGTCACTTCGACCGCGCGGTCGATTTCCGCCAGCAGGCTCGGGTCGAGGGGCTCCCTCCGCCCGAGCACGCGCAGGCTGATGTCATTCTCGACCAGGCGGTCGAGGTCCCGACGCAGGAAGTCCCGCAGCAGGTTCATCAGCGTCCACACTTCGTAGCGCGGTCGCTGCCAATTCTCGACCGAGAACGCGTAGAGGGTCAGCACCTCGACGCCGAGGCGCGCCGCCGTCTCCACGATGTCGCGCACCGCTTCAACGCCCGCTTTGTGGCCGTGCACACGCGGTTTACCTTGACCCTTGGCCCAGCGCCCGTTGCCGTCCATGATCACGGCCACGTGGCGCGGCAGCCGATCGAAGTCGATATGGCCCAGCCACTTCTCTTCCGGGGTGCCGGCGCGGGCGAGGTTCTGGAGATCCGGGGATGGCGACGGCATGGCGCTGGAAGTTACCACAGGCCTAAAACCCGGCCCGGCGCGGAATGACCTGGAGATCCGTCCCGAGCGTCGCCGCGCGTTCAGGCCTCATACGCCTCAATCGGACGCCATTCCGGCCCGTAATAGACGCGCTCCAAGTGGAGCCCGCAGGCGTCGGCGGTAAAGCCGGCTTCATCGCGCGTTCTCCCCGGTTCGAGCAGGCGCGCCATGTCGGTGACGTCGCGGTCGCCACGGCCGATCTCGATCAGCGTGCCGACCAGGGACCGCACCATGCCGCGCAGGAAACCTTCGCCGACAAAGCGCAGGGTCACCCGGCGCTCAACCGGCCCCGCTCCGTTCCCAAAGCCGTCCCGGCAGCCGTCGACGGTGGCTGCGAACAGCCGACGCACGGCGTCGGTGTGGCTGCCGCCGGCGAGGGCGAAGGCGCTGAAGTCGTGTTGACCCGGCAGCGCCGCCATCGCTCGGCGGACGGCGTCGAGGTCGAGCTCAACCGGCGCCAGGGCGACAAAAGGCGCTTCGGTCGGCGGCGCCAGGCGACCGCGGTAGAGGCGGTAGACGTAAGACTTGGCGACGGCCGACCGCTGCGCGTGGAAGCCCGCGGCCATCCGATACCCCGCCGTCACCCGTATGTCCCGGGGTAAACGATGATTTGTGGCGTGAACCCATGCTTTCGGCGGCATCGGCTTGGGCGGCGTGAAATGCGCCGTCTGGCCGATGGCGTGCACGCCGGCGTCCGTTCGGCCCGAGCCGACGATGCGAACCGGCTCCCCGAAGAGGCCCTCCAGCGCCTCTTCGACCCGCTGCTGGACGGTCATTGCATTCGGCTGGCGCTGCCAGCCCGAATAGGCGCCGCCGTCGTACGCGACGGTGAGGCGGGCGACGCCGGTCTCCGCGCCACCGATCTCCGGGTCCGTGGCCCCGAGGGCTGTCCACGCCTGGGTCACG
>JBCDKB010000322.1:0-10239 GCA_038747035.1 Acidobacteriota bacterium | reverse complement strand
TTACCTCCCCGCGCACCGACGGGCCGTCGCCCCGCCGCCGACGCCGCCCGGCCCGCCGTAGGCCGCCGCCTCCGACATCGCCGCCGATCGCGGCGATGACGCCAAGGTTTCGGCGATCAGGAGCCACACCCTCGGATTGACGCCGAAGCCGAGGTGGCTCCCTTTGACCTCAATATTTCTCGCTTGGGGATTGAAAGTATCGAGCGAGGCGGTCCAGCCGACGATGCCGTCGGCTTTGCTGTACACGGACGTCACCGGCTGCTTGAAGCCGAGGCGATTGCGCCGCAGGATGTCCGCCTCGAGGGCGGGGAGATCGATCTGGCGCCGCTTGACGATCCAGTCCGCGAGCGCCGTGTACTTCGGACCGCCGACCACCGGCGTGCCGAAGGTGATCACCTCGCGCACCTGGTCCGGCTGGAGGCGCGCCACTTCCCGGCACAGTACGCCCCCCAGGCTCCAGCCGATGAGGGTGAGCGGCTCCCCCTCGACGGAGAAGACTTCATCGACTCTGCCGCCGAGGGCCACGATGTCCTCTTCGACCTCGCCGCGATTGCGTCCGAGTCCCCAGTCGAAAACGCGGTAGCCGAGGCGCCGGAGGAAAGCCCGCAGGGGCACCATCGAGTAGCCGTCCGCCCAAAAGCCGGGCACCAGCATGAGCGGGCGACCGTCGCCGCGCGGCGCCTTCCGCAGGTCGGACAGTCGGCCGAGCAGGCCGAGGGCCTCCCACGAGGCGCGGACCTCTAAGAAAGTCGCCCAGCGACTCGGTGCGGAATAGGCAGGGGATGTAGGCATCATCGCTTTCTCCATATTAGTTCACCCATGAACTATCCAAAGCTACCAGGTTCCGATTTAGTTCACAAGAGAACTGATACCCTCCAGGCGCCATGACGTTGCCCAGCTCTCCCCACCCTGCCCTGCCCGCCGCCGACGGCTATCCGACCTGGCTCGCCGTCGGCGCCGCGTTCCTCAAATGCCAGAGGGCGCTCGCCGGCCTCTTGAAGGACCTCGACCTGTCGATCGCACAGCACGAGGTCCTCGTGCGCATCTACCGCCACGACGGCTTGACGCAGAAGGAGCTCGCCAGCCACTTGCTGGTGGTTAAGAGCAACGTCTCGGCCCTACTCCGCCGCCTCGAAGCCCGGGGACTGGTCACCCGCGGCACCGACGGCGAAGACGCCCGCCGGCGGCGTCTTTCCCTCACCGAGGAGGGGAGGTCCCTCGTCTGGCAATCCTTCGCCCTGCAAAACCGGGTCGTCGAAACGATGATGTCGAGCCTCACCCCGGATGACGTCTCCCGGCTCGACTCGATCATGGAGCGCGTCTCCCACTCCCTCGACGTCTTTCCTACCTAGCGGGAACCCGCGGACGCCTCACCGGGTCCAAAGGGGCATGAGCTGTCGACACTCCGCCTTTTCGAGCTTGCGCCTCCGCCGCCACGTCGCGCCGGTGGTCGCGATGCTTTTCTGGCTGCCGCCGGGCGCCGCCCAAAGCTCGGGATCCGCGGGACCCGGGCCCCGCGTCGAAGCCAGGACGCTCTACGTCGCCGCCACTGGCCAGTCCCCTCGCCACCTCGTCTTCACGCCGACGGCCTACTCGGCTGACGAAGACCGCCGGTGGCCGCTGATCGTGGGGCTCCACGGCACCGCCGGAAACCCGGAACAGATCATGGGCTTCCAGCGTCTGCTCGAGCTGGCGGAGCGCTACGGCTACCTCGTCGTCTCCCCCCACTCGAGCGGCGTCGGCGAGCTCCACCGACGCTACGTGCGCCGCGTCATCGCCGATACCGAAGAGCACTACCGCGTCGACCCCGGGCGCGTCTTCTTACTCGGCATCTCCCGCGGCGGCCGCGGCCTCTGGGATCTGGCCATCGAAGACCCGGACCGCTGGGCCGGCCTGGCGCCCATCTCCCCCGTGACGCCTTCCGACCCGAAGCCCCTCGAACGCCTGCGCCACCTGCCGATGATCGTCGTGCTCGGCGACCGGGACAAAGCGATCTCCCAAAGCGCCGTCAGGCGCTGGGTCAAGCGTATGGCGGACCTCGACATGAGACATCGATTCGTCGAGCTACCGGGACTCGGGCACGACCTCTCCCGCGTCAACTTCTTACCGCTGGTCTTTGACTTCTTCGAACGGTCGGCACAGCTGTCGAGTGAGCGGAAAGGCCGCGGCGCCCACTAAACGCCCACTAAAATGTGGAGCACCATGCTTCCCACGATCGCCCAGGTCGCCCACCGTCCGAGCCTTCCGTTCGCCCTCGCCTTCGTCCTGCTGGTCGCCGGCTGCTCACACATCGCCGTCGAGCCGACGCCGGATACTGCCACCGGATCCGACGGTCGCTCCGTGCTCCGGGTCGCACTCTTTCCTTGGATTCCCGACGCCGCCGGCGACGGATTCGCGGCGCTTCGCCGGAACCTGGAGAGCGAATTCGAGCGACGTCACCCTGATGTAGATCTCGAGATCCGGCTGAAGCCGTGGGACGATAGCTACTACTCCCCCGCCAAAATCGCCGGCTGGCTCGCCGGCGGGGAGTTCGACCTGGTCGAGATCGACACCGTCATTTTGGGTGATCTCGTCGAAGCCGAGGTGATCGAGCCGTGGCCACCCCAGGACGCGTCAACCTTTTTCCGGGCGGCGGTCGACGGCGCCTCGATCGTCGCCAACCCGGGCGGAGACAGAACCTGGTGGGGCGTCCCCCATCTGATGTGCGGCTACTTCCTCGTGAGCCAGTCAGATCGCATCGACGGCGCCCCGTCGATCGACGAAGTGACCTCAGCGGTTCGGGAGGACGGCCGACCGCTGCTCGGAAATTTCGACAGCAGCTGGGACCTGCCGAGTCTTTACCTGGACGCCAGGGTCGACAACGGCTTCGATCCCGCGGATCTTCGACGGGCCGTGGAGCCACCGCTCGACCCGGCCACCGCCGGGGCGGTCGAGAAGCTCGCGGCGCTCTGCGCCCGGGACGGCCAGAACCCCTGTGTCGACGGCACCTATAGCGACGCCTGGGACGGCCCCGTCGAGGCGTTCGTCGCCGGCGACGCCAGCGGCTACTGGGGCTATAGCGAACGCCTCCATTTGACCGTCAAGTCCCTGCGGGAGAACCCCGCCGCAGCTTCCAAAGTCCGGATCACCGATCTCCGGATCGCCACGCTTCCCCTCGGCTCCGAGGCCACGCCGCTGCTCTTCACCGACGCCTTGGTCCGCCGACGGGGCTGCGGCGCCGAGGGGAGCTGCCGCCGGGCGAGCGTCGCTTTCGCCGAGTTCATGAACAGCGACTGGGCCAACCGCCAGGTCCTGCTCTCCGGAGACGCGGCGTCGATCGGCGAAGCAGCCGTCCCCCGCTATCTCCTGCCGGCGACGCGCGCAGCCTTCGACATCGACGCCATCCGCGACGATCCGACCTACGCCGAGCTCCGCGAGTTCGCCGATAGCGGCCGCGCCCTGCCGAATGACGGTGAGCTCTACGAGCGGCGTCGGGTGCTCGCGTGGCTGCTCGTAGAGCGGCTCAAGGCGTCGCAAGCTCCTACGGAAACGGTTCGACCTGCTCCGCCACCCCAGGGTCGCTAAAGGCCTCCTGGGCTTCCTCCGCCAAGGCTGAACACCGCTTCACGACCTGCCACCAGCGGTCGATGCGCTCGTCGGTGGTGAGCGTTTCGAAATCGGTGCGGTCCGGAATCTTGCCGCCGGGCAGGTCACGGACGAAAGCCTCCGACGGCGCCAGGATGACGACCCGATCGAGGGACGCGCCGCGGGCCCGGCGCTTCTTGAGGGACTTGTCGAACCAGCCCGGGATCACTTCGCCGTAGAAATGCGGGAAGAGCACCAGTCCGTCGCCGCGGTAGGCGGTGAGGTCGTGGTGATAATCCGTGATGCCGCCGTCCCAATAGGTGCCGCGGGGGGCGCCCTCGGGGTTGCGGATCGGTTCGAGCACCATCGGAATGGAGCCGCTGGCGACCAGGGCCGACGGCAGATTGGCGGCGGTGAGCGGCGCGTGCACGGTCCGGAAGTCGCGGAAGCGCATACCCGCCGCCGACGGATCGGCGGCGTTGGTGAAGAGCACGCGCTGGTACCAGGCGGCGAGCAGGCGCCGACTCGCGAGATTCGACGCCATCGCCAGGCCCAGCGCCGGCAGCTGCAGCCAGGGCGCCCCGGAGGCCGCCGGTCCGCGGCCGCGGGCGGTGCCGATATGGGTGCGGATCGCGACGCTTTCAACCACTTCGCGGGCGCCCCCTTCGCCGAGCACGTGGCCCAGGATCGACCGGCTGACCTCACTGATGTAGGCCCGGGTGGGCTTGGTGTCATAGCGCTGGTGGATATAGCGCTCTTCCAACCTCGCCGTGGCGGACTTGGGATCGGCCTGGGCTAGGCACGCGTGCCGCCAGCTACCGATCGACGTGCCGAGGGCGTGGATCGGCGAGCGTCTTCGGGCGAGCAGATCCGCCAGAACGCGATCGAGCTGGGAGAGCACCAGCCATTTCGGCCCCCCGGATGCGCCGAGCAGCAGCTGGAAGAGCTCGGGGGCGAAGCCCTGCTCCTGAAGCTGCGCCCGCGCCGCCGGGCCGGCGAGGATACGAAGCGCCTTCACCGCGCGTCGCGACCTAGTTTTCTTCCTGGCCGTCAGACTCGACGAAGGGCGGCAGCTCCTCGTCGGAGACGGCGACGTCAACGGCGAAGGCCGCGGCCTCGGCGGCGATTTCGGCGAGGTCATCCTCGGCGATGCCGTCGTCGGTGTGGAGCTTGCGCAGCCAGCTGCCGAGCACCACGGCCCAGTGGCTCAGAACCGCGTCGCGGTCGTCCAGGTCGAGGCCTTGCTCGGACATGCCGTCGATGGCGCCTTGCAGCACGCCCCAATCGATTTCGACAAGCTCATCTTCACCGTCTTCAAGGCCCTCGGGGGCCGTAGATTCGTCGCTCATGGTGCTTCTCCTTCAAGGGAACTTTCGGCGGGTTCTTCGGCGGTCGCCGGTCGGGGGGTCAGGGGGGCTGCGCCGAGGCGGGTGGCGATCGCAGCGGCTAGAGCATACGTCGCGAAGGCCCAGAGCAGACCAAGAAAAGCGGAAAGGATGAATCCCCCCCACGGCGCGCCGGCGACGCCGGCGTGGGTCTCGATCCACAGCAAGGCGTCGTCGCCCCGCAGGACGTCGAGACGATCGCGGAACGTCGGCAGGCGGGTGGTCAGGATCGAGCCGATCTCATAGGCGTCACCGGTCAGCGACAGGAACGGCGCGAGGGCAAAGGGCAAGGCGCCGCCGTAGAGCCAGGGCTTCGCAAGACTGACCGCCTTGCGCAAAGCCCAGACGCCGGGAAAAAGCGTCATCAAGAAAGGCCCGAAGTCGGTCGCCAGGTAGATGAGGTCGTTGCCGTGGGTCTCGAAGCCAGAAAGCCGGCCGGCGTACTCGCCGCCGGCCTCGACCCACGGAAATATCGCCGCCAGTACGGCGCCGCCGTAGAGCGGCTGGACCTCGAGCTTGGTGACCTCGCCCCCCGTCGCCAGGCAGGCGAAGGCATGGAGCAACTCGTGGAGGGGGACATAGATCCACCAGCCGAGGGCCAAGCCAAGAAAGACCCAGCCGAGGGACGCCGACCCTTCGAGCACCCGGTCGAGTCCGTACCAGGTATCGAGGGCCGGGCGCGAGAAGAAGGAGCGCCAGCGCTGCATGGGAAATCCTCGGTTAGACGCTATTCGTCCTGGAAAGAGCCGCCCCGCCAAACCCGGGTCGGCAGCTCGAGAGTGCGACCGTCCGGCAGCAGGAATCGGGCCGTCAGCTCAAGGTTCGGATCGCCGCGGCCCACGAGCTCCACGTCGCCGCTGCGGACCCGCTGCTGCCCTTCGAGGATCGGCACGTAGAAGCGCAGCACGTTGGCTTCACGGAAAGTCGGCTCGAGCGTCTCTCCGACGGTGCGCAGCAGGTCGTAGCGGTGGAAGTCCCCGGTATTCACCTTCGTGCTCGCGAACCGGGCCCGCGGGGCGATGATCTGGAGGTAGTTATTGTCCAGGGTGGCGAGCTCGGTGAACTCCCGGTTGCGATTCGTGAGGCCGAAACGCAGCAGATAGCCGCGCCCCGTGCGGCGCTGGACGCTGACATCGAACTCCAGGTCGGGGGCCGACGGCTCCGGATCGAGCGCGCTCAAGAGGCTGTCCATATGCATGGACAGGGGCTGATTCTCGGCCGGCAGCTTGTAGTAGAGCTCTCCGAGGTGGTTGGGCAGCTGCCAAAGACTCAGCAGGCGCAGCATCTCTTCGATGTCTGAGGACGCCGCGCGCACCATGCGGATGCCTTCACCGGCCGCCACGTCCCAATTGCCGATCTTCGTGGCGCGCTCGGCGACCATCGCATAGACCCGACGATTGGCCCCTTCGAGGGTGAATCCGGGCCGCAGCTTCATGCGCCGGTTGCCGATCACCTCGCCCAAAGACCGCCGCGTCGTCCGCGTCTTGAGGCGCCCGTCGGCGCCGAGGTGGGAGGTGTAGCCGAGGATGACCGCACCCACGAGATAAGGCACGTCGAGGGCTTCGAGGGCTTGGAGGCGCTTCTCGAGCTCGATGAAGTCCCACGCATCCCCCGCCTCTTTTTCGTTGATGCGCTGGCCGTAAAAGGACGCCACCACGAAATCCACGGCGTCGGCCACGCTTTGCAGCCCCTCACGTCCGACCCAGCCTCGCTCCACCGACGCCGAGAGGAAGATCTCTTCATCGAGCGAGCGGTTGATCTGGCGCAGGAAGGTGCCGTAGGACGGGAGGTCGCGGACGCCGCGCAGGTCGAGGTGCATCCCGACCACCAGCAGGCCCTGACTCTCGACATCGAAACGCAGCTGCCGGAGCTGCTCGCTCAAGGTCTCGGCCAAACGGCCGGCTTCATCGTCCGAGCCGGCGCGGAACTCGCCGTCGACCACCAGCGTCGTTTGCAGGCTGCTGCCGATCGCCGGCACGTCAAAGCGCTCGAGGCTATCCCCCGAGAGGCGGGCCGCCGGTACAAACGCTTCGACCACGCCCGAATCCTTCAAACGGGCCATCGACGCCGGCGGCAGCTCCGCCGAGTCGTCGGCGATCCACAGCGCCGAGGCCTCGCTTTTCTGCAGTCGATCGCCGCCGCCCGAGCACGCCGAGAGACCGATCAGCATCACGCAACACAGCACCATCAAAGCTCGGGTGGTTTTCGGCAGGGTCGACATCGGGGTCCCCAATCGCAGTTGACGCCGCGGCCCCCCATCGCCACGTGGACAGTCGTGGCGGCTCACGGGTCCGCTTCCAGTGTGGGCCTGGCATTCTCGCCGGTTCTTGGGATTCTAATGATCACGGCTAGGCCTCCGCCAGGGCGATTGCGGGCTTCGATCGTGCCGCCGTGCTCCTCCACGATGCGACGGGTGATCGCGAGCCCCAATCCGGTGCCGGATTCGTAGGTCGAAAAATACGGTTCGAAGATGCGCTCGAGCTTCTGGGGGTCGACGCCGGGCCCGGAATCGATCACCCGCACCATGGCCCATTCCGGCGGCGGCGCGTCGCCGGAGAAATCCCGGGAAACGCCGTCCCCGCGCTCGACGTCCACCTCCACCCGCACCTCGCCACCGCCGTCGGTGGTTTCGCGCAGGGCGTTCTCCACCAGGTTGCGGACCGCCCGACCGATCAAGCGTTCATCAAATCGCACCTCGAGCCGGTCGAGCTCGGACGCGAAAGCCACCTCGGTGCCGCGGGGCGCGTCGCGGTAGTTGGCGACCAGGAGCTGGATCGAAGCCACCAGATCCCCCGGCTGGAGATCCGCGGCGGGGATCCGGCTATAGGTCGAAAACTCGGACGCGATCTGCCGCAGCTCCGCCACGTTACGCAGAATATTGCCGGCGCAGCGGCTCAGCACGTCGTCGAAGCGGTCCGGATCGACCTTATAGGCGTGCTGCATATGCTCGGTCGACAGCTGGATCGGCGTCAGCGGATTCTTGATCTCGTGGGCGATGATGCGCGCCATCTCCGCCCAGGTCTCGAGGCGCTGGCCGCGCATCACCTCGGTGGCGTCGTCCACCACCAGCAGGGCCGCCGGGTCCTCGGAGCCAGGGATCGGCACCCACGTGAGGGACCATTCGAAGACATCGACCCGCTCCCCCGCCGGCCGCAGCTTGACCTGCCGGCGCAGGGGAACGGGTCCGGCCTCTTCCAAGAACGCGAGGACCGGCTCGAAGTGGTCGGACTGCCCGAGGGTATCGCCGAGCAGCGTCCCGATCTCGGTCCCCAGGAGCTCCTCCGCCACCCGGTTGTGGAGCACCACCCGCCGGTCGCGATCCAGCGACACGACGGCCGACGTGATGCTGTCGACCACCCGCTCGACGAAGTGCTTCTCGCGCTCCAGCCCCCGTCGGCTGGCGGCGACCTGCGCCGCCATCTCGTCGATCGCGCGGGCGAGCGCCATCAGCTCCGTCTCGCGCGGCTTCACCGGATCGTAGCTTTCGCCCCGGGCGATGCTGCGGGTGCCGGCGATGAGCTGCACGATCGGCTCGGTGAAGCGGCGACTCAGGCGTCCCGCGACCGCCAGGGTCAAGAGAAGAAGAGCGCTCGAGAAAAGAATCGCCCGACTGCGCATGGCGGCCAATTCCCGCGCCGCCGCCTCTTCCTGTTCGAGCAGCGGCACCGACAGGAAGAGCCCCTGCTGGGACGACACGATCCCCGGCACGTCAACCGGCGCGTAGACCTCGAGGTAGGCGAGGTCGCCGGTCTGCTGACGCCGGAAGCCCAGGTCGTAGCCGTAGAGGGAAAGGCGGGTGAAGATCTCGCCGGGGATGCGCCGCGGCAGCAGGCCGGCGGTGAAAAGCTCCTGCTGGGACGACGCGTAGAGGCGCGATCCCCAGTAGAGGTTGACCTGGTGACCCACCAAGCCGCCGATCCAGTCGAGCAGCTCCCGGTTGACCTGGGTCTCGATCAGGAACCCGGGCTCGAGGCCGCGGAGGTAGTCGAGCAGCAGCGTGCGCGCCGAGACCATGGCGCCGCGGGCGTCGGCCAGCTGCTCGGTGCGCAGCCGCTCGGCGACGCTGCGCAACAGAACCAGGTTGAGGGCGATCAGCGGCACCAAGAGCAGGAGCGTAAAGACCAGCGCCAGACGTCGCGAATAGGACCGGGTGCTGGCGCGCCACAATTCGAGCACGCCCGCCGAGCGCACGGCGCCGGCGAAGGCCACGGCGCCGAGCAGGACCAGCCACGGGAAGAGCCACATGGCCATGGCGCCGACCCGTTCGATGGCCTGCTGCGGCCCCAGCACCGGCAGATAGAGCGTCTCGAAGCCGTCCGCGGCGCGGTAGGCCCAGCACCACGAGTCACCGTCCGGCGTCGTGCGTTGACCGCACGGTGCGCCGGCCACGACATCGGCGTCGAGCGGCGGCGCTTCATCCCACGGGCTCGAACGCGCTTCGCCGATCCCGTTGTAGAGGGCATAGCGCACGCCCTCCGGCAGTCCGTCGGCGGTTTCTTGGCGCGGCTTCCCGCGCACCAGATTGCGCTCGAGCTCGTGCAGCTCGTTCACCTGGCGCCGGAAGCCGGGCCGCGGTAAGTACCAAAATCGGGCGCGACCCCAGCCCCTTCCGTCGAGGGTCAAGCGGGCGTCGCCCTGGATCAAGGCGTCGCGCCACTCCGGAACCTCGGGGACCGGCCAGCGCGCCGGCGACGGCAGCGGTTCGAGGCCGGCGCCGAAGGCGAGGCCGAAGGAAAAGATATGGCGCTGGCCGAGGTTGTCTTCGATCAAAACCGCCGACAGGCCGTCGTGGTGGGTCAGCGGCGAACGCCGCCACAGCGCGTAGGCGAGGTCCGTCGAGTCCGGGACCTCAGCGCTCGGCGGCGGCATCACCGACTCGAGCGGCAAGCCGTCGAAGAAGCCGTGGAGCTCGATGAGGAGCTCATTAAGCTCGTCACTCTCCGGCGGACCGAGGGTCGGCAGGATCTGCACCTCGAGCACTTCCCGCAGCACCTCTCGATGGGCGGTTTGCCACGCCAGGCTGCCGGCGAGGGCCGCCATCAAGGCCAGGGCCGCGAAGCGCCGCGGACGCGTCTTCTCCTCGGACAGCGAACGCCACCACCAAGCGACGGCGGCACACCCCAAGAGACCTCCGGCGAGGCCGAAAAGGAAGTCGTCGTGGAAGGCGGCGCCGAGGCCCAGGGCGGCGAACGCGACGACCTGCCAGCTGAAACGCCGGGGTCGTTTGCCCCTCGGCGCGATGGCGAGCCAGCGCGCCAGCAGGACGCCGGCCACCGAGAGGGCCAGCCAC
>JBCDKB010000321.1:0-10263 GCA_038747035.1 Acidobacteriota bacterium | reverse complement strand
GTCCCAATATCGTCGAGACCTGCGAACCGAGGCTCCTCAGCCAGTACAGGTTGAAGCCGATGTGCAGGATGCCGCCGTGCAGCCACGCCGCCGACAGGATCGTCCACCAGCGTCCTTCTCCGAAGATGGGCGCGGCACCGCTCGAACCGAGCAGAAAGACCTCGGCGCCGCCCGGCGATCCGATCGAGAGAATCCCCCGCGCCTCCGCCAAGGCCGAAGGCCGCAAGGCGATCGAAAGGATGTACATGGCGATGCAGCCATAGAAAACGACGTCGAAAAAATTGGCGTTCTGCGACAGGCGGTTGATCGCCGGCGCGTAGCCCCAGAGGCCGGGGTGGGCTCGGCCGCAGTTGAAACACTTTTCATCCAGCACGCCGACGAGGCGACCGCAATTCGGACAGACGACGGAACCCGTGGTTTGACGGCGAATCATGTCGGCAATTTAGCACGCACCCACTGCCCACGCCGCCGCTATTTGGTCCCCCCTCGGGCCCCCGGGAGCGGGATTCTTGGGCGAGCTTAAGCGCGGCCCAGGATCGACATCGGCTCGCCGCGCCACCCCGGAAAGAGCACCGCGTCCTTCGGTAAATCAAACGTCCGCTGGGCGACGCCGGAGAAGACCGACCGGAAGTCGGTCGTCACCGGCAGGTCACGGCCTTCGTAGAGCACGTCCCGGTCAAGACCCGGGAACTCGCCATGGACTTTGCCGCCGTCCACGCCGCCGCCGAGCACGAACATCGCCGACCCGTGCCCGTGGTCGGTGCCCCCGGCGCCGTTCTCCGCGACGGTCCGGCCGAACTCGGTCATGGTCATCAAGGTGACGTCGTCGCGGTGGGCGCCCAGGTCGCGCCAGAACGCGGCGATCGACGACGACAGGTCATTCGCCCGCTGCGCAAAGCTGCCGACGGTGGAGCCTTGTCGAACGTGGGTATCCCAGCCTCCGGATTCGGCGAAGGCGACTTCGAGGCCGACGTCAGACTTGACCAGGAAAGCGATTTGTTGGAGGGCCAAACCCAAGGGGCTCCGCGGGTAATTGGCGTCGGATGACGGGCGGTAGCGGGACACGTCGAGCTTCTCGAGCATGTCGACCGCCTCGAACGTCTCCTGGGCCGTACCCTGCAGCAATTCTTCCGAGGCGTCGTCGTAAAGGGCCTCGAATCCCTGGCCGACCGCCTGGGACGCCGATTCCAACCCCGGCACGTCGACTTTGAAAGACCGGAGGTCGGTCACCGCCAGGGCCGGATGGTCGCCGTAGAACGAGCGCGGCAGCGACGGCGTGAGCGAGACCGCCCGGAATGGCGTCGTATCGTGGCCGAGGTGGCCGACCACGCGGTTTAGCCAACCGTCCGCCGTGCCTTTACGACCCGGCGTGCCCGACTCCATATAGTCCTGGGCGTCAAAGTGGGAGCGGGTGTGGTCCGGGGAGCCGACGCAGTGCACAATGCCGAGCTCGCCCTGCTGGAAGAGCGGCAGCAGATCGGAAAGCGCCGGGTGCAAACCAAAGCCCACCCCGAGGTCGTGGAGCTCTCCGCCGCGGCGTCGACTATCGCCGACCGCGAGCCGGGGCCGCAGGGTCGCCAGCCGGGGATCGCCGAGCGGGGCCACCGCGGCGAGTCCGTCCATGGCGCCGCGCTGGAAAATCGTCACGAGCACCTTCCGTCGCTTCATCGCACCCGCCGATGTCGCCGCCCGGGCCGTGCGTTGGAGGAAGGAGGGTCCGGCCCCCAGGGTCAATAGAGACAAACCTCCGGCTTTCAAGAATGCCCTGCGGTCAAGCATCGTGCTCTCCTTTTCGTGCTGTGCGTGCTCTAGTGGGATTCGTGTCGAGTCAAGGCGGGTCGGATCTTCGCGTCGCGGGAGCAGGAACCCTCAGCGGCGCTGGAACTCGGGGGAGCCGAGGATGACGCCGACCACGTGGGCGATGCCGCGGCTGTTGACCTCATCGGGCGAGGGTTCAGGGGGACGAATCCGACGATCTTTGGACACCGTGGCATTCGCTTCCCACTCCTCCGTATCCGCATCGCTGATTTCATAAGCCTCGGTGACCGCTGTCGACTCCATCATCTTGGCGGCGAGGCGGGGATCCCTAACCACCGGCCCGAGCCGCGCTAGGGCCCCGTGCGTATCCCGCTCCGGTAGCAGCAAGGGCAGGTAGGCGCGCAAGGCTTCATCGAGGGAAGCGGGTTCCCGGTGGTCGTTGAGCGCCAGGAGGTCAAACCGCGTGCCGGCGATCCGTCCGGTGGCCAATTCGAGGCTGAAGTTCATGCGCCGCAGCAGGGCCCCCGTATTGACCCAGGCCTCGGCCCGGTCCGGATAGCCCGTCGGCGCTTGGTAGGCGTAGAGGGGCTGGCCCATCTCCTCGATCCACTTCGCCAGCGGGCGGGGATCGGCGAGGTCAGCTCCGAGGGCTCGAAGCGAAGACATGGCCAGTTCGAAGGGCGACTTGATCTTCGCCCGCGTGGCTTCGAGCGCCCAGAACTCAGGGGACTCAACGAGGGCCACCATCACCTTCTGCAGGTCGCCGTCCGTGCGCAAAAAGACCTCCGCCAGCCGATCGACGACGCCCTCAGGTGGTGAGTCGCTGATGAAGCGCCGGGCCAGCTTGCCGGCCAGGTGGTGCGCGGTCGATGGGTGACCGGCGAGGATATCGAGCACCTCGCGGCCGTCTTCGATGCCGCGGCCGGCCGCCAGCCGATGGCCGAGCACTTCTTTGGCGCCCGCGTCGTGGGCGTCGGCCCGGAAGACGAAGGAGTCTTCAACGACGAACCCAGCCTCCGGCGTTCGACGCATCCGCCCCAACTCCCGCTCCGTTCCGCGGCGGGCGTTCGCCGGGAAGACGGTCCAGCCGGTGAAGGCGCGCGCCACTTCAATGACGTCGTTTTGGTCATAGCCACCGTCGACGCCGAGGGTGTGCAGCTCCATGAGCTCGCGGGCGTAATTTTCGTTCAGACCGCGCGGTCTGCGGTCGCCGCGCCGGCTTTTTCTTTGCTCGAGGCGAGCTTTGATCCGAGCCCCACGGCGGCCGAAGGCGTCGAGGCGCTGGTCGAGGGTGGTCTTATCGTCGTCGCCGGCGACCGACGTGGCGTTGTCCAGGTAGTGCAGCATCGCCGGATGCTTGGCGGTGGCCCCGAGCATGTCGCGGAAATTGCCGAGGACGTGGGGACGGATGGCGTCCCGCTCATAGGGCCACACGTAGATGCGGGCCTGCCGGTCAGTGATCGAGACGTTGAAATGGTTGAACCAGAAGTCGCTCAGCACTTCCTGCAGCTGGTTATCGGAGTAACGAGCTCGGAAGACTTTCTGCGCCGCGAGCTCCTCATGGGCGCGTCGCTGCGGCAGGAAACCTCGATCCCGCGCCCACGTGAAGACCTTGCGGCGCTCGTCTGAGGGCAGTCGATTTTCGGAGTTGATCCTCGACGGATCCGACCGTTCCGGTGCCTTTTGCCGGGCCGTCCCGGAAGATCCCCGCTCCATCGTCCGCCGCGACCCTGGGCTGAACCTTTCGATCAAGTCGGGATCATCGATGATCCCTTCTTGCACGGCCAGCCGGAAAACCGAGGAGCGGGTCGGGAACTTCGCCTCCATCTCCTTGGGCGTCAGGTCGTGGCTGACCAGCTTCTCGAGCCGCTCCTCGAGGGCTTCAGAAGGCTGATGACTGTCGAAGAGCTGCTGCGACAGCCAGCGGTCGATTCCCATGGCCGTCACACGGTCGATATCGCCGGGAAGGGCGCCGTAGCCCAGGCGATCAAGCACGTGGGCCGCCGCTTCGCGGGCCGTGAACCCGCCTTCTCGCCACGGCGCCTCGACGACGGTCTGACTTGCGGTTCCCGGAGCCGGAGCCGTATCTCGGGCACTCTCGCCGAGGGCCGGCGACGCCAGGGTCGAAGCTGAGGCCAGCGCGAGGCCGAGCGCAGAACTCAGTGTCGAAGTGAGCGCCCGAGCTAGCCACCGGGAGCCCCGGCGGTGGAAACGATGCATGCAGGGTTTTCGAGGGATCATGGCTTTTCCTCCAGGCCGTTCGTCGGCTGACAGGGCATGGAACTCTCCGATCCTGATTTTCTTGCGCTCGGGGCGTCATTTTCTTTTTTGGATCGAATCCCGTGGCCAAAGTGTCGGGGCCTGAGTGCTGCTAACATGGGCAAATAATGCCGAAGTCGAAGTCCACGCTACGTCTCGCTTTTCTGGGAACGGGCGAGATCGCCATTCCCTCTATGGAACGACTCGTCGAAGCCGGTCACACGATCGAGCGGGTGATCGTCACCCCCACGCTGGACGACGATGATCAAGCTTTCCCCGAAGATCGCGAAGGATCCGTCCTCGGCGCTTGGGCCGCCGAGAAAGGCTTGGAGGTCGTCAGCCCCGACAAGCCCGGCTCCGAAGCCTTCAAAGAAGAACTCACAGCCCTCGAACCCGACCTCGGCGTCATGGCCGCCTTCGGCCGGCGTTTCCCCATCGAGCTGCTCGAAGTGCCGCGCCTCGGTTGGATCAAGGCCCACTTCTCCATGCTCCCCGCCTACCGGGGACCGTACGAGGTCCGTTCCGCCATCTCCAATGGTGAAAAGACCCTCGGCGCGAGCATCATCGAAGTCGTCGACGCCGGTGACACCGGCCCCCTCGTGCACCAAGAAGAGCTCGAGGTCGGCCCCGACGTGCGTTTCGGCGACGTCGCGCAGGACCTTGCCGAACTCGGCGCGTCGCTGCTGGAAAAAACCGTCGCCTCCCTGGCCGCCGGCAAGAAGCTCAAGAAAAAGAAGCAAAGCGAGCGTCGATCACCGCCTAAGGCCATCCGTTTCACCCGTCGACACCAGCAGCCTCCGTGGTGGATCAACGCGACGGCCGTCTACGATCGCCTCCGTTCCCTCTCGCCGCAACCCGGACTGCTGTGCTTGATCCGTCGCGAGCGGGTCAACATCCTTTCCGGGCGTCCCATGGAGTGGGTCCAACCTCCCTATGGCGAGGACGGCTCCTTCCTCGGGGTGCGGGCGGGCCGTTTGGCGATCCTGTGCGGCGACAGTACGGTCTTCGGTATTGAGCGCGTGCGACTCGAGGATGGCGAAGTGATGAGTGCCCCTGACGTGGCGCGACACTTCGACCTACGCGCCGGCGACCGCATCGTCTAGAATTCGCCTCTCGCCGCCTGTCCGCGCTCTGATGCGGCTGCGCCCGCGGCGAACCCCCCCGCCATGAGCCACATTCTCGTTACGATTCCCGCCTTCCTCTTCGCCTTGGGCGTGATCGTCTTCGTCCATGAGCTCGGCCACTATTTGATGGCTCGAGTCTTCGGCGTCCGCGTCCTGACTTTCTCCATCGGCTTCGGCAATAAAGTCTGGGGATTCGTTCGTAACGGCACCGACTATCGGATCGCCGCCATCCCGCTCGGCGGCTATGTTCGGATGGCCGGCGACTTGCCGGAAGAACATACCGGCCGGCCGGATGACCTCCTCAGCCAGCCGCGCTGGCAGCGGATCCTCATCTACCTCGCCGGGCCGGTGATGAACCTGGTGCTTTCCGTGGCCCTCATCGCCGCGGTGTTCATGCACGGTTTCCCGGTCCAAGGCCTCCAAGGCGCCCCGCCGGTCATCGGCATCGTCGGGGACGACTCCCCCGCCGCGGCCGCCGGTCTCGAACCCGGAGATCGGGTGACCGCCGTCAACGGCGATCCCGTCGAGCTTTGGGGCGACTTGGAATTCGCCGTCACCACCAGCCCCGAGAAGACCCTGCGGTTGACGGTGGAGCGGGACGGCGAGTCCTTCGACACCGACCTCATTCCCAACAAGGTCTCGCGCCACGAATTCGGCGACGCCGGCTTCTTCCCCAAGCTCAGGCTACGCTTGTCGGTCATTTTCGAAGACACCCCGGCACACCGCGCCGGCTTTCAATCCGGCGACGCCGTGGTGCGGGTGGACGGCGAACCTATCTCTTCGCCGACAGATTTCGTTGAATGCATCGAGCCGCGCGCCGGCGAGGCCATCACGATCGAAGTGATGCGCGGTCAGACCCTCAAGACGCTGACCGTGACGCCGGATGACGTCGACGGCAAGGGCCGCATCGGCGTCCAGCTCGGCTTCTTCCGACCCCTACCGCTCACCGAAGCGGTGGTCGAGAGCGTGCGCTACAACATTGACATCGTCGACAAGACGATGCAGGTAATCGGCAAGCTTCTGACCCGCGAAATGAAGGCGAAGAGCGCGCTGTCCGGCCCCATCGAAATCGCGAACGTCGCCGGCCGAGCGGCCCAGGAAGGCTTCAAGGAACTCATTTTCATCATGGGCTTCCTGTCGATCTCCATCGGCATCATGAACCTTCTGCCGATCCCCGTACTCGACGGCGGCCACATCACCATCCTGATCATCGAGAGCATCATGCGCCGCGACCTCTCGATCACGGTCAAAGAGCGATTTAGCCAGGTGGGCCTGATCCTCCTGACCCTGCTGATGGCGATGGTGATCCTCTTCGACCTGTCCAAGAACCTACCCGGACTTTTCGGCTCGTGATGCCGGGCCGCCCCACTTGATATGTGGCGCTCCCTAGTCCGCGGACTTGGCTGCCTCGGCTATTTGGCGGTGCTCGGCGTGATCTTTTCGATCGTCGGCTACCTGGCCTTTTCCGTTTTCGTCCGCGGCGGGGTCACGTCGGTTCCCGACCTCAAGGGCCTCGAAGAAAGCGAAGGGACGGCGCTGCTCATCGACCAAGGCTTGCGGGCGGTGACCACGGACGACCGCCGATTCGACGAGCGGGTCCCCAAAGGACACGTTCTCATGCAGGACCCGCGGGCCGGCGTCTACGTCAAACGCAACACGCAGGTAACGTTGACCCTTTCCAAGGGACCGAGGCGCATCGAAGTGCCTTCGGTGCTCGGTCAAGCGGTCCAAGCGGCGCAGGTCTCCCTCGCCGCATCGAGCCTCAAAATCGGTCGCGTCTACGAAGTGCTGAGCACCGAGGGACGGCGCGGCGCCGTCGTCGCCCAGCACCCGGTCTCCGGAGAAAGGGTCGAAATCGACGCCCCCGTCGATCTCTTTGTGGCCGCTGAAAATAACGCCGAGATCTACGTCATGCCGGACCTCGTCAAGCGTGACTTCGAAGACGTCCGAGCATTCTTCGCGGAGCGCGGCATCCGGCTCGGGCGGGTGAGCTACGAAACGTATGCCGGCGTCGCGCCGGGTACGGTCCTGCGACAATTCCCCCTCGCTGGCCATCCGCTCCGCAAAGAAGACGTCATCTCCCTCGCCGTCGTCGCACCGGAGCCGTCGGCCGCCGATGAGACGGCCGAGGACCGCGGCGCGGCCGCCCAGGAAGCCTCCCCATGAGACTCGCCCCGTCGCTGCTCGCCTCCGACCTTGCGGACTTAGCCGGCGCCGCGGCGCTGTGTGAAGCCGGAGACGCCGACGTGCTCCACTACGACGTCATGGACGGCCGCTTCGTGCCGAATCTGACCTTCGGCATCCCGGTGCTCAAGGCGCTCGCCGCCCGCACCCAGCTACCGATCGACGTCCATCTCATGGTGGAAGAGCCCGAGCGTCTGCTCGATGCCTATCTCGAAGCGGGGGCCGCCTGGGTTTCCGTCCATTTCGAAGCGACCCGGCACCTCGACCGCGTGCTCGGCCGTATCCGCGAAGCCGGCGCCCTCGCCGGCATCGCCCTCAACCCGGCGACGCCGATCGAATGGCTGAGCGACTCACTCCACGCCGCCGATTTCGTGGTGTTGATGTCGGTCAATCCCGGCTTCGGCGGCCAGAGCTTCATTCCGCAGGCGCTTTCTAAGGCACGGCGTTTGCGTGCAGAAATTGAACACAGAGGCCTCGACACCGTCATCGAGATGGATGGCGGCATCGGTTCCAAGAACATTCGCCAGGTCGTTGAAGCTGGCGTGGACGTATGCGTTGCGGGTTCGGCCGTCTTTAAACAGCCGGACCCCGCCGCCGCCATGCAAGAGCTTCGAAGGCTAGGCTCGGGAAGAGACGCATTATGAAACTGCGCACACCCCGTCTGAAAAGACTCGCGCTCCTGCCCCTCGCGCTCCTGCTCGTCACGGTCGGCTGCCGCGCCAACAAGCAGGATCCCATCCTCCGCCTATCGGCGCAGGAAGCGCTGGAAATCGGCAAGAGCTACCTCGACCAGGAGAAGTACGAGCGGGCCCGACGCCACCTGGTGCACGCTTTCGAGGTCGAGCCCAACTCCCGGGTCGGACGCGAGGCTCTGCTGCTCGCCGCTGACGCGCTCTATCTGCGCGGCGGCAGCGAGAGCTACATCACCTGCGAAGCTAAATATCGCGACTTCCTCAATCGGTTTCCGACCAGCGATCGGGCCGACTATGCGCAGTTCAAGGTCGGCGCCTGCCTCGCCGCCCGCGCCGAAAAGCCGGACCGCGACCAGCGCACCACCCGCCTCGGTATCGAAGCGTATGCGGAGCTGCTCCGTCTCTATCCGACCAGCACCTATGTCCCTGAGGCGAAGCAGCGAATCCGCGAGTTGACCGACCAGCTCGCCGCCCATGAACTCGTGGTCGCCGTCTTCTACAACCGCTACGGCGGCCGGGGCATTTGCGACGCCGCCATCGCACGCCTCGAAGGACTCCAAGCGGAGTTTCCCCAGTTCAATCGAATGGACGAAGCGCTCCACCAGATGGTGATCGCCTACGGAAAATGCGGAAAGCTCGAAGAGGCCACCACCGCCCTCGCGGATCTCAAGCGTCGCTTTCCGGATAGCGAGATGATCAGCGACGCGGAGGGGGCGTGGGAAGAGGCCGCCAAGGAAATCACCGAGCGGCAGACCGAGGCGGAGCAGCAGGCGGCCGGCGAGGAAAAGAGCTCGTGACGGGCGCGGTGAGGGCGCTCTTGGTGACCGCAGCGTGCTCGCTGGTCTTCGGTTGCGGAAGTGGCCTCACCCCCGCCCCGAAAACACAAGTCGACGAGACTCCGCGCCTGCGAAGCGAGCTGCTCGAAGCTCGACAGCGGGCGGTGATGGCGGAAGTGGAAGCCGAAAGGCTGGCTTCTAAAGTCGCCGAACTCGAGCGCCAACTCCGGGAGGCCCGGGCGCTTTCCCAGCGCGCCCCGACCGCCCGGGAGACCCGGGCGGCCATCGAAGATATCGCTCTACCGTCGACCCAAAGCGCCATTGAAGAGGTCGATCTCGACGTGCCGCCGGCCCCGGCGGCGACCCCGCCCGCATCAACAGGCCTGACGTCGCCCCAGCCAGCCCCTCCAGCAGGCGCTTCACCGCAAGCGCTCTATGACCGCGCCTACTCTCTCTTCCATGAGAAGCGCTATGCGGCGTCAGAAGCGGCCTTCGAAGAATTCCTCGGGCGACATCGCGACTCCCACCTCGCCGACAATGCCCAGTTCTGGATCGGCGAGAGCCGCTGGGCGCGGGGGGACTTTAGCTCCGCCCTCACGGCTTTCATGGCGACCGTCGAGGGGTTTCCCCACGGCAACAAAGTCGCCGACGCCCTGCTGAAAGCGGGCCGCTGCCTCGAAGCCCTCGGGCAGAAGCAAAGGGCGATGGCCACTTACCAGGAGCTGGTCGCCCGTTTTCCGGCGAGTGCGGCGGCGCTGAGCGCTGAACAGCGGCTCGAGGAGCTCTGACTTCGTCCCTTCGGATTCGGCCTAAACCTCGATGAACGCTAGCCTTAGTTTCTTGACAGTGACCGTGAAAGCAGGTATTTTGAGCACCAGACGTCTCATCGGCGTATAGCCACATTTCTATGGCGCTCGCGGCTTATTCGCTGCGACCGCGCCACCCCGAGTACTCGAACTGCCCCCGGGAGCTCCGATCCCGAGCGGGAGGTCTGGAACTATGGCGCAACGGATTTCCAACACCCCTCAACTCACGGTCCTGCTGATCCTCCTTTCGACGCTGGCGTCGACCTTCGCCGCGGCGCAATCGCCGCCGCCGGTCCGCCAGGTCGGAGATCGGTGGACCGCCTGGAATCCGCCCGTGCCGCCGGAAGGCGCCGAGGTCTACATCATCCAGAGCGGCGACAGCCTTTGGGGACTCGCGGCCTCGAGGCTCGGCGACGGCAATCTCTGGCCGCAGATCTGGGAGCTGAATAGCTACATCGCAGACGCCCACTGGATCTATCCGGGTGATCCGCTGGTCATGCCTGGGGCGACCCAGAACGTGAATCCGTCGGATGTTGCCTCCCAGCCGCTCGACGACGCGGCCGATACGCTAGCCAGCGGCGGGGATCTCCCCGTTGATGACGGCTCCGACGCGTTCTCTGATCTGCTCGACGGCACAGAGGGCGGCGGCGGCGCATGGGATCCG
>JBCDKB010000320.1:0-10291 GCA_038747035.1 Acidobacteriota bacterium | reverse complement strand
GCCGCGGAATCGTCCTCCCGACCGCTGGAAGGCTTCGGAGCCCCCTCCCTCAGTCCCCGTCGGACGTGTGCCCGGGCTCGACGGATGACTCTGCTTCTATGTGCCGGTGCAGCCAGGCCCGGGCCTTCACCCAATCGCGGCGCACCGTGCGGGTGCTGGTGCCCTGCATCTCGGCGATCTCTTCTTCACTCAAGCCGCCGAAGAAACGGTACTCCACCAGCTCAGCGAGCCGGGGCAACCGCTTAGCCAGCTCCTCGAGGGCGGAATCGATGGCGAGAACCGTCTCGGTTTTCTGCGCCAGCACGAGCTCGACGTCATCGAGCGGTAGGTGCGGAGCATCGCCACCCCGCTTGGCCGCCTGCGACATCCTCGCGGCATCGGTCAGTATGTGGCGCATGACTTTCGCCGCCGCGGCGAAGAAATGCCGCCGGCTATGCCACTTGGGCTGCGCCGCTGACAGCTTGAGGTAGGTCTCGTGCACGAGCTCCGTGGTGTCGATCGCACCGCCCCGCTTGCCGGCGGCGAGGCGGCGCAGCTGGGCATGGGCCAGGCCGCGCAGCTCGTCGTAGACGGCGGGCACCAGATCATCGAAGCTGCCTTCGGTGGCCCGCAGACCCGCGAGAATTTCGGTGATCGCCCGGCGCCTTTCCACGGGCGAAACCCTAGCATCTAAAGCAGCTCCCCCAGCCCCCGGCGCTTCGCCAACGGCTCTGGCTTTATCTGGCTTCAGGGCCCGTGGGCGAGCCCACTGACCCTCGAAGCCTCCCACGACTCGTCGCCGCGACGGGAGAGGAGAGTCTCCCGCGCGCTCGCCACAAGCGAGGCGTCCCAAGGCTGGCCCAGGGCGTCCTGGCAGCGGGCTTTCTCGACTCGCCCGAGGGCCAGACGCCAGTCAGACGGGGCCACCGCCCCGCGGAAGATCTCGAGAGCGCGGTCGAGCGTCGCGAGCCCTTCCTGGAGCTCCGCCGCCCCGCACCGCAGGCTGCCCAGGGGCAGTAGGGCGTCCGCGAGAACCACTCCCCCGACATCTTCGGCCGCGAAGAGCTCGACCGCGGCGTTGAGCTGCGTCCGGGCGTCTCCCACCCTGCCGGCACGCCAGAGAGCCTCCCCGTAACGAGTGCGACCGCGGGCGGTCATCCGGTGGTGGTCGCCAAATCGCTCGGCGAGCTCTCCGACGACCGCCTCCAGGGTCTCGAGCGCGCGCGGAAACTCTCTTTCGAGCGCCAGGGCCCAACCGAGATTGGCCCGGTTGGCGATGCCGTTGGTGGAGCCGGGACGGAGTCCGCCGAAGGTTTCGGCAGCTCGCTCGGCGAGCTCCACCGCCGCAGCCGCCTGCCCCGACAGAATCAGCTGGTGGGCTAAGTTGGCTTCGGTCACGGCGATATCAGGGCCGAGGTCGGTGCCGGCGCGCTGCATCTCGAGCACCTGCTCCAGAGTCGTCCTGGCTTCGTCGACCCGGCCTAGGGCCCCCAGGGTATTGGCGAGGTTGTTCAAGACGTGGCTCAAGGCGCTGCTCTCGGGCGCGGTCTCCCGATAGAGCCGAGCCGCCGAGCGATGATGCGTCTCCGCCTCTTCGAAACGGCCGAGGTTGGAGTAGGCCAGCCCCAGGTTTCCATGGGCCATGGCCTGGCCGTGGACGTCGCCCTGCTGGGCGGCAAGCCCCAAAGAACGCTCCAGGTACGCGACGGCGCCCTCGAAGTCCCCCTGGTTCTGGCGGGCCATACCCAGCGAGTTCAGAACCGACGCCCGACCCGAAGGCTCTGCCCCGCGGGCTTCCAGCAGCGCGAGGGCCCGCCGCAAGTTCGCCTCGCCGCGGGCCGGATCTCCAGCCAGTAGATAAATGCCGCCGAGCGCTGACAAGGCTTCACCGTAGCGCGCCCCCCCGGGATCGATCGCTCGCTCGATCTTCACCACCTCGGCGATCAGCTCTTCGGCGCGGTCATATTCGCGTAGCCACTTGTACGCGTCACCCAGACCCGAAAGCAGCTCGGATCGCGACCTCGGCGTCATCTTTGGACCGCTCTGGATCCGCTCGACACCGCGGTCCAGCAGGTCGCGCACCCTCGGCTCTTCACCCAGTGAGGGCGTCGTGCTTTCGAAGAGATCAAAAAGAAAAGTCATCATCTGCTCTGCCCGCGCCGCTTCGAGGCGCGCCCGATCGCGCTCTTCACGGGCTTCGCGCGCCTGCCAAAGCACTCCGACCACGCCGGCGATCCCCACCAGCACGGCGGCGAAGACCGCCGCCGAAACCGCGCGATGGCGGCTGAGCCAGCGGCCGAGCCGATAACGGAGAGTGGGCGGCGTGGCCCTGACGGGCTGGCGCCTTTGCCAGCGATCCAGATCTTCGGCAAGCCCTAGGGCGGTGCGGTAGCGTCTTTCCGGATCGATATGGAGGGCGCGGGCCAGGATATTGGCCAGGTCCCCACCCACGCCGGGGACCCCGATCCCACCCCCCGGCGATTCTTCGGGCAGCCGACCGGTCAAGAGCTGCGCCGCCACGGCGCCCACGGACCAGATATCCGACGCCAGGGACGCCGGAGCGCCCCGGCGCTGCTCGGGTGATGCGTAGCGCGGCGTCATCGGCGCCGAGCGCGTGGCCTCCGCCGAGGCCTCGCTGATCAACTTGGCAATGCCGAAGTCGAGCAGCTTGAGCACCCCATCGTCGCGGACCAAGATATTCGAAGGCTTGAGGTCACGATGCACCACCAGCTGACGATGGGCGAAGTCCACGGCCCGCGCGAGGGCCCCGATGAGCGCCAGCTTCTCGGCCTCTGCGAACTCCCTTCGCTGCGCGTAGAGGTCGAGGGGCTCGCCCTCGACATATTCCATCACCAGATAAGGGAGCCCAGTCTCGGTGACCCCGCCGTCGATCAAAGCGGCGATATTCGGATGGCTCAACTGGGCAAGGATCCTCCTCTCTTCCCGGAATCGGCGCTCGAGGGAGTCCTCGGCGAGCTCCCAGCGCATGACTTTGAGCGCCGCCTGCTGGTCAAAGTCGCCGTCCGCCCGCCGCACGCGATAGACCACCCCCATCCCCCCGGCCCCCAATCGCTCGACAAGGCGCCAAGGGCCGATGCGTCGACCCGGACCCGTCGATGGCGAGGAGCCGGCCGCCTCGATCAGATGCCCCGCCAGCTCGCCGAGCTCCGAATCCAAGGGCCCGCCGCGCATCGCTACCTCGAGCAGTTCCCCCACCGCCAGTTGACGTGCGGGCTCGAGGTTCGCCAAGAAGCGTTCCCGCTCCGCGCCGTCGAGATCGAGGGCCCGATCAAAGTCGCGGTCGATCGCCGCGGCTTCCGAGGCTTCCTGCGTCATCGAAGGGTCGCTGCGTGCTCGTGCGGACATCGTCGGCTGGGTTCTCCGGAGGAGCTGGATTGTCGGCCGGTCGTTTTCTCTCGGGCCGATCGACTCGAAAGCTGACCGCGTGTTGCATAACGAGGCCGTGCGGCGCATGTGGGATGAGGCTCACGAATTCCTGCACGAATGGAGGCACCGGCTTGAACGACGCTCCCCACCCTAACCCATTCCGCCGCGCCCGAAGCCGGTCGGCCTTCCGTCTGGTGTGGATCTCCCTCGCCCTCGCCGGGCTCGCACTCGGCGGTGGCGAGGCGACCGTGGCGGCGACTTTCGAAGTCAACTCCACCGACGATACGGACGACGCGGCCTGCGACGCCATTCACTGCAGCCTGCGCGAAGCGATCGACGCCGCGAACGGGGCGGCCGGTAACGACGTCATCCGATTCGACGACGCCCTCGCCGGACTGACCATCACCCTACAGTCAGATCTGCCGGAGATCGTCGAGACCCTAACCCTCGACGCCACCACCCTGCCGAATTTCGCCTGCCAAACCGCCATGCAGCTGATGATCGACGGCACCAACGCGCAGCACGGCCTGGTCTTCGAAGACACTGCGGTCGGTAGCGCCGTGCGCGGGCTGGTGCTCGGGAATTTCTCCTCCGGGCGAGCGATCAGCCTCTACTCCGACGGCAACGTGGTGCAGTGCAACTTTATCGGCACCGATGTGACCGGCCTAGTCGCGGCTCGCAACTCGACGGGCCTCTTCCTCGGACTCTCCGCGTCCGACAACCTGATCGGCACCGACGGCGACGGCGTGGATGACGAGCTCGAGCGCAACGTGATCTCGGGCAATGACTCCGCCGGCCTCCGCATCGACGGCACTGAGGCGCTGCTCAGCGAGCTGCCCCTGCCGGCGCGGAACACCATCGCCGGAAATTACGTCGGCCCCGGCGTCGACGGCGCGACGGCCGTCGGCAACGGGCTGGGCCTCCTCTTGACGGCGACCGACGCCAACATCATCGGTACTGACGGCGACGGCAACGGCTTCGACGCCAACGAGCGCAACGTGATCTCCGGCAATTTCGAGACCGGCTTTTTCCTCTCGGGCAATATCGACAACATGCCGGATCCGATCGAAGACCGGTCCGTGGGTAACGTCATCGCCGGAAACTACATCGGCGTCGACGCCACCGGTCTGGCGGAGCTGCCCAACGGCACCGTCGCCAATTTTGACGATACCGGCCTGTGGCTCGATTTCGGAGCCGTCGAGACCGTGGTCGGTACCGACGGCGACGGCGTCGCCGACCTCGAGGAGCGCAACGTCATCAGCGGCAACGGGGGGATCGGCCTCAACGTCGAAGACGCCAACTCCCGCTTCAACATCATCGCCGGAAACTACATCGGCGTCGGCGCCGACGGCGAGACCGTGCTGCCGAATGCATCCGGCGACGAGTTCCAGGCCGGACTTCGGCTTCTTGAGACCTTCTTCAACCGCATCGGCACCGACGGCGACGGCGTCTCCGACGAGCTCGAGCGCAACGTGATCGCGGGCAACGCGAGCCACGGCATTCTTCTCCTCGGCCAGGGCATCGGCAGCGACCGCTCCGTCATCGCCGGCAACTACATCGGCGTCGACGCCACCGGCACCCGGGCCGCCGGCAACGCCCTCGACGGCATCTCGGTCACCCAGGCCTCCAGCTCCAACCTCATCGGCACCGACGGCGACGGCCTGAACGACGCGGCGGAACGCAATGTCATCTCAGGAAACGGCGGCATCGGTATCCGCATTCGCGACGGCAACGCCCGCGAGAACGTGGTGGCCGGCAATTTCATCGGCACCGACGCCACGGGAACCGCGGCACTGCCCAACGTCGACGGCGTGAACCTCTCCTTCTCCGCTGCCCTTAACCGCGTCGGAACCGACGGCGACGGCTCGGGGGACCTCGCCGAGCGCAATGTCATCTCCGGCAATAGCAATCACGGCATGGCCGTGGCTTTCAACGCCCTCAAAAATATCGTCGCCGGCAACTACATCGGCGCCAATGCCTTCGGCAACGCGGCCCTGGGAAACGGGAATCGGGGCCTGAACGTAGCCTCGGGGGCCCAGGGAAATCTGATCGGCGGCGATACCCTGGAAGAGGGCAATTACATCGTCGGCAACGCCACCGACGGCGTGCGATTTAATACCAACGGATCGAGTCCCGGCGTCGTTAACGCTTTCCGCTACAACACCCTAGGCGAGCTTCCGAATGGCGACGCAGCAGCCAACGGTGACAACAACATCGAGCTGAACGCCCTGACCGTGACCCAGGTCGCCAACAACCGCATCTACAACTCCCCCGCCTCCGGTCTACAACTCAACAGTGCCGATCCGGATCTGGATACGGGATCCACGGGAAATTGCCTGGTGGGCAACGCCAGCGGCGCACAGCAGGTCGGCATGGACAACACGCTCTTCCAAGACAATTGGTGGGGCGCGGCGGATGGACCGTCGGGGGTCGGACCGGGTTCCGGGGACCCGGTCACGGATGGCTTGATCTTTACGCCGTTCCTCACCGTAGAACCGGCGGATTGCGTCTTCGTGGCGCGGGCGGATCTGTCGGTGAGCAAGACCGACGATCTGCTCTCCATCGCCCCCGGACAAAGCTCGACCTATTCCGTGGTGGTGTCGAACGCCGGACCCGTCGATGACCCCGCCGCCGAGCTCGTCGACGCCTTGCCCGGCGACCTCGACTGTACTTACACCAGCGTCGCCGAAGGCGGCGCCTCCGGCAACACCACCTCCGGCTCCGGCGACCTGCTCGAAACGCTCGACCTGCCGGCCGGCGGCTCAGTGACCTATACCTTCGAATGCACCGTCGACCCCGGCGCCAGCGGATCGATCGTCAATACCGCGACCGCCACCTCCTCCCTCACGGATCCATTCGGCGACAACAACAGCGCCACGGACACGACGGCGGTGGTTCCGACGGCGGATATCTCGGTGAGCAAAATCGCCAGCGGTACGGAAATCACCGCGGGGGGCTCGATCACTTACACCATCGTGGCCTCCAACGCCGGCCCCGTGGATGACCCCGCCGTCGAGCTGAGCGACTCTCTACCCGCCGAGCTCGACTGCGCCTATACCGCCGTGGCCGAGGACGGAGCCTCGGGCCAGACGGAGTCGGGCGACGGGGACTTGATGGAACTGCTCGACTTGCCCGTCGGCGGCTCGGTGACTTATACGCTGATCTGCGCCATCGACCCACTCGCCGAGGGCAGCCTGAGCAACACCGCCACCGTCGTCGGCTCGCTGCTAGACCCGGAGGAAGACAACAACAGCGCCACGGAGAACAACATCCTCGGAGCGCTCTTCGCCGATGATTTCGAAACCGGCGACACGAGCGCTTGGTCATCCACCGTGATGACGTTCTAGCCCCGGGTCTCCGTAGGGGTTCTGTCGACATCGAGCCAGCGAGCGGTGAACCTGCCGCTCCAGCCCGGCACGCTCAAGCGACACCCATGCCCGAGCTGTACCCCTGCTCAAGCTGCGCCCCGCAGGCGTGCTGCGGCACTTCGATCACTCCCGGATGACCTGAACGCATCGGCGCAGGTCCCGAGGCTGAATGTGAACCCCCGGGTTCACGTTCAGCCTCGATCTTGACTGCGCACCGCTCCCCCGCGCCTGGCACCCCGATTGCTCTAAAGGGTCCCCGTGAGTCAAGTCACCGCGGGACACGGGTCATCGTGGACGGCCGCCACGGGTCCAACTCGTCGCTCGCGGAGACCGAGGCTCTCAAACCATCAACCCCAAGCCTCCCCAGGAGAAGCACATGTCATCCACGATCTACTTCAAAAACGAAACTTCCACCGACGTTACCTTCGGTCTTTTTTCCGCTCCGAATAAATACGTCCTGACCGGGAACGTCGGAGCCGACGACGACGGCAAGCAAACCATGGACCATCCCGACGCGCGCACCGTCGCGGCGTGGATCACCAGCAACGTCCTCTATCCCAACAACGACTCGGCCTTCGTTGAAGGCTTCTATTTCAAGAGCGGCACCAACTATCAAGTCACCTTGACGACCGAGGCGCTCACGATCGAGGTCCACGACTAGGGCCCGAGTCCCTTTCGCTCCTTTGTGCCCGCAAGCTCCGGCTGCGGGCACTTTTCTATTCCCCGAGGATCGCCGGAGGCTGCCGACTCGGGCCGATCGGTCAAGGCGGCCCAAGACATCCAGACGGGCTGCTCCGAATCGCAGAATAAGCCAGGTCTCCAAGCCGCGTCCATCGATGGGCCAAACCCTCGGTGGATCGGCGGCGTCCAAGTCGTGATGCCGGTGAACCCGCCGGTGAACCGCAACTCAAGCGCAAGGAGACTTCACGATGGTTGCCAAGATCTGGACGTCCCTGACCCTGGCCGGTGCCTTGACGCTCGGCGGCTGCGCGGCGTCGACGCCGTCGGCATCGGAACCGGCCGTGGACATCGAAACGGTGACCCCCGAACGCGCTGCCGAGTTGAGGGAGCGTTTTTCTGAACTGCTCGATCGGTTGGGGGTTGTGACCGCGGGCGCCGCCGTCATCCAGGCCGGTGAGCTGACCTGGACCGGCTACTACGGCGAGCAATCGCCGGGTGTGCCGGCTTCGAGTGAAACGCTCTTCGACGTCGCTTCCATGACCAAGCCGGTGGCCGCGGAGACGATTCTCCGGCTGGCCTCGCAAGGTGTCTTGTCCCTCGACGAGCCGATGGCCACCCACTGGGTGGATCCCGACCTCGCCGACGACCCGAGACACGAAAGCCTGACGCCCCGGATGGCCCTTAATCACACGACCGGGTTCCCCAATTGGAGGTTTTTCTTGGACGACGGCAAGCTCCGGTTCTTAAAAGATCCCGGCACCGCCTACGGGTACTCCGGTGAGGGCTTCGATTACGTCATGCGCTGGGCCGAGAAAAAGCTGGGGCGTGACTTCCCGTCCCTGATGGCCGACCAGGTCTTCAAGCCGGTGGGCATGGGTGGCGTGACCTTCAGCGTTCGCCCTTCGATGTTCCACCGGATGGCTCGCCCGGTGGACGCCGACGGCGTCTTTCACGGGCACTACTGCCGGCCGAACGGCTGGTGTCGAAACGAAGGCGCCTACTCGGCCGCCGATGATCTGAGGGTCACGATCGAGGACTATGCAAAGTTTCTAATTTCCGCGATGAATGCCGAGGGGTTGAGCGCCGAGGTGCTCGCCGAGCGCAACAGCGTTCGGGTGGATCAGGGAGACCAGGCGGTCGTCGACTGCACTGAAGTTCCGGAGGCTGATTGTCCGCTGGCCGAGGGCTTCGGCTTAGGCTGGGAGGTCATCGACTTTGGAGACCACCTGGTCATCGGACACGGAGGAAGCGACTGGTCCGAGGTTGCGCTCGGCTACTTCTATAGCCGGTCGCAGGACGGCCTTCTCCTATTCTTCAACGCCCCCAACCACAGGGCCTTAGGCGCCATGGGCGAAGCCATCGGATGGCTCGACCCGGACTCTCCGTACCTCGGTCAGTATCGTCGCGGGTATGAAGAAAGCCTCGGCCGAGGCGCAGAGTGACGCCGAGGCCGAGCGATCGGCGAGCCGCCGCCTCAGCCGGCCCCGGGTTCTACCGACTTAGCTCGCAGCTCCTCGAGGCGCTCCTGGACCCGCCCGAGCGAGTCCGGCGAGTGGCGACGCGCCAGTCGAAGCGCCTGCTCCTGGGCCGCTACGGCCGCGGCCACGTCGCCGACCGCCTCAAGGGCATCGGCGAGACCGGTGTGGGAGCCGACCCTTTCCGGCTGGTATCGAACCCGTCGGCGGGCCACCGCCAGAGCCTCGGCGGGCCGTCCTTCCCGAATCAAGTGGCGCGTCATGAAGCGCAGGCAGTTGACGCTATTCCAGCGGTCCGCCCGCGGCAGAACGGCGAATCCGTAGTCCCGTGACAGGGTCCGGTAGTAGCGGTCGATATTCGCCAGGGCGTCACCGGGCTGGGCGACGAGCTCCCGATAGCGGGACGACCATCGCTCAAAGGGGAAATTCTGATCGAGGCCGGCGCGCACGGCGTCGATGAAGACCTCGTAGTGGTCACTCCTGGGGAAGATATCGACCCCGAGGGTCAGGCCGTCCAAACCAACGAGCCGCTGCTTCAACGCCTCGAGGTTGGCCCGGTAGTCGGCCCGCTTGGCGACGTCGCTTTCCGCCACCCCGACGTAGAGCCGCACGCGGCGTTCAGGCGACTTCCCGAAGGCCCCCGCAAGACTATCGATGAACGTCGAGTCTTCCGACTCGCCCATACCGAGCGTGTCGGCGGCCGCCACCAGGATGTAGCTCTCGAAGAGCCCGGGTGCGGCGGTCAGCGTGTGGATCGGGAAGAGCGTGCTTCCGGACACGCCGATCAAGATGCGGTAGTGGTTGGCGCGGTACTCCCGCTCCAGCCACGGTATGACCTCCTCTCGCAGGTGGCGCACGCCCTTCGCCGGATCCCCATCCGGGCCCAGCTCGTTCACCGACCACATGCCGTGGGTGAAGATTCTGGGGATCGGGCCCATATCGTTCAAGCTAACGACGATGGACTCCGGCATCCGTTCCCGGTGCCCGAGGTGCCGAGTGAGGCCGGCCAGGAGGTGGAAGAACTCCTCCCCGTGGGAGCCATTGGCGAAGATCACCGGATAGGTGTGTTCGCTTGACGAGTCGTGGAAGCTCTCGGGCAGATAGAGATTCATCGACACCGTCTCGCCGAGGATCGACGAGTGGAATTCGACGCGTTCACCCACCGACAGCGCCTGTCGGCCGAGCACACCGGCGTCCTGGGCCGGGCGAACTTCGGCGAAGAGGGACGGGAGGGCAAAGAAACTGAAGACCCATAGCAAAGTCGTCCTGCGCACGGGCAATCTCCTCTGGGGCGGCGCAAGCACTTCGGCGTGCGGCTGGTCGTGGCCGCCTTCGCGACGAAGGCTAGGTGGAGTTGAACTCTTTTGTGCGCTCGATCGCCGCCAAAGGTTTCACTCGATC
>JBCDKB010000319.1:0-10305 GCA_038747035.1 Acidobacteriota bacterium | reverse complement strand
CTGGAGCTTGGGGTCTGCATCAATCCCTCGGTCGAAGACTCCCCGGCCGTCAACGATATGGACGAGCTCCTCATCCCGACCCTCAACGCGATCGAAGCATGGAACCAGCTCCAAGCGGTGGATCGAAATGTGCTCGACGGCAGCGCCAGCAGCGTGCCGTCCGGGAAGTTGGACTACGAGACCGTGCTCGTGCACGAGATCGGCCACTGCATCGGCTTGGGGCACCCGAATGAGGAAGAATTCACCGCGGCGACCGACGGTGCGAACGGGGTTCTGGAGCTCAATGCCGGTTCGGACGGCGTGAGGGGCTCGCGGGACGACCTGCGCGGTGACGACGTGAACCTGCATTGGTTCTTCAAAGGCATCAACGATCCATTCGTAGCCCTCGATACGGTGGACCAATTCACCTACAGTCGCGATCTCTCCGATCTTCCCTCCGGCCACCGCTTCGCGACGATGGGCAGTGAAGAAGTCGCGCAGCTGCTTGGCTATCCGAGCTCGGAAGCCGTCATGGTCCAAGGGACCCGGAGCGGACTCGATCAGCGAGCCCTGTCCTACGACGACATCGCCATGGTCGAGTTCGCCAAGTCGGGCCTCGACGAAACGGCCGGCACGGCGGACGACTACGAGCTCGAGCTCAAATTCGTCGGCTTCTTGACGGACGAAGACGAGAGCTGCGACCTGATGATCATCTACGGGGACGGCAGCGGCGTCGCGGCGTGCTCCTGGAACTCGGTTCAGATCCAAGGCAATCACCACCGGATGAATTTCATCCGCAATCGGTTTTCCAACGACGTCGACTGGCACTACGGCCAAGGACTGACGGCGACGGGGCCGGCCGTTTGGCTCCGCAGGACCGCTTCGAGGTCAAGCGTTGAAGAGCCCGGAGCACAGGTGAGATTCACGGTGCGCGTCACGAACGGCCCCGCCGGGCCGGTTTCATTGACGTCCTTGGTCGATGACGTCGACGGAGACCTGGACGGCCGCGGCGGCTGCTCCCTGCCCCAGACCTTGGCCGCGAATGGCTCCTATGTGTGTAGCTACACGCGGCGCGTGGAAGGCAACGCCGGCGACGTGGAAACCAGCCGCACGACGGCCACCGCGACAAGCCAAGCTGATTCGAGCACCGCGACCGGTTCGAGCGCGGTGTCCGTGGAGATCACGGACTCGGTGCCGGCGATTGAATTGACCCGCACGGCGACGCCGGCCAACGTGCCGGAGCCGGGGCGCGACGTGACGTTCGAGGTGGCGATCGCCAACCTCAAGGGCGAACCCGTGCCCTTGACGTCGTTGGTCGACGACGCCCACGGCAACCTCAACGGTCAGGGGACGTGCGCGCTGGCGACCATCCCCGGCAACGGCACCTACGTGTGCAGCTACGACATTTTCGTCGGCGGCGTTCCCGGGGATACGTTTACCAGCACGGTCACCGCCGCGGTTCGGGACGATGAGAACAACACGGCGATGGTCGAACAGACGACGGCGGTCTCGGTGACCGCGGGGGCCGTTTCGATCACCAAGACCGTGACGCCGACGGTCGTCGACGAGCCGAGCGGCGAGGTGACCTACACGATTGAAATCCGCAATACCTCGGACCTCGCCATCGAGATCACCTCGATTGAGGACGAGCTCTTCGGCGAACTGACCGGCGAGGGGAGCTGCGAAGCCGGCAGGCTGCCTGCGGGCGGCGTTTCTGAGTGCACGTTCGGATCCGTCGTGAACGGCAACGGCGGTGAGGTCGAAAGCAGCTTCGTCACGGTGTCGATCATCGACGGCAACGGAAATGCCGACTCGGCGATCGATTCCTCTTTGGTGCAGATCGTCGATCTCCCCCCGAATTTCTCCGTGGAGAAGACCGCGACGGCGGGGAGCGTCATGGAGCCGAGCGGTCAGGTCGAATTCATCGTCAAGGTGACCAACCTCGGGACCGAGAATCTCGTCATGACCTCCCTCTTGGATACGGAGTTCGGCGACCTCGATCGCCAAGGCGACTGCCGGGGCGCATGGGTTATCCGCGTAGGCATTCCTTATTTCTGCCGATTCACCGCGACCGTGAGCGGGAACGCCGGAGACACCCAGTCCAGCGCGGTGGTCGCCACCCTGAGGGACGATGACGGGACTTCGGCCGAGGGTTCAAGCGGCGGGGCGCCCGTTTCCATCACCAATATCGCACCGGACATCGCGGTGCAGGTCACGCCGTCGGTCACCAGCCTCTTTGAACCCGGCGGACCCGTGGACTTCACGGTCCGGGTGGAGAATGTCGGAGCCGAAAGCGTCGAGTTGACGAGCCTGGTGGACGGCGCACTCGGGGACCTCGATGGGGTGGGGACCTGCCGGATGCCGCAGTCCATCATCGGGTTCAACTCCTATGTTTGCTTTTTCTCGACCCCGCTCGCGGGCAACGCCGGAGATCAGCTGGCCGACGCCGTGTCGGCGGTGGCGTCGGACGACGAAGGGACCGGCGTCAACGCCAGCGGCGGCTACTCCGTGACGTTGCTCGACGCGTTACCCTCCGTCATCTTGGCCGTGGCGCCGTCTGTTGACGAGGTGACCGTCCCCGGCGCGGAGGTCACCTACACCGTCAGGGTCGACAACACGTCGGTCGAGGCGGTGACGCTCACGGCGCTGGTCGACGATCTGCACGGAAACGTCGACGGCCAAGGAAGCTGCGCGCTGCCGCAAACCCTGGGCCTTTTCGGCTTCTACGAATGCAGCTATACGGTTTTCGTCGGCGGAGCCGGCGGCGAGGCGGTCACCGCCACCGTCACCGCCACCGCCGCGGACGACGAGGCCAATTCGGCCGTCGGCACCGGGTCTTCCACCGTTCAGGTCACGGTCCCGGCTGACGCGACGGACCTCGGCGTGGAGGGCCTCGCGTCGCCTTCCCCGGCGTTCTCGGGCGAGCCGCTGACGCTGACGCTGACGGTCAGCAATCGGGGGCGGAACCCGGCTGAGGACGTGGTGTTGTCCAGCGTCTTGCCCGGAAATACGAGCCTCGTCTCGGCCCCGGCCTGCGGCGAGTCGACGCCGGGGGAGCTGACCTGCGATCTCGGGACGATCGAAGCCGATCAGGAGCAGACGGTCACGATCGAGCTGCTGGTGGACGGTGCTTTTGAAGGCGAGCTGACGCACACCGCAAGCGTCAGCTCGAGCACGCCGGAGGCGTCGCCGGGCGATGAGGAGTTCACTGAGGTGATCGTAGTCATTCCGGCGGGCAGTCTGATCTTCGTCGACGGTTTCGAATCCGGAGATACCTCGGCGTGGTCCGCTCTGGTCGTTCCATGAGCTGAAATTCATCGGCCTCCCCCGTCCCACCCCTCGAGCCGCACCATCGGCTCGGGGGGTGTACTCTTGTCCGTCTGCGCGAAAGGCGGCCCGTCGAATCCAGTCCGGCGTCGAAGGGCAAGCGTTCGCCCCAAACGCGACTCGGTGGGATGCCGGGCGCAAACCATTGGAGCCATGAACTTCAAGACCACGCGTTGGAGCCTCGTCTGTCGATTTGGCAACTTCGGCGGCGGGCCCGACGGAGATAGCGGGGTGGCTCGGGAAGCCTTGGCTGGCCTCTGCGAGATGTACTGGTTTCCGCTCTACGCGTTCGCCATTCGAAGTGGCGAAGCCCCCGAGGCGGCGGCCGACGGGGTCCAAGGTTTCTTTGCCTATCTGCTGGAAAATCGCCTCGGCGGCGGCCTGGCTTTGGGCGCCGCCGATCCCGAGCGAGGACGGTTTCGCGCCTTCCTGATCGGCGCTTTCCGCCACTACCGCTCCGATCGGCGGCGATATGACCGAGCCCTCAAGCGGGGCGGCGACGCGGTGGAGATCGCCTGGGACGCCCAGGAAGGGGCCCGCCGCCTGGCCCTCGAGCCCAAGGACTCCATGACCCCGGACGTGCTTTACGAAAAGCAGTGGGCCCTTTCGGTGCTCGACCACGCGATGCGGCGGCTGCAGCGAGACTACGAACGGGCCGGCAAGGCCGACCTCTTCTCGGCTTTGAAACCGTTCCTGACCGGCGACGTGGCGCGAGGAGATGGAAAGGCTGCGGCGACCAAGGTGGGTTTGAGTGAGGGCGCGGCCCGGGTGGCGGTCCACAGACTGCGCCGCCGGCTGGGCGAATTTCTTCGCTACGAGGTGGCGCAGACCGTAGACCGGGAAGAGCGGGTGGACCCCGAGCTGCGGCAGCTGCTGGCGGTGCTCCGCGATCAGTAGAGGATCGACTTCCCGAGGACTCGCCGCTCGAATCCGCTCAAGTCTTTGAGGTCCCAATGCCGCAGTTTGCCCTCCGCGTCTCCGGAGAAGAGTGCGCCCGTCTCGGCGTGGAACAGGAGGGTCCTGATCAGACTCGGGTGCCCTTGGAAAGTGAGCACTTCTTCAAGACGGTCGCCTTCGATTCGGAAGAGCAGGATCTTTCCCGTCGAGTCTCCGGCGGCCATCAAGCCGTCGTCGCCCGCCGCTAAGGCCGTGATCATGTCGAGGGTCGTCGGCGACTCGGCGGTCGCCTCGACCTTCGCCCCGGCGCTGAGCCGACTCCACAGGATGCGTCCGTCGACCGCTCCTGAAATGAGCGTCCGCCCCGAGTGGTCCCAGCAAGCGCCCCTCGGTAAGCTGCCGTGCGGCAGGTGGGCGAGCAGACGTCTGGACTCGGCATGCCAGATCCTGACGCCGGGTTGGGGCCTGGTCCTTGCACCGCCGCCAGTCGCTGGGGCCCAGAGACCGGCCACCGCCACCCAGTCGCCGCGAGGGGAAGGCACCACTTCGAAGGCCCGCCCCTCGGAAAGTCTTTCGAGGTGTTCGCCGGATTCGGCATCCCAGACATCCAGCGGCGCCAGCTGCGCCGAGGACATACGGCCATCCGCGGAGCGGTGGCGGCCGACGGTCCAGAGGGTGCGTCCGTCGCCTGCGAGCTCGAGGCCGAGCACGAAGAGGCGACCGGGGACGTCGGCCTCGGGCGGCTTCGGCGCCGTCCACACGCCTTGGCGGAAGAGGCGGAAAGGGGGCGCGTCGGCCCGCAGGACGGCGTCGCGGGGGTCTTTGGGGGATCGCAGAAGATCCACGAGGAAAAAGCGTCCGTCCGCCATGAGGTATCGGCGCCGGAAGATGGGGGAGCTGCCGGGGCCGTGGGCTCGACCGGCGGCGTTTAGGCTCTGATCCAAGGATGGGGAAGAGCGGAGGTCGATAAATCGATCGTCCGCGACCAGGGCCTCGGAGCTCAAGGTTTTCAAGGAAAGGACGCCGTCCGTTTCGCCCTCGGAGCGCCGGCGGGTCGCGTGTACATCGAGGGTCGTAACCGGATCTTTGAGCCGCCAGACCGAGATCCCTCGATTCATGGGATTGGCACGTTCGGCTCTGGAGTGGTCTGGGGCGAGGGTGCGCTCGCCTTCGAGCGAGCCGCGGGTGACCAGGAAGCGGCCGTCGGGGCTCCATTCGGCGGTGAATTGATCCCATATCGAAAAGAGGTGCTCGCCGTCCGAGAGTCTCCGCACCTGGATCTGCCGCCGACGGTTCCCTAGATCGACGACAAGGCTGATAAACCGTCGGTCCGGGCTAATCTGGCTCGACTGAAAGGGAAGGGCGACGGCACCTGAGGTGAGATTGATCTCGAGCGACTCCGGGCCGGGCGTGATGGCGTCGTAGAGGCGGATCCGTCGACGATTCGAGTCGAGGATCGCGATCCAGCCGCCGCGGGGGGACGACGTGACGTGATGGCTCTTCGGCCTTTCGGGGATCTCTCGAACGGCGCCGCCGTCGCGGTGGACCCACGTCGACCCTCGCCCACCGTTTCCGTAGAGGCCCCGCAGGCCGGTGACGGAGGAGTGAATCAGTCTCCCGGGCGCGACCCCGTCGCCCACCTCACCGTCGAGGGTGTCGGCGATCTTCAGTGAGTCGCCGTCGAAGAACACCAGCCGGCGTCCGGCGGCCAAGGCCACGGGCAGTCCGCGGAGTGCGAATTCGCGGTGGCGGCCGTTCCTGTCAACGTAGATGATCTGACCAAGGTGCTGTCGAGGTGAACCGGGCTCCTGCCCTCCGGCCTCTATCGAGTGCGGAGGGACGACGTAGGCCAGACCGTGGCCGGAGCCCCAGGTCCACCCGAGCTCTGGGACGGCCAGCCGGAGGCTGTCGTGAATCGTGATCTCTTTGAGGCAGCCGCAGGTCGGCGCAAAGACCAGGGCGATATTTTCGCGCTCAGCCGACGCGGCGGCGGGCAGCGGCTGGCCCGGAACGCGCGGGTCGGCCAGACGCTCGGGCCTTACGTCTGGCGACAGCACGACCGTCTCCTCTTGCTCGAGATCGCCTTCGGCGAGGTCGTAGATCTGGAGCAGCCCGTTCGGCTGAGGCTCGCCGCCTTGCGATCGACCGCGACCGTCGAGCACGCCGAGTCTCTTGCCGTCGCTTGAAAAGGCCAGCGCCAGGGGCCTTTCGACGGGCAGCCTCCAGGCCGGCTCGAGGGTTGGAAGTCGCCAGGCTTCGAAGGCCGCGCGGCGCAGCTCCTGACCCCCCACAAGCTGATCGCCTGCGGGGCGCGCGCGGACCGCCCGCGCCACTCGGCCGAGCGCTTCAGCCGCGGCGCCCCGCTGTTCACGGTTGAGGGCCTCTTGGACTTCCGCCCACTCACCCAGCAGGTCCTGGGCCTTCTGGCCCTCCGCCCGCTCGTATTTCACGGCCACCTGGGCGACCTGATTTCGGAAGACGGCCAGCGACGTCAGAATCGCGAAGACAGCCGCCGTCGCGACCGTCCGCCGTCGCCGCTTGAGCCAGCGCCAGCCGCGGGTCCAGACCGGAATCGGGCGCGCCACCACCGGCAGGCCCCGGGAGAAACGCTCCAGGTCTTGGTGCAGGTCGGCCACCGAGGCATATCGGTCTTCGGGCCGGCGGGAGAGGGCTTTGAGGCAGATCGCGTCAAGGTCGGCGGGAATTTCGGGATTCAGCCGCCGCAGGGACGGGAGATCTTTTTCTATGGCCCGGCTCAAGGCCGACCACGAGGTCAGGAGGTGGAACGGCGGGTGACCTGTTAGGAGCGCATGGAGGATCGCGCCGAGCGCGTAGATGTCTTCTCCGGAAGCGTTGGTCGAGACGCCCCGCAGCCTCTCCGGAGCGATGTAGCCGGGGGTCCCGAAGACTTGCCCGGTTTGGGTCAGGGGGGCGGACTCGGCAAAACTCCGCTCGATACGGGCGAGCCCGAAGTCGGTCACCACCGGACGATTCTGCCGATCGATGATGACGTTGGAGGGCTTGAGGTCCCGATGGGCGATCCCGCGGCCGTGGGCGCAGACCACCGCGTCGCACATCTCGATCATCCAGCGGACGGCCTGGGCTATCGGGGGGCGCTGGCTCTTCAAGAGACCCGCCAGGTCCTCGCCTTCGACCAGGTCCATGGAGAAGTAGGGCTGTCCCTCGGACTCGCCGACCTCATGGACCTTGATGATCGAAGGGTGGTCCAGCGAGGCGGCGGCGCGGGCTTCCAGCTGAAATCGCCGCCGGGCCTCTTCGGACGCCCACCGCCCTTCAATGAGCAGTTTGACGGCGACGGGCCGACCCAAGCTCGTCTGTGTGGCGCGGTAAACCACCCCCATGCCGCCGCGGCCGAGCTCTTCTTCGAGCTCGTAGTCGCCGAGGTATCTGAGCCTTCTTTGGGGCGACGTCGCGGCCTCGATCCGCTCGTCCACCGCGGTTTCGCCTTCTCCGAGGGCGACCAGAAAGAGGCAGGCGGGGCACAAACCCGATGAATAACCGGGCGGGAGCGGTGACCTGCAGGTGGGGCACAGCTGGCCGCCGGGCGATGCGTCGTCAGCCGAACCGGCCGGTGGGTCCTCGGTGTGATCGTTCAAGGTTCTTTCCTTATCCCGAAGGCGGCGGTCGCCGCCGAGTTCCTGAGTCTTGGGCGAGCGACTGAGCTCGTCTCATTCAGGACTGGGGATTCTGGAAAGAAACGTTACAGGAGATGCACAGGAAATGAACGCGGCGGGTCGTCGGCGCCTGCGCTAGCGCTACCGGTCCCCCCAGGCATGGCTGGAGGGACCGGGAAAGCCGACCGTGCCGGCCGACTAGAACGAGTACGTCGCCGAGACGCGGAACCGGCGCGGCGCGCCGGGCTCGACCCAAACGTCCGAGAACGAGTTCGTATAGAACGTCTCGTCGAAGAGGTTGTCGACGTCGAGGCGAAGGTTGATCCCTTCAACGGGCTCGATGTCGCCGAAGAGTCGAACGGTCGTGTAACTCGGAAGGGTGAAGTCAAACGCCACCCAGCCGTTCCGCTCGTCGGTGTAGAACACGCCGCCGCCCAAGCGGGCGGGCATGGAGCCGACCGTGAAGCCCTTACTGAGCTGCAGGCTGAGCTGGTTTTCCGGCGTGTTGATCAAGGGGTCGCCGACCTCGATGAGGCCGCCGAAGCCGTCCACGTCCGGGTTGCTATTGGTGAAGACGGCGTCGGTGTAGGCGTATGAAAACCATAGGTTCACATCGTTGTCGAAGGTCAGATTGGCGTCGATCTCCACGCCGGTGCTTTCGGCGGTCCCCGCCGGGAAGGAGAAGAAGCCGGCGGCCACCGCTTCCGGCCGATCGTCATTCACGAGGAAGTTGCTTTGGTCGACCTCGAAGAGCGTCACGCTGACGGAGCCGTAGACCGAGTTGGAAAACTGCCCGACATCAAATTTGACGCCCAGCTCGGTGGACTCGGTGATGTTGGGCTCGAATTGGTTGCCCTGGAAATCGGACCCCGTTTGCTGGCGGAAACCTTCGCCGTACGACGCGTAGATCGTCGCCCCTTCGTGGACGCGATAAATCGCTCCGAACTGCGGCGAGACCCGGTCGTCGCTCGTCGTCACGGTGCTCGCCGGGTTGGCCCGCAGATTCGTCAGGTCTTGCTCGAAGTCGTCGTAGCGGGCGCCGATCCGAATCTGGAATTTGTCCGTGATCGAGATTTGGTCTTGGAAGTAGACGCCGGTGCCGGTCAGCACCTCGTTACGGTCGGTATTCGGCCCCGGAATCGGGATCGGGTAGAGGCCGTAGACGGGGTTGAAGGCGTCGAGAATCAGGTACTCCGCCGGATCGAGCGTGCTGATATCCGTGCCCGGGCCGAAGAAGCCGGGGCGGAAGCGCTGGATGAACAGACTGTTGTCAAACTCGTCGTAATCCGCGCCCACGATCAGCCGGTGGCGAAGGTTGCCGGTTTCGAACTCGCCGGAGAGCTCGGCCCGCAGCACGGTGTAGTCCGACTCGAAGTCGCGGAAGCGAAAGAACCGGGAGATCGTCTGTCCGTCGATGAAGTAGGTCTGGCGGCCGGCGAAATTGGTTTCCGACGCGTTGCCCTCAAGCGACGTTTCCCGGTAGCCGACGCCCGCCAGCAGGCTCCAGTTGCCGTCGAAGTTGTGCAGGACCTCGAATTGATGCCCTAAGACCTCGGTCTCGATCGGCCCATCACCCGGCTCGCCGACGAACGTGTCCCGGGGTGAGAAACCGAAGTCTTCCGAGAAAATCACGCCGCGATCAAACGGGATGTCCTGGCTCGAGTATTCGAGCTCGTAGGTCGCGATGGTGTTGTCGCTCCAGTTCCAGGTGATCGACGGAAAGAATCCGATCTTCTCGGTTTCGACTTCCTCCCGGAAGCTCTCCGCGTCTTCGAAGAAGCCGACGAGGCGCACGGCGACTTTTTCTTCCGCGCCCAAGACGGTCTGGTAGTCGGCCTCGACGCGGTACTGGTCCCAGCTGCCGACCGTGGCCTTGACGTATCCGCCCTGGGAGAACCGGGGGCGTTTCGTGACGAGGTTGACCGTGCCGCCCGGCTCACCCCGGCCGTAGAGCGCGGATCGCGGGCCCTTCAGGACCTCGACGGACTCGACGCCGACGAGATCTCGAGGTCCGCCGAAGCCGCGTCCGGCGTTGAAGCCGTTGACGAGGAAGCCGCTCGGCAGGTTGATGTCGCCCGCGAAGCCGCGGACGGAGAAGGCGTTCCATAGGCCGCCGAAGTTATTCTGGCGGGCGACGGCGGCGGAGAGGTCGAGCGCGTCATTGAGGTTCAGCGCGCCGATCTCGACCAGCAGCTCCTCGTCGATCGTCTGGTCCGCCGCCGGGATTTCGATCTCCTCGAAATTGCCCCGGTAGGCCTTGCGCTCGCCGACGACGGTGATCGTGTCCTCGACGGTCTCGGTTTCTTCTTCTGCGACATCTTGTGCCGGCGCCGGTGCGCTCGCCATCGCGAGCAGACCCGCGGTCGCGAGGGCCCAGCCCAGCGTTTTTCTTGTGCGTGTCATGAGAAAGAGAGAGAGAGAGAGAGAGAAAAAAAAGGGCGAGAGGGGGAGAGAAAGAGGCGGAGTG
>JBCDKB010000318.1:0-10349 GCA_038747035.1 Acidobacteriota bacterium | reverse complement strand
TTGAAACATCAGCTGGCAGCGACGCCGCCAGCTTCGAAGCGCGGCGCCGCGGAGGGCCGAGACATCGACGCCGTCGAAGATCAGCTCGCCGGAGGTCGCACCGACGACGCCGGTGATCAGCCGGGCGAGCGTGCTTTTCCCACATCCAGACTCGCCGATCAGCGCCAGGCGGCTCCCCGGTTCGACCGCCAAATCAACCCCAGCCACAGCCTCAACGACGCCCCGCCGCCGGCCGAAACCGCGTCCGGGAAACGACTTCCGAAGGTTCTTCATCTCGAGCACGGGCGTCACCGGGTCAGGTCTCAAGACGGGCCGCGTCGAGCAGCCGACGGGTCGCGGAATGGCTCGGGCTCTCGAAGATCTGCCGGCGGCACCCCGCTTCGACGATCCGCCCCGCCGCCATCACTGCGACCCGATCGCAGGTCGCCGCGACAAGCGCCAGGTCGTGGGTGATCAAGAGCAGCGAAAGCCCTTCCTCGCGCCGAAGTGTCTCGAGGAGGCGAAGAATCTGCGCCTGGACCGACACGTCGAGGGCGGTCGTCGGCTCATCGGCGATCAGCAGCTTCGGCTCCGCCGCCAGCGCCATCGCCAGGGCCACGCGCTGGCATTGGCCTCCGGAAAGCTGATGCGGAAAAGCTCGAACCCGCTGCTCGGGATCGGGGAGCGCCACCCGACGAAGCAGGTCGACGGTCCTTCGTCGCTTCGCCCGGCCGCGGTGGCCGCGCAAGCTGAGCACCTCGCCGATCTGGTAGCCCACGGAAAGCAGCGGATTGAGCGAAGATCTCGGCTCTTGGAAGATCATCGCCGGCCGTTCTCCGCTCCCCAGCTCGACGGCGCCGGAGGTCTGGACGATTCCAGCCGGCAGCAACCCCATGACCGCCAACGCAGTGAGGGTCTTGCCGCTGCCCGAGTCACCGACGAGACCGACGGCTTCACCGCTCGAGACTCTCAACTCAACGTCACGAACCACTGGCGTCGAGCGTCCCGAGGCGCCGGCGGTGACGTCGAGGCTGAGGCCGAGAACCGCCAGCGCCGTCGCCCCCGAGGACTCCGACGGACCTCCAGGAGGTTTGACGGGCATCCCGCCCCGGCTCGATTTCGGGGACCTATTCTGCGGGTTGGCGACGACGTTCTTCACTCGCCGGATATGTTATATCCTGCCCTCGGGTCTCGCTGTTTTCCCGCCCCGGGCTCGCCCATCCCGCGTCCGCCACCGCCGCTCGATCTCTTACGGATACACATGCCGAATCCCGTCGTCGACCACCTCTGTCGGGGCACCTACATCTTCATAAGGCCGGAACCCGCAGACATCACGCGGGTGCTCCCCGGTGCGGAAAATATCCTGCCGATGCCGCAGAAGATTTTCCAGCAGGACGAGAAAGAGAATCCCCTGATCGGTCTGCCGATCCTGCGGTCTCGGCCCCTCGAGCAGCTGGCGAAGCTCTTCGCCGAATACCTCAACTCCGAAGAAGAGGCCCAGGCCGCCGCGGTCACCAACACCGCCTTTGACTCCCGAGCCCTGCAGACCCGGTGGGAGCTCTACCGCGCAGCCCTGACGCAAACGCTCGAGAACACCCTCGTCTCTTCGATCGGCGTCGACTACACCTCGATCTTCTGGCTCCACCACTCCCTCGAGGCGGCCCGCCTAGTCAAGGACGTCCCCAAACGTCTAAGGCAACGGGATTCCGCGCTCGGGCGAGAGCACGGGGACACGGTGAAATACCGGGTGCTCGACCGGTGGCAAAAGCGCATCACTCGATTGCACCAGGATCTTGCCGACCAGCTCGCCGAAGAGATGGGGGTCGACAGCCGGTCACTCTTCCCTGAATTGGTCGAGATCATGGTCGACAACGTCCTGATCTTCAGCGAAGACTACGTCAGCCCGGACCTCAGCGAGCTCAGTAGCTTCTTCCGGGGCTTCCAGCAGATCGATGGACGGGATTTCCGCGGCCGCCTCAGCGCCCTCTCGGACTGGCACTCGTCGCTGATCGCCCAGGACGTTGTGCTCAGGGCCGCCGCCGCCGAACTTCTTGGGGTCGACCCCTCAGATCCGCAGAAGGCCCTCTTCCGCCCCGGCTACGTCCGCTTCCTGACCCGACACCCGAAGTACGACGCCGACAAACTCTTCGGCCCTGACCATCTCGAGCTCTTCGAAGAGCTCCTCGGCCGGCTCCAGACCTTCGAGTTGCTCCACGCCCTGCGCAAGATGGTCATCTACCTGAAGCGCGAGGCCGACGGCACCCTGGTTTGCCGCGACCGCACCATGAATACGACCTGGGTCGGCGGCCCGCCCGTGCTCCACCTTTCGGGGGCCACGCGGCCGATCGACTTCGCTTCTCCGTGGGTCGTCAATCCCATGGTCAAGCGCTTCGGCCTCGTCTACGACATCACCGACTTCTCCGCCACGCTCTCCATGCTCGGCCGCTCGGAGCGTTCAGCGCTGGAGAACGCCTTCCGGATGACGGTCCAGTTCCAGCGCAAGATCGACCTGATGGCGGCTGAGCTGGGGCTCCGGCTGGAGAAGTACCTCGGCGACGGCGCTTTCTACTCCTCGCGCCGGTCCGTGCAGCTGCTGGTGCTGGCCATCGAGATCCAGCGCCTCTATCCGAAATTCGTCGCCCGGGGTTTCCCCTTTGACCGAGGTCTCCGGATCGCCATCAACTTCGGTGAGTACCGGCTCTTACCCCTCGAGCGGGAAGCCGGCGCCTTCGAACCGCGCTACGAATATTTTGGCCACGGCTTGGTCGAGCTTTCCCGCCTGACCACGGGCAAGAAGACCCAGCAGGTCGATAGCTTCAGAACGTACCTCGTGTCCCAGGGCTATCCCGAAACGGCGGTCAACAAATTCTTCGCGCCGCTGATGAAACGCGACGCGGAGCTGGTCTCCAAGGTCGACGAGGCGCGCCAGTTCTACGCTTATATCAACGCCAACCGGGCGCTGATCAACGAGGGAATCGTCGCCACCGAACCGCTGATCCAGCACCTCGGCCCGTTCAGCCCGCTCTTCTACGGCCGTCAGGACGGCCGGGGCTTCATCGGTGCGGACCTCCAGGGCCTCGGCGGCTCCGATATTCGGGTCGGCTTCCGCAAACTCGGGGGCGCGCACTTTAAGGGACTCGACTCGGTGCCCGTGTTCGAGATCGTGGACGGCGGATCCTGGGATCCGACAAGCCTCCAGAAGATCCCCGACCAGCCACTGGGCGCCGCCATCGAACGCCTCTTCAACAAGACGGCTTCCGCCGCCAGACAGGCCCGCCAGCACGCCGCGACGTCGGGCTAGGACTTGGGGCCAGGACTTAAACGACGCGATGACCGAGCTCGTATGGCAGACCCAGCTGGGTGAATTGACGCCTCGCCGCGGCAAAGTGCGGGATATCTACGACTTGGGCGACACGCTGCTCATCGTGGCCTGCGATCGCATTTCGGCGTATGACCATATCCTCCAGCCCGGCATCCCCGGCAAAGGCAAAATCCTCAATCAGCTGAGCAACTTCTTCTTCGAGCACACGGCGTCGCTGGTCCCGAACCACCTCCTCGCCACGGAGCCCACGGACTTCCCCGCCGCGCTCAAGCCCTACGCCGACCAGCTCAAAGGGCGGGCCGTTTTGGTGCGCAAGACCGAAGTGATCCCGTTTGAGTGTGTGGCCCGGGGCTATCTCGCGGGCTCGGCCTTCCGTGAGTACCGAGCTTCGGGCGTCACCTGCGGGCACCGCCTGCCCGAGGGACTCGAGCGCGCTTCGCGCCTTGCGTCGGCGATCTTCACGCCGGCGACGAAAGCCGAAAGCGGCCATGACGAGAATGTCAGCCAAGACTTCATGGCCAACGCGCTGGGCGCCGAACTCACAAATCGACTGGCCGAGCTGACCCTCAGGCTCTACTGGTGGGGCCATTCGCACGGCCTTGAGCGCGGCGTGCTGCTCGCCGACACCAAATTCGAATTCGGCCAGGTCGACGGCCAAGTGCTGCTCATCGACGAGATGCTCACGCCGGATTCGTCCCGCTACTGGGAAAAAGACACCTGGACTCCGGGCACGGAGCCGGCGTCGTTCGACAAGCAATTTGTCAGGAACTGGCTCGACTCCACGGGCTGGGACCACGAGTCGGCGCCGCCCCCGCTGACGGACGAGGTCACCCGCGGCACGCTCGCTCGCTACGTCGAGGCGTTCCGCCGCCTCACCGGGCGAGAGCCCGAGCTCGGCTAGCCCGGGATCGGATCACCGGGCTAAAAGCAGGCCTCGGCGAGCGCTTCAATATCGTCGACCTCGTGCAGCTCGAGCCCCTTCGGCCTTTCCGAAGCTTCGGTCGGCGGCACGATGGCCCGGCGGATGCCGAGGTGACGCATCTCCCGGAGCCTCGGTCCGGTATGGCTCACCGGACGGACCTCCCCGAGCAGTCCGACTTCGCCGAAGAAAGCCGTCTCCGGAGGAAGCGGTCGATCGCGGGCGGCGGAGACGAGCGCCGCCGCCACCGCCAGGTCCGCCGCGGGTTCGCGCACGGCCAGACCGCCGACGGCGTTCAGGAAGAGGTCCATTCCCGCCAGTGACAAACCGGCGAATCGCTCGAGTACGGCGGTCAGCAAGGTCGCCCGCGTGGAGTCGAGGCCGACGGTCATCCGGCGCGGCGTCGGCAGCGGGCTCGGGTGGACCAGGGCCTGGACCTCCACCAGCAGCGGACGCGTCCCGTGGAGGCTCGAGAGGATCGCAGACCCCGGGCGCTGTCGTCTTTTCTCGGCGACTAGCAGTCTCGACGGGTCGAGCACCGGCAGCAGCCCCGTGTCGCGCATCTGGTAGATCGCCACCTCCCCGGTGGGGCCGAACCGGTTTTTCTGCGCCCGGAGCACGCGGTGGCCGGTCGTGCCTTCGCCCTCGAAGGTCAGCACCGTGTCGACCAGGTGCTCGAGGGCTTTGGGGCCGGCGATGCCGCCGTCTTTGGTCACATGTCCGATCAAGAAGAGGGCCGAATCCTTGGCTTTCGAGGCCGTCACCAGCGCTTCGGCGCAATAGCGCACCTGCCCCACCGAGCCCGGGGGGCCGGAAAGCTCCAGCGACCGGACCGCCTGGATCGAGTCCACGAGGATGACCGACGGCGGATCCTCGTCGAGCAGGGCGAGGATCGGTTCGAGCTCCGTCTCCCCCGCCACCGCGATGTGACCGAGGGCCCCGAGGCGCTCCGCCCGCAGCCGAAGTTGCCGCGGCGATTCCTCGGCGCTGACGTAGAGCACGGGCCCGCTGTTGGTGCCGGCGAGGGCATTCGAGAGCTGGAGCATCAGGGTCGACTTGCCGATACCCGGCTCCCCCGCCACCAGGGTCGCCGCGCCCGACACGACGCCGCCGCCCAAGACCCGGTCGAAGAGCCCGAGGCCGCTGGGTCGACGCGCGACCCCTTCGTCCTTGACTTTGGTGAGCGGAATCGTCGCCGCGGCGCTGACCCGAGATCGCGCAGGGCTGCCAAAACCGGCTTTGGTCTTCGGCGCCGCCTCCACCTCTTCGAAGGTATCCCACGCTTGGCACTGCGGGCAGCGGCCCATCCATTTGGGCGACCGGTAGCCGCAATTCGTGCACTGATACGGCGACGTCTTCGCCACAGCTGACTCCTTGACCTCTTCTTCCGCGATGAGAGACGCCGCGGACTGCGAGTCCGACTAGAACGGTGGCGGTGCTCCGGAGTCGCCGCCGCCGGACTCTTCAGTCGCCGCGGGACGCGCGTTGTGGCTCTCGTGCATGCGGTCCAGATTCCGGAAGCTCGTGGTCTCACCGATGAACACCAGGTCCACGGTGCCGGTTTGGCCGTTACGGTGCTTCGAAATGATGAGCTCGGCTAGGCCTTTCACTTCCGGATCGTCCTTGTTGTAGATCTCGTCGCGGTAGACGAAGCAGACCATGTCGGCGTCTTGCTCGATCGATCCCGATTCGCGGAGGTCGGCGAGCTGTGGACGGTGGTCTCCCGCGCGGCGCTCCGTCTGACGGGACAGCTGGGACAGGGCGACCACCGGAATCTCGAGCTCCTTGGCGAGCTGCTTCAAGCCCCTGGAGATATAGGCGATCTCGAGCTGCCGGCTCTCAAAACGGCCGCCCGCCTGCATCAGCTGGAGGTAGTCGACTACCAGCAGGCTCAGGTTGTTCTCCACCTTCAGGCGGCGGCTCTTCGACGCGATCTCGGCCAGCGTCGGATTCGGGGAATCGTCGATATAGAGCGGCGCGTCACGGATGCGGCGGACCGTATCGTGCAGCTGTCCCCACTGCCCCTTGGACAGCTGGCCGGCGCGGAGCTGGCCGAAATGGATATTGGCCTCGGACGCCAGCACGCGAGTGACCAGCTCCTGGTCTCCCATTTCGAGGGAGAAGATCCCGACCGCGGCCTTCTCCCGGATGGCGACGTGCTGGGCGACGTTGACCGCAAAGCTGGTCTTGCCCATGCCCGGGCGGCCGGCGATGATGATCAGATTCCCGGCCACCAGACCTTGTGTGATGCGGTCCCAATCGTAAAAGCCGGTCTGCAGGCCGATGACGCCATCCGAGCGTTCCTCAAGGGCCGCCAAAGTATCGTCCACGACATCGGCCATGGAAGCGAATCCGCGCTGCATCGCTTGCTGGCCGAGGCCCATAATCGAGCGTTCGGCCTCCGCGAGCACGTCCGACGCCGCCATGCCGGCCTCGAAGGAATCGAAGATCACCTTCTGGCTCGACAGGATCAGCTGCCGCCGGATCGAGCGCTCCTTCACCACCTCAACATAGGTCTCGACGCGGCTAAGGTCCGGGAGATCGAGGTCGAGACCCGAGAGGTAGGCGAGCCCGCCGGAGGACTCGAAGGCGTTCTTGAGCTCCAACTCGGCCTGGAGCGTCCGCAGGTCGATCTCGTCTCCCTTGTCTTGGAGGTCAAGCATCGCCTGATAAATCAGCTGGTGGCGCTCGACGTAGAAGTCTTCTGGCACCAGCCGGGCCGTCACGAGCGGCATCACGTGGGGCGCCAAGAGGATAGCCGCCAGCACCGCGCGCTCCGACTCTTCGCTATGCGGCAGGCTGCGCTCGAAAGCGTTGATCGGTCTCGGGCCGGGTCGGTCGTCACCGTTGCCGCGCCGCCGGCGATCAGATCGGGGATTGTCGTTCATCCGTTCGAAGCCATTGCGCCTCCGCAGGCGCCCTCGCGGTAGTCATCGGGGGTCTTGAGGGGCAACAAGTCTCTCACGAGCCGCTCCCTGACTTGCTCCCTCCAGGTGACCTGCTGACCTCCGCGCCGATCGGAGAAGACCCTGCGCTCATCCATCCGCCGCCACCAGGCCACCGCCTCACCGTCCTGGATCAGGCTCCACCACGAGAGCTCACCGCCGACGGCCTCCGCGTTCCACAGCTGGCCAGACGCGTCCTTGAACGACACTTTCCCCTCACCTTGGGCCAGCTCGGTGGCCGGACGCGCCGGGATCCGTCCCAAGATCAGCTGCGGCAACTGCCCCAGGGGCAAGTGGGCGATGGGCAAAAAGCTCTGCTCGGCGCCGCCGGAGGCCGTACAGTAGAGCTCGTTTCTGTGGTCGAGAAAGACCGCTTCGCGCCCGGGCTCAACCCCGAGGCTCCACGCCCGGCGACCGAGGGTGTCCGCCGCCTCCATCCGGTAGTGCCCTTCGGCGACGACATAGAGCGTCAGCTTGAAACTCGCCTTCCCTTCCGGCCCTTGGTAATTCACCCGGTAAAGCCGCTGGGACGGAAAGGCGTCCGCCGGTAGCTCCCAAAGCTCCGCCTCCGCGGTGCGGCTCGAAGGCAAGAGCTGGAGGCCACCTCCGCCGGCGCACCCCGCCAGGACCAGAAGGACAAAGAACAGACAAGCCGCCATGAAGCGCGTCATATCGGGTTTCCGAAGAGTTCCTAGGATTCCGAAAAGCCGGGGCAATCGCCGCTACTCGTCGCCGCCGGCCGGCCCGCCGCCGGTCAGCGGGGCCGCGTCGAAGGCCTCGAGCTTGCCGCGGATGCGGGTCTGATCTTCCGTAGCGCCCTCGGAATCTTCGCCGAGAATCTCCAGCGAGCGCCGGTAAGCAGCCCGGGCCAGCGCCTCGTCGCCCAAGGCGGTGTAGAGATCGCCCAAGTGTTCATGGACCGTCGGGTCATCGGGCGTGAGTCGGCCGGCCCATTCCAGATGGGGCCGGGCCGCCTCGTAACGTCCGAGCCGGTAGTAGGCCCAGCCGAGGGAGTCGACATAGGCACCGTTGTCCGGGTCCATGGCGACCGCCCTTTGGATCATGGAGAGCGCTTCCTCGAGATTCTTCCCGTTCTCCGTCCAGGTGTATCCGAGGTAATTCAATGTCGGAGCGTGGTCGGGTGAGGCCTCCAGCAAACGCTTGAAGGTCGATTCCGCCTTGTCGATATTTCCGACGCGTTCGTAGGCGGCCCCGAGAGCGAAGAGAACAGTCTCATCGGAACGCTCATCGAGCAGCCCTTCGAGGAGCTCGATCGAATCCGGGTAGAACTCGTGGCGCTGGAGAATCCTCGAGGCGAAGAGTCGATCGCCCACCTCGCCGGACGCGGCGGCTTCAAGGGCCAAGGCTTTCGCTTCATCCGCACGCTCCGAGTTGAAGAGCAGCTCGACCCTCTTGGCACGCACCTGACGACCTCGGCCTTCCACGCCGTCGAGCAGCGTGAATGCGGCGTCGAGATCCCCCTGCTCGGCGAGGGCATCGGCCTGGATTTGGAGGCCCACGAAGGCGATTTCAGCATTGGTTGATCCGGCGAGCTCTACGCCCAAGGCGCCCATGCGCGCCCACTCGCCCACCTCGCCATAAACGCCGGCTAGGTTCAACTGGAGGGCCGCCTGCAGCCGGGCGATACCGTCGTCTTCCGGCGCAGAGGCCGAGGCGCGGTCCAGCCGCGCGAGACCGCGTTCGAGCACGCCGATCGCCTCGGCGGTCCGGCCGTCTCGGTTGAGAAGCACCGCCAGCTCGCGGATGAGATCCACCGACTCGGGGTCGAGCTCGACATCCCCCGGCGGCAAGGCGCCGCGCAGTGTCGACTCGGCGGCGATCATCTGGCCCGCGCGCTTCTGCACTTCGGCGATCGCGGTCGCTAGGCGAGATGCAGGCACCCCAGAAGGAAGGTTCGTCGCCTCCCGCCGAAGCACTTCCACGGCGGCGTCGGCGTCCGCGGCGCGCTCGTAGAGCCGGCTGAGCAGCAGCGCGTCCTGGAGGCGTCTTTCCCCATCCTTGCTATCTTCGAGCAGCGGACGGAAGAGTTCGATCGCCCGGTCGTAGCGGGTCATCGCCGACAAGATCGAAACCTTCAGCCGCTGGAGTCCCCGATTCGGCGCCGAGGCGGCGAATGGGTCCTCGAGCATGCCGTCGACCAGCTCCAAAGCTTCTTGATGCCGGCCGATGAGGTGATACTCACGGGCCAAGGCTTGGCGAATGCGGGCGCCGGTGAGCCAGTCCCCTTCGCCCGCCTGCTCGAGCACTTGGGCCGCGCCGACATGCTCGCCGCGCTCAGACAGCAAGTTGGCGAGCTTGAGGCTGTGCTCAAGGTTCGTCGGGTCGAGGGGAATCAGGTCCGTGAGCGCCTTCTCGGCTTCCTGCCGCCTATCTGCACCCATCAAGGCGTCGACCAGCATCGACTGCACCATCCGGTTACGCGGGCTGTACCGCGACGCCTCCGTCAAGACGTCAGCGGCCTTCGCCGGCTCGCGGCTGAAGAGGTAGATCTGGCCGAGGGAGATCAGCGTGCGGAGATCGGTCGGTTCGATCTCCCGCAGCTTTTCCAGGGCGCCCTGGGCGACCGCGTAGGACGACGGTCTCTGCTCTCCGAGGCGGAGGTGAGTTTCCGCAAAGAGGCGGAGCACGTCCGGATTCTCCGCGGCGAGCTGTCGCGCCGAGCTCAAGAGTTCAAGGGACTTATCCAAATAGGCGACCGTCTGCTGGCGAGTCCGCGACGCCTGGGCTAAGTAGCCGTAGAACTTGGCCGTCTCGAGGAAGCTGTAGACGTCGGTCCCATCGAGCGACAGGGACTTCTCAAAGGCTGCGAGCGCGGCTTCGAAGTCCCCGGCATCCGCGTGGAGCTTGGCGAGGGCGAAGTGATAGTGCGCGGTCGCCTGCGCGGGGTCGAACTCAGGGACCTGATCGCCGCCGGTGGATTGGGGGGCGGTGGCTTCTGTCGCCGCTGATGCGATCGAGGGCAGTGTCCCGGAAAAGCCGCAGAGAAGAAAAATTACGGCGAAAAATAGGCGCTGTGGTGGCTGGCTGAAGGAGGCTTGGCGGATCGTCTTTAGCATCATCTCTCTGGTAGAGGGGCTCCCGAAAAGTGTCCGGTTTCATCGATAGTTACCGGTCTTCGTGCGCAGAATAGCAGCCGCCCCAAACAGTGTCCATGACCGGCCTC
>JBCDKB010000317.1:0-10367 GCA_038747035.1 Acidobacteriota bacterium | reverse complement strand
CTCGTCTACTGGCTCGGCACTCCGAGGAGCTTCCTGTGGATCGTGGAGTCGAGCGGGCACCAACTCGTTGAGCTTCCGGCGCAAGATCGACTCGGCAGAGGCGTGCGGCATCTTCACTCGCTCTTGAGCAGTAAGAATAGAAGTCCCGTGGCCACCCGTCAGGCCGCCAGGGAAGCCTCGGCCCTCACGAACCTTCTGCTCGGACCTGCTCAAGCCGAGCTCACACCCGGCCGACCGGTTGCGATCGTCGCCGACGGTGAACTCTCACGGCTCCCCTTCACCTTCCTGACTAGACCCGGGTCTGAGGGCCCCACAGCAGCGCGACTCGTCGACCACCATGCGCTGACGGTGACTCCTTCCGTTTCGATCGTAAGGGCGCTGCGCTCCCGGCAACCCGAGCGCCAACTACGTCAGACGCAGAGGCTTCATGTTTTCGCCGACGCGGTCTATAGCGCCGCTGATCCCCGACTTTCGACGTCCGGTGTCTTTGACACTTCTTCCAATAATGGTCTCGAACGCCTTGAAGCCTCAGGTCATCAGGCGAAAAAGCTTATGGAACGCTGGGGGGCGACGTCACGCGTCGGCTTTGAAGCGACTAAGTCTGCAGTCCTCAAGGGCGCCCTAGCCGACACTCGCTATCTCCATTTCGGTACCCACGCTTCGGTAGATCTTGGGGCCCCGGAGCTTTCAGCCATCGAACTCTCCCGATTCGGCCCTGAAGGCTCCCCGCTTGACGGCAAACTGCGTCTGCGTGATCTGGACCGGATCGCCCTCGCCGCCGACCTCGTCACCCTCGCCGGGTGCCGCACGGCGCTCGGACCGCTCGTCCCGGGGGAAGGTCTGCTCGCCTTACCCAGAGGATTTCTCCACGCCGGCGCCGCCTCGGTGGTCGCGAGCCTTTGGGAGGTCTCGGATCAAGCCGCGGCGGCGCTAACCGACGAGCTCTACACTCAGCTCATCGAGCACGGACGCACACCCCGGGAGGCGCTCCGGAGGGCACAGCTCAAGCTGTCCCGAGACGACCGCTGGAAAGACCCCTATTTTTGGGCCGGATACGTCTTGATCGGCGATTGGGATCTCGAGAGCGACCCCACTTCACCGCGGGCGCCACCTCCGTCCACGTCTCCTCCGCTACCCGCGCGCTGAACCTCTGGCCGCGGATCGTTTCTACCCCTCCTGAAACACATTACGCCGCCGCCCTCCCCTCTGCCCACCTCCTCCAAGGCCCCGGGCGAGGCTCCGAGGATGCGGTCCATGACCCAGGAAAGGGGAAGACCATGCCCAGCCCAGTCGACCACGTCGAACTGAACCGCCCTCTCTTCGTTGACGAGCCGCCCAAAGACCCTGACGTCGAGGACGACACGAAAACCGGCAGCCTCCCGACACCGGGACTTGATGAGCCCCTGCCGACACCCACCGAGTCCAACTAGAGCGGTGGAACCCGAGCTCAAGTGGCGGCGCAGCACTTCGACGCACGCTCAGCGATCCAAGACGCCCTTCCTCGGACTCGACGTGGAATCGGGGCGCCCGTTCTACGACGGCGCGCTGCCGTCGAGGGCAATCCCGAGGCGCTCTCGGCCCTTGAGCCCGGGCCTTTCTTCGGAGCGGCTTGAGGAAGCCGGATGGGGCGTCATCTTCCCGCAAGGTGGCGACCCTGAAGTGCGCCTCGCTTTGCAGCCGCTTCTAGAACGACGCCGGGCCCAGGCAGGGCATCGCTACCGCGAGCTGACGTATTGGCCGCGCGAGGGTCCTGGGCACTTCTTAGCTCGGCTCCGGGCCGCCCCAGGCCCAGTCGTCCCAGAGGAAATGCCTTACTACCTCTTGATCATCGGCGACCCGACGGCAGTGCCGCTTGGATTCCAATTTGATCTGGCCCTCCAACACGCAGTCGGCCGGGTAGCGCTCGACTCGCCGGCGGCCTACGGGCGATACGCACGCTCCGTTCTTTCCGCCGAAGAGCACTCAAACCCCCGCTCACTCGATCTCGAGGTCTTTTCGGTTGGCCATGAAGGCGACGAGGCGACAGCATTGGCGCGAAAAGTCCTTGTGGGCCCGACCCTCAAGAGACTTGCAAAGGCAGAAGAACTCACGACTCGACATGTCGATGGCCAGGCCGCGACCAAGGGGGTCCTCTCCGATGCGGTGGCTGCGGGCGAATCCTCCCTGCTCTTCGCCGTCAGCCACGCCGCCCTCTTCTCTCCACAAAGCCCGCGCCAGCGCCCGTGCCAAGGCGCCCTGGTCTGCGCGGACTGGCCGGGCACGGGCCCAGCTTCCGCCTCTCAATACTTCGCCGCCAGCGACCTCAACCCCGACGCCGACCTGACTGGCCGTCTTCTCTTTCTGTTCGGATGCCACACAGCTGGCACGCCTCACCTGGATTCGTTCGGCGTGCCAGGTCATGGAAGCCGCCGACGACGACGACAGCTCGCTCCGGCACCCTTTATCGCCGCACTGCCGAGCGCACTGCTAAGCCATCCTGCCGGCGGCGCTCTGGCGGTCATTGCCCATGTCGACCGCGCGTTCCCCCAGCATCTCTTCGGCCCCTTAGCCGATGGTCAATCCCGGGTCTTCGAAAGCGTGCTCCGCCAGCTGCTCATGGGGCAGCGGGTGGGTTTCGCGATGGAGAGCTTCGGCCATCGCCATGGCGAGCTCGCCGCCCGCCTCCTAGCCCAGGCCTTCGAAGCCGGCGACGGTGACTTCGATCCTCTCGATGGCGAGGCCTTGTGGACGGCCTACAACGACGCCCGATCGCACATTATCCTCGGCGACCCGGCCGTCCGCCTAGATGCAGGCTCAGGTTGAAAGCTCTCCACGCCGCGCAGGCGCCTAGCTCGAGCCAAACTCCGTCATCTGGCGTATAGCGCGCCTACAGTCTGGTAGCTTTCGCAATCGGTGTATTAAGAACGACAACCGTCTCAGTCAACCGGTCGGGAGCGGTCGCCGGAAACGAGTCCATTCGGAATTCTCGGCGGCCATCTGAGTCGGACAGCTGTCGGGCGGATCGTCCCATCCCCTGCGCCGACGGCGCAGGGGATGGCGCTCTCCTACGGCGTTCCTCCAGTGTCGTCGCAGTCTCCTGGCGGGCAGCACATCGCGTTCCCGTCGTCCGCGTCCTCGTCGTTCTTCAGCGCCGTCGTCCGCGGGTCGGACAGACCCCGCCAGCCGCGGCTGTAGACCTCGACCGGCAGCGAGTCGACGGCGTTGGCGGGTAGGACATCGTCGAGCAGCTCGTCAACCTCGGCGCTCAAGGTGACGGAAACCTGCGGCGACTCGGCGAAGACTTCCCCGCTCGGGCACCAGAAGGCGAAGTGGTAATTCGGGCCCGGCTGCAGGCTCGATATCGTCTGTCGGCTAAAGGCCCGTCGCTCGCCCCGGACGAGCTCTCCGTTCCGAATCACGGGCACCTCTTCGAAGAAGGCCAGGTGGAGCTCGTGGTCCACCGCGGCGTCCGAGTCGATGCGCAGGCGCACGGAGTGGCAGCCGCCGCCGACGTTGCCGCGCGCCGCCGCCCATTCGCCGTTTGCCTGCCGGATACTCAGGCCGTCCGCAGCGACCTGTGCGTCGTGGTCGAACCCGCCCCTGCGGCGCTTGAGGGTCGGGGCGAGCAGAGGATCGCCCGAATCCTCGGCCGATGGCTTGATTATGAAGCCGTTGCCGCCCCAGGGCCAGTAGCCAACGTTATTGCTTGCGGTATCGCCCTCGCCGACGTCGGTCGTCACGCCGTCGTGGACTTCGTCTTTCACCTTATTGCACGGATCCACCGTGACCAGGATACGGTATTTGTTGACCCCGTCGAGGACACCGTCGGCGAGTACGCCGAGCCCCTCGGTGTTCCACGTCACCTTGGCTAATTCGGTGCCTAGGGGATCCAGCGTCAGCGACGTCGTGCCGATGTGCCCAAGCTCACCCATTCCGTCCACGCCGACGGGGTCGAGGAGCTGGTAGTGGAAGCTCACGTCGAAAGCGGCGGCGGTGAAGACGCTGAAGTTGAAGACCCGCGCCTCGACGGTGAGCGAGTCGCCGTCGGTGGCCTCGTCTACGATCACCGGCACGCCGACGGTGTCTGTCTCGCCGGCGTAAACCGTCAGGCCGCGCATCTGACGGCCGTAAAGGCCGTCCGCCAGACTCCAATCGCTCCCGTCAAAGACGAAACGATGGGGTAACCCGACGCCGGGGTCGGGCCTCGTGTAGTAGTCCTTCCAAAACCCTAAGGACCCGGACGGCAGGTTGACGCTGTGGGCGACCTTCAGATGACCGTCGATCGTCGCGTAGATCAGGGTGATGTACTGGTAGCTCATAGCCGTCGGTCCAGACGGCTGCGCCAAAGAGATCGACCTCGCGCTGCTGATCGTATCGGTACTGACCGTCGCTTCCCCCCAGCTATTTTCGTTATGAAAATTGACCCCGGCCGTGACCGTGGTTTCCTGCTTCGCGCCGAAAACGGGCAACTCCACCTTGGTGGTCGCGGTGACCTGAAAGTCCGCCTGCTCCCCCAGCTTGTGCTCCCAGGATTTCGAAGTCGACGACGCGTCTTCTTCCGTAATCGTCAGCTCGAAGGTTTCGGCGATACCGCCCCACGTCCGTAAGACCGAGTCGTTCATGGGCTGGCAAAAAGACTCCGAATCGATACCCACCGAATAAGGACCGATGTCCCCCGGCCCTTCGTCCCCGTCGCAGCCGAAGTTCGCGGCGGAAAGCTCGGCCGCGAATTGGGGATAGGAGAGAATGTTGTTATTCACGTGCCGCGGCTGGTACCAGGTCACCACCCGGCCGCCGGTCGAGACGCCGAGGCCCTCCGGACCGGGCACGATCAGCTCGAAATATCCCTGCACGTCCGGCAGCTGCGTGCCGTCGTCGCCGGTGACGGGCGGACCGTAGAGCGGGTAGCGCCAAACGTTGAGGAGATCGACCAGGTAGCGGAGGTAGTCGTCGGCTTCGGTGGCGACTGCGGTCGTGAAGGAGGTCGACCCGTAGGACGTGTTGACCCCTTCGAATTGCTCGTTGTAGGCGTAGTCGATCGAGGTGGACGCCGACACCTCGAGGCCGACGCTGCCGAGGGGCGAGCTCATCTCGACTGACTTGGTCACGCCGGCGTTGACGCCGCCGCCGATGGTCCAGTCCGTGGACTTCGCGCTCGAGAAGTCGAGCGCCTGTGATTCTTCGTCCTCAAGGGCGACGAAGAAGGCGGGGCTCGCGCTGACGTTGACGATCTCCCGATCTCCGCCAAAGTCATCGGTGTCTACCGGCAGGTAGTCGATGTGCTTGGGCGGCTCCTGGATGACCATTTCCGGCGTCACGTTATTCTCGATCGTGAAATGGATCGGCGAGCCCAGGTAGAGCGAGTCGCCGTCTCGATCGTAGGCGATCGGTGACTGGGCCCACTCGACGCCCGCCGAGGTCAGGTCGGGCCAGGTCAAGGTGTCGTGGAGCTCCACCAGGCCGCCGTCTTCGGCGAGGGCCAGGGTGATGAGGCTCGGGTAAAAGTAGGTGTCGATCGTGGGCGCCGGCCCCTCGGGCACCGCAGGAATGCCAATTGCGATCTGCCCGTCGAGACTGTCGTCGTTAGCGAGGCCGACGAAATTGCTCACCGCGACCCCGGGACCGACGCCGCCCACCGCCGACCGACCGAGCCCGAGCGTCGCCAGCTGCACCACGGAGTCTCCGTTCCATTCGTAGACGCTGACCACGGTCTCGTTCGACTGCCCGTCAGGCCGGGCGTGGACCGTCACCAGCTGCCTCCGCCTGAGGTCACCGCCGTTTTCGAGCCTGAGGAGACCGTCCGCGAGATCGGCGAATGAGCCAGGGACCACGTCCCCGACCTCGATCGGATCGCCCTCGGCGGTGAAAACCAGGTTGTTGTTCTGGCGGGTGACGTCAAAGATCTCCAGGTAGAGGATATTTTCACCGTCGCCATACCAAAGCACCACGATTTCGTCTTGGCCGTCGCCGTCGATATCGGCGCTCTCGACGGCGGCGGAGACCACGCGGCCGGACGGGCTCGGGCGGATGATCCGGTCCTCCGGGTCTTGGCCCATCTCCTCCAGGGTCGCGTCGCCGCCTTCGGGGCCCGGCGGCGTGTAGGTGAAAGCGGAGAGCGTCCAGAGTCCGCCCTGGCCGCTCGACGAGTCCGCGGTCTTTAGGACCGCGACGATCTCGGGCACGCCGTCGCCGTCGACGTCCGAGGCCGTGAGCTCGGCGCCGCCCTCGCTACGCTCCTGGTCGACGCTGAACACGGTCTCTAGGCTCGCCTTCTCGTCGAGCTCGTGGTCATAGATTCGGATCTTGGCGCGGCCGGCGACGTCGACGTAGCTGACCGCGATTTCGTCGTGGACCCGGGCGTCGTCGCCGAGCGCGCGGTCGAGGTCGGCGACGGCGAGGCCAACGGAACGGCCGGTCTGGAAGCCGACGCCGAAGAAATCGGTCGAGAGAACCGAGCGGCCGCCGTCGCCCTCCGAGACCACCTCCAGGCGGTTCGCCGACGCGCAGACCAGGTCCGAGCGACTCGGGTCGACCACCCGCCCGGCGGCCAGGCGCATGCGCGAGGAGGTGCAAAAGGTGCGGTCCGAGTCGGCGAGCTCGACGTCCCAATCCGTCAGGACGCCGCCGTTGACCTCGGCGTCGAGGCGGATCGGCCGGAAAAAGCTGGCGACCTGGTTGGTCGCGGGAATCAAGAGTTCGTCGCTGGGGAAAAGCGTCCACAGCGAGGGATTGGCGAGGGGGTCCTCCGCGCCGATCGACGGGTTCTGGGCGACCGCGGCCGGCGCGAGCAGGGCTGCTAGGGCGAACAGGGCGGCCCGCGCCGCGGACCGGCGCAGGACTTCAAAGGCTTGTTGTGCAGATAACAAAACCATCTCCAGGGGGTAAATCACAGGTTTGGAAAGGCATCCGCCGGAACACGGCGTCAAGGTGAGCCGTCGCACCGGCGTCGGGGGAAGCTCAGGAATCGGCGGCGGGCTGTCCAGGTCTGTCGCGGTCGCAATCCGGTAGCGGCGGCAGCACCTCGGCGGAAGGCTTGAGGCAGAAATTGAGCAGGTAGATCGGCAGGTCAACGCCGTCCCTCGTGGAGGCGCCGGAGTAGTCGACGGCGGCGTTTCCGGCCCAGTCCTTGCGGTCGCCCTTCGGAGCGGCGACGCCCTTGGACGGGAAATCGGTCCGCTGCGCGACGTTGTGACCGTGGGTCGGATAGCCCCCGGGCGTGACGCTGCTGCCGCCGAACGATTGGCCGACCGCGGCCCCGGACGGAGCCGGCAGCAGCACATCACCCTCGAGCCCCGGCGGCCTGTTGAAGCCGTCCAGGCAGGCGCTGTCGGTGGTGAAATAGATGAGTCCGGACGGCAAGGGATCGGCGCCGGCGGCCCTGTCCGCCGGCCAGCCGGGGGTTCGGTGGGCGCCCGCCAACTCCGGGCCACTGAGGTCCACGCCGCGCGGCGTCGCCCCGGTGTCGTCCTGCTTCTGGCAGGCCAGGTATTGGATATACGGGAGATTGCTCGACGCCGCGTGGCTGTCATCTCCGGTCGCGGCCCACTCCTTCGTGCCGGTGTCCGCCAGATGTTTTCCGGCCCCCGGCACGGCGCCAAAGCCAACCTTTTTCGGCGTGATCTCGCCACTGATCTTGACGTGGGAATGGCCGCGATTTTCGAGATTGCCAAGTGCTTGGATACCGGGCACGGCCGGCCCAGTCGTCAGCGCGTGCGGGTTCGCGCGGTCGACCGGCGACATGGCGATCAAGAAGCCCTGCAGCGAGTCCGCGCTGCTCCAGCCAGTCGGACACTCGGTCCCGTCGAAGAACAGGATGGCTCCCGGGGGCAGCGCCTCGGCTTCCTGGGCGCCGACCCAGGGGGTCGCCAAAAGGCCGACGAGTAGCGCCGCGGCGGCGTGGGTGCGGACGCGGCGGCGGTCGGCGCCGGCGGTATCGGTCTGGTCAATCGTCTTCGGCATCGTGGCCTCCTGATTTCGGGTTCGGGATTCGCTCATCTCTAGGGGGATAGCCAGATCTTTGGCGGCGGCTCTCACGTGTGGTCCTTGCGGCAGAGCTTGTAGACGGTGAAGTTGAGGCCGCTGGTTCCGTCGTCGGTTTTGCCATCGAAATGCTGGGTGCCGGTGTCGGCGCCTTGCTTATTTCCTCCGCCCAGGGAGGCGATGTGGTGGCTGCCCATGTCGACCTCGGCGGTGTAGCTGTGCTTGTGCTCGATGTCGTCCACGCAGCCGGAGCCGCCCGTGGAAAAGGGGTCGACGTCCGGCAGAACGGCGCCGTAGACGTCGTCGCGGGACTCAACGCCTTCTTTGACAGCCACCACCAGGCGACCCTTGGCGTCGTCGAGCTCCGACCAACCGGCGGGGCAGGCGGTGGCGGTGAAGAAGGCGATGGCGCCACCTGGGATGTCGCTCCCCTGGGCGCCGGCGCCGAGCGGCGCTAAAGCCAAGGCCAGGGCGAGGAAGGCGGCGAGACGGCTCCGCCGGCTGGCGGAGCCCCGCCGGGCGGCGCGGCGGGGGTGGGGGGTGTGCGTCTGAATCTTGGTCATGGTCTTCTCCTGGTCGCGGGGGCCCGGGCCGCCGCAGCTGCGGTCCGCCGACCGGTGAGTCGGACAGGCGTCTTCGGCCGGGCCGTCATTCGAGAGAAGGGGTGTAACGTCGCCGGGTTTTTGCCAGAACTTTTTTGACGCCGACGTCTCGCCGCAACGAGCGAGCGGATGGGCGCGGGCGAGTACCCGCGGCGGAGGCTCTCTCGGCCGCCTCCGCGCGCGGCGACCGGACGGTGCCCCTGAGCTATAGAATCGGACAATGTCCACGACCTCACGAGGCCGCCGCTCGACGACTCCCCAGTCTGATCTGGAGCGCATGGCCTGGCCCGATCTCGGCCCGGCCGTGCTCGAGATCCTCCTCGGCGCCGGTGCCCGGCGGGAGCTCGAGCCCGGCGAGGTGCTCTTCGAGGTCGGCCAGGACAGCTACGACCTGAGCTATCTGCTGAGCGGCGCCGTTCAGATCATCGACCGCGCCGACGACTCGGTGGTCGTCACGATCGAGGCGCCGAATTTTCTCGGCGAGCTGGGCATGCTCATGGGGCAAGGCACGTTCCTGGCCGGCGTCGCGTCCGAGCGCTCGGAGGTCGTGGTGGTCGAGCAGGGGAAGGTGCTCGAACTGATCGCCACCGAACCCGAGCTCAGTGACGTCTTGGTGACGGCCTTCGCGGCCCGCCGCCGCCTGCTCATCGAGTGGGGCGAAGGCGGATTGACCATCGTCGGATCCGACACGGACGCCGACTGCCTCCGCCTGCGCGAGTTCGCCAGCCGCAACCGCATCCCCCATCGCTTCGTCGACCGCGCGGACCGCGACGCCCTCGAGGCGCTCGCCGAAGTGACCGAGATTCCGGCGGCGGGCACCGCCGTCATCACCGGCCGTAATGACGTGCTCAGCCAGCCGACCACCCGGGACCTGGCTCGGGTCCTGGGACTCGAGCTCTACGTCGAGAAGGACGAGTTCTACGACATGGTGGTCGTCGGCGCCGGTCCTGCCGGGCTCGCGGCCGCGGTCTACGGCGCGTCAGAGGGCCTCTGCACCCTGGTCATCGAAGACACAGCGATCGGCGGCCAGGCGGGCACGTCTTCCAGGATTGAGAATTACTTGGGTTTCTCCACCGGCGTCTCCGGGACGGAGCTGGCCTATCAAGGCGCGATCCAGGCGTTGAAATTCGGCGCCCGCATCGCGATGCCGCGACGCGCCGTCCGTCTTGAGCCCGGCGCCGGAGGATTCGAGGTCGAGCTTGACGACGGTTCCCTCCTCCACACGAGGACCGTGGTGATCGCCGCCGGCGTGCAGTACCGCCGGCTACCGCTCGAACGGCTGGAATCCTTCGAAGGCGCCGGCGTCTACTACGCAGCCACCCACCTCGAGGCTCGATTTTGCACGGGCCGGGACGCGGTGATCATCGGCGGCGGCAACTCGGCCGGCCAAGCCGCCATGTTCCTCTCCCGCCACGCCAGACGCATCCACATCGTGGTGCGCGGCCCAGGGCTGACCGCGACCATGTCGTCCTACCTCTCCGATCGCATCCACAGCGACGATCGCATTCGGCTCTGGACGGAGACGACCGTGACCGAGCTCCACGGCGACGAGACCCTGGACGGGGTCACTCTGCGCCACGGTCCGACCGGCGACGCGACGCGCCTCGACGTCGGCGCGCTCTTCATCATGATCGGGGCGGCGCCCAACACCGAGTGGCTGCGGGGCGTCGTCGACCTGGACGACAACGGCTTCATCGAAACCGGCCACGGCGGCGATCCGTTCGTCACGTCGCAGCCCGGCGTCTACGCCGTCGGCGATATCCGCTCCAGCTCGGTCAAGCGCGTCGCCTCGGCGGTCGGAGAGGG
>JBCDKB010000316.1:0-10396 GCA_038747035.1 Acidobacteriota bacterium | reverse complement strand
GCAATACCGCCTCCATCATCATCGGTCTGGTTCATGGCGAACAGACTGTCTCGGAAGACGCAGGAAAAAGCCCTGCACGACACTCCGCCGCCGTCCTCGGCGCCCGAGTTGCCTTCGCGGATTTCCAGTCCTTCGAAAACTACCCCGGCGACCTCGTCGGGGACGTCAAAAACCCGATCAATGCCGCCGCCGCTGATGATGGTCAGGCCCGGGCCGTTTCCTACGATCGACGCCGGCCTGAGCAGGTCCAGGTCGCCGCTGAGGTTAGCGTCGTCCTGCGCCGCGCCGGAGAGCACGATGGGTGTTCCATCGATCATCGGATCGAACTGGATTGCCGAAGCGACTCCGCAGTCACCGCCCGTGGTGTCGGCGTCCGCGTTCACATTGTTGACCGCCTCGCGCAAAGTGCACGCCGTGTCCATCGCGACGACTGAATCGTCGACCGAGTTGACAATGATCGGTGGAAAGAGCTCTTCCGATGCATAGCTCTGACCGTGTAAAGGCATGGCTGCGATCCAAAGCGTGCCGAGTAGAAAGATACGCAACAAGGGTGTTCTCCTGGAAAGTCGCGCCGCGTCCCTGACGTGGGCGCGAGGTCGTCGTCGAGGCATGGATGCTTCGAGGATTAGGATGATGGTGGGCGGTAGCGGCGAGCGTCTGGAGGCACACAGCCGCCCTCGTCTATTCCTGCGCGGAACGGGGCAGACCTAGGACATTTTTCCCGGGGGGCGGAGCCCGCATTCGACGAGCACGTCGCTGAGTTCCTGCCGAAGCTCGAGCTTGTGCGTGAGGCACAAGAAGCCGGCCACCAAGGTCATGATGACGAGTGACGGCGGCGCAAAACGCGGACATTCAATTCCGACGGATGCGCCCGAGGAGACCCGTGATCGATGGGGTGGGGGAGAAGTGCTCCGATTTGCGAGTTAGGCATGTCAGCGGCGCTATCCGCCGCTCAAACACAACTATTAGATAGGGGGCTCGCATAGGTCGCATCGAATGACCGTCCAGGAATAGCGGCCAAGACGGCCAACTGCCGGGCGTCACTGGACGGTGTTGGTCCAGCCTGAGGTGTCGCCGGACTCAAAGCCGTCGCTAAAGAGCAGCCCGCATCCGGAACCGTTGCCGGCGTCGACGCAGCCGTTCGGAGCGTTGCCGTCGATGGTGGTGCCCTGGCGGTGCGTCAGCATGCCTTCATTCCAGATGCCGCCGCCGTCGGTGGCTGTGTTGTTGTCAATACTGCTGCCGACGAGCCGGAGGACCGCGCCTTCGGGGTTGAAGAGGCCACCGCCGCGACCGCCGGCCGGGCCTTGGCCAGCTTCGTTGAGTTCGAGGGTGGTCCCGCGGATTGTCAGGATTCCGGGCGAAATCACGCTGGGCATTTCGGGATTGGGGACCCAGCCGTTGAAGATGGCGCCGCCGTCAGAGGCTGAAGCGTTCATCGAGAAGATGGAGTCGACGATCTCTAGATCGAGATTCGACGCCAGCATGCCGCGGGCGGAGGTCGTGTTCCCTGTGATCGTAGATTGCCCCATCGCGGCGAGCGGCATCGGGATGCTGGAGGTCGTGAAGGCCAGCACGCCGCCCTCACCGACGTGCCCGGGGTTGAAGGTCCCGGAGCCAAAGCCGCAGCCCGCACTCGCGCAGCTGACGTCGTTGTCCGTCAAAACGATGCCGCTGAGGATCGGGGCATCCGCTCCGGTCGCCGTCACGCTGACGAGCGGGCTGAGGGTGCAGTCGTCGCCCACGCATGTGACTTCGGTGTCGGTCACTGAAAGATTCGTCACGGCGGCGACGCGATTCAGCAGGACTGAACTTCTGACTCCGCAGCTCTCGCCAGTGCACTGACCTTCTCCTCGAATGGTGACGTCTGAAACCGTCGCAAAACCTTCGCCGACCACCTGGAAAATAGTGTCGACGTCGCATTCGAGGCCCGAGCAGCGGTTGACGTTGTCCACGAAGTCGAACGTCCGCACGTCGAGGGAGGTGCCGGGAAATATCGGGAGGGCCCGGATGTCGATCGCTTCGTCGAGGTCGCACTCGGTCCCGTCGCATTCCTGGACGTTCTCCCGAAAGCGCAGCCGCTCGAGCGTCTGGGCAAAGGTGGCGAAAGCCGTCATCAATTCCGAGGTGTTGCACTCGGGCCCGTCACAGCTGATTCGATTCTCCGAAATCTCGACATCCTGGACGATTCGAAAGCAGTTGGAGTCGATGCAGGCCGGTGTGGAAAATTCGCCCAACTCGAAGAAATCATCCAGGCTACAGTCCGCTCCAGCGCCGGAGCAGCTGCTTTCATTGGCGGTGATGACCGTTTGCTGAACCTGTTGCGTCACCGTTTCGAGGATCACCACGGGACCGACCCGGCAGTCCTCCGCCGAGCAACTGGCCACGTTGTCGACCACAAGGACGTGGTCGATCTCGCTCGAAACGAGGTCGAAGGACTTGAGGCCATGTTTGACGATGGAGCCCGCTAGACAGTCCTCTTCAGCGCACGTCGCTCGGTTGGACGCGATGACGCTTTCGGTCACGCGGAGCTCAGTCGCTGAGAGCACGGAGAGTGCGGCGGCATTAAACTGGCCGCCGCATCTGCGGCCGGAGCAGCCGACACTATTTTCGAAAAGGGCGACGCGTCGCAGCTCGAGCGAATCCGGAGACGAGGAGTTGATACCGCCAGCTCCCGCGGAGCAGAATACAGTCGGCGGAGTGACTTCGCAGAACGCCTCACCGCGCACGACGCCGAGGTTTTCGAAGGTGTACTTCGGGACGTCTTCCCCCTCGCGGGGCTGGATCCGCGACGGAGATTCAAGGATGTCGAAGATGCGGTCCCCGTCGCCGGGGATGGCGGGGTCGCCGAGACCCATTTCGACGATGACGTCGGGCAGGTCGGCTTCCGTGAAGGTTCGCGGAAAGCCCGTCGGGTCGTTGTAGACGTCTAGCGTTTCGACGTCGGGGGTGGCGGGATCGTCCCACCAGAGGAAGTCGTCTCCGAGTCCGCGGACGGTCACCGGTTCGGAGATATCTAGATCGCCGCCGAGATTGGCGTCATCGTCGACCGGCAGCAGGGTGAGCGTATAGGTGCCCGCCGGCAGCTCGACGGTGTCGATGGTCGGCAGGGCGTCGCCCGCGGGACAATCGTTGAAAGGCTGATTGGTGTTGGCGGCGGTGATCGCTTCGCGAAGGGAGCACTCGCCGTCGATGGCGATGACGTCGACGGTGGTGGTCACCGCGAGGGTGGCGGCGCTCGCCGGAGCAACGGCGATGGGCGGAAGTGCGAGGGCGAGCACCAGGACACCCACGCGGCCGCGAAAGCGCGACTGGAAAGGAATCAAGATCGGTCTCCTGTGAAGGGGGGATGGCCAAGGAAGTGGCTTCTACCCGTCCCTGCGCAGAACGCTCCGAAACGCGGACATCTGTTCCTCGCTTTTCATCTCGAGGGAGATCGATCTATGGGGCCGTGACTACTGTAGGGCTCCATCGGAGTCGACCGAGCGGGTGCCGCCCCGCCTATCTGAGCGGGTGCCACCCGCCTGTCTGAGCGGGTGCCACCCGCCTGTCTGAGCGGGTGCCACCCGCCTGTCTGAGCTGGTGACGGAATCGGTCGAGCAGGGTGGCGGGTTGTCAGCTTTCGGGCGTGGCTCAGTCGCCGTACCCAAGCTCCGTGCTCATGAGGTGGACGAGCCTCTCCCTAGCCCGGTCGGAACGCTTTGAGCTCTTGGCGTCCCCTCTGGCGAGCCAAAGGCCCCCCGGCTCTCCAGCTTCGAAGTCCCCCGGGGTTGGCGACTCCCACGAGAAGCCCATGCCGCTGAGGGTCTCGAGAGTGGAGTCGTACTCCAAGACGTGCTGCCATGAGACTCCATGCTGGAAGCGATCCGGGGCTGAAAAGATCAACGCTAGCTCCCCTTGCTTCTCCAAACCGCGCACACTAACCGGCTGGACGTCTCCTCCCGCCATCAGGCTGGTCAGCGTCCCCTTTCCCGTGGCGCGGCCGGACCAGCCGACGTCGATCTCGAATTCGACGGCCCAGACTGCGCCGAGGAAGATATCGAGCATTTCACCGAGCCAAGGGCCTTTTAATGATTGCCAGCGGTCCATGGATCGATGATAGCTAAAGCGCGGGGCCATCCGTTCGGCGCGGATCTCTTCTCATCGACGGACCCAGTTCGAACGGATCAGGGGCAAGAGAAGAGCTAGGAACAGGATCGGGGGGAGCGGAGAACTGCGGAACATAAGTGCCTCATCGGTTGAGTCGTCGTGGGCTCACCGTCGTCGATGCAGCCCAGGGCACAGCGGACCAAGCGCGCGTCATCAGGTGTTATCTCTAGTCCCTGCGTAACTCGCTGCGGAATCAGGACATTTATTTCTGGACTCCTCCGGCGAATCAGCTCACCGTACCGAGACACGAATCCCGTCAACCGTCGGGCCGAACTCGATCTGCTGCGACAGTTAACGGCCGACCAGCCAGATGAGGCGCTGGCGATCGAGCGCCCCGGTGATGTCGTTGAGCGCCGCTTCGAATTGCCACGAACGACCTGAAATAAAGCGGTACGCCGAGTGCTTCGAGATAGCGCCGGACCTCCTCCGGACGGTGTCGACTGCGACCTCAGATCGCTCAGGGCAAGGTTGCCAAAAGGAGACTTCTCGATTAAACCTAGGAGACTGTACCCGCACGTCGGACCGTGAGGACGTGGCCCCCTCCGCCTCGAGATGAGTCCCGAAGGCAGCTGCCCCAAGCGTCTCAACTGCTGAACAAATTCACTTGAGTCATTGACGCTACCCCGCCAGAGCCATATCATGAGAGGGCTTTTTAAATTATCGGAAGAAGACTAGGAGACGCGATGAAGCAGGTGACCCGCATCGTTTCTATGGCCGTCGGAGTCTGCGCGATCGGCGCGCTCATCCTGGCCCATGGTGAAGTGAAGGCCGACGAGTCTCCAAGCACTCAGAACAAACGGCCAGAGATCACAAATCTCCGGGGTGAGCCGATTCAAAACTCGGTGAAGGCAACGACCCGGGTCGGTCCACTGCCTGCAGGGACGATTCAATACGACAACAACGTGCCCTTCAACCGCGATGGTGGTCTTGGCGGATTGATCGGCAATCGCTTTGTTGCTGGCGTCCAGGATCCTCATACCTTCGCTTCGGCAAGCTTCCGGATGGCCAACGTCTACGGAGGGTCCGCCGGACTCCTGATTCTTGATGTCAACACCGGAGCCGGTACCGCCACGACCTTCGAAGCTGTAACGGTTACCGGCCTGTCTGCCGGAACAGCCAACACCAACGTGGTGCCTTTGGCCGGCGGGACCCATTCAGGACAGTTCATCGGCGGCCTCATTCAGACGTCTTACGCTGCTTGCAGCGGCCTCACCGACCTGAATAGTGGACTGACCTGTGAGGGCGTGGCGCTGACCCAGGGAAGCCTCACCGGCGGCCCCGGAGACCCGGGACAGGGTTTCAACGCGGTCCGCATAAACACCCTCTCGTCCACCGGCATAGATATCGCCAACCAGAACGCGATTTTTCGCGTGACCGGATCCAATCTGCCGGTCGAGTTGATGAGTTTTGCGATCGATTGACGGCTCTTTCCCGAAGTGCCGCCCCGACACCTCGCGCCACAGGCTGCGAGGTGTTTTGCGTGTGAGCCGAGTGCCCTGCTTGAAAAGTCTTCATTGACTATGCCGGCCCCTTTTGGCCCCTGGCTGCGTTGTATCTCCTCGAGAGACCCCAGTATCCCTGCGGAGATACGCCTGGCCAGGAACCAAAATGACCTCGCCCTAGTGGAATGGAACTTTCCAAACAGGGCACTAGCCATCGTTGATTCTCGACTCAGATGAGCCTCCATCCCGTGGCCTCAACGCGGAGGCCGAGATGAGCTCGCGGCCTTTCAAGCGCCTCGGCGCGGCCTGGTGGCTCGCGCTACTGTTCATCGGTATAGGTCCGGCTGGCTCGGCTGCCCAGGAGAAATCGGCGGAGTCCACGACGAACCGGCATGTCATGGTTTCAACGGGCAGAGCTGACGTCGCTGTCGCCACGAGCAGAGGTGGCGTTGTTCTTCGTCACGAGCTGGACCGTTGGCTCGAATGCGCCCCTAAGGCCCGGAGCCGCTCCCTAGAGAACAAGCTCAAGAGATTTCTCATTGAGCGCGCGCTTCGGAAAGAATTCGACGAGAAAGGCCTCGGTTCCTCCACGGAGTTTCAGTGGAGGAAGCACCATCTCGAGCGAAGGTTGGCTCAGCGGGCCCTTCGACGGGCCATCAGCGCGTCTTCGACACCCACTGATACCGAGGTTCAAGACTTCTTTCAGCAGCACCGTCAGAAATTGCATCAGCCCAAACGCTGGCGTCTACAGAACCTGTTCAAGAGATTCCAGGCTGAAGCGAGCGACGAGGAACGAGAACACCTGCGCCGCACAATGGCGGCAATTCGCCAAAGGCTTCTCGACGGCGAGGACTTTTCGGAGCTGGCGGCCTCTGAGTCGGACTCTCGGACCCGAGTCCGCGGGGGGCGTCTCGGCCTGGCGACTCTCAGGGAGCTTCAGCCAGAGGTGGCGGAAGTGGTCGCGACCCTCGAAGTCGGCCAGCTCAGCACGGTCATCGAAACAGACGACGGCTTGACTCTCCTTTACTGCACGCAGATCGTCGACGCCGTGACGCCAGATTTAGACGACCTGCGCCCACGGCTCGAACGCCGGCTGCGCCAAGAGCGCTTCGAAGAGGCGTGGGCCGAGCTCGAATCCCAACTTGAGACCGAGTTGGGACCAGTTCTGCAGCCGGCAGCGACACCTTCCGAGGCGGTCGTCAGATGGCGAAAGGGTTCGGGGCTGTCTCCGATTCTGAAGCCGGATTTTGACCTCTTCCTGAAAGAGAAGGCCGCTCACCCGAGCCAACCGCTTTCGACAGACAGGCGCCGCGAGCTGCTGCGCGAGCGCTGGCTACTCGAAGCCCAAGCCTTCGAAGCGAGGCGACGCGGCGTGATCGCCGGGCCCGAGATCCGCTCGGAGCTCGCTTGCCGCCTCGCCCAGCTCGAAGCTCGATCGGCTCTCGAAGCCGCCAGCCTAAGGAGATTCAAAGAGCCTAGCCAGCTCGAGATCACTCAAGCCCTCGAAGCTTCCGGCAATCTCCAACGTCCCCGTCGATCTCATCTGAAGGTTCTGGAGTTGGCTATCGATCGCGGGCGGTCCAGGGAGTTCTACGGCAAGGTCAGAGAACTGGGCGAAAAGGCCCACGCCGGCGAGCTCTCGTTCGAAGAGCTCGTCCAGGAGATCGGCCCCGACGGTGGGTTGCGCGATATGGGCTCGATGACCGACGAGCACATCTGGCAGCTCGGCCGCAGCGTGCAGGTCGCGGCGGATAGTCTCGAGGTCGGTCAAACGAGCCCGGTCGTGCAAGAGGGGCAACGCCTACTCATTCTCCATTTGATCGGCCGAGAGCCCGCGCGTCCGCTCACCGAAAGCGAAGCCCGGACCCGAATTCGTGCCGGACTCTTGGAGCGGCGACAACGCCAAGCCCGGGCCGCCGTGCGTCGCAGGATCTTGGAAAACGAGAACCTTGAGCTCGTCACGCCTTGAGCTTCCCAAGACTCCACTTCCGTTCTCAGATCGTGTCCTTGTCAAGGATGGGACTGCTGGTCGTCCTGATTCTATCGGGATGCGCCACCGAGGACCGCCCGTGGAACGTTCTCTTCATCACTCTCGACACGACCCGGGCGGACTTTCTGGGCTGCTACGGCAAAGAAAGTGCTCGCACTCCGAACCTTGACCGCGTCGCCGAAGAAGGAACCCTCTTTCTTCACGCCTTGAGCTCTGTGCCGGTGACCCTACCTTCCCATTCGACGCTCTTCACCGGCACCTACCCACTCGTCCATGGCGTGCGCGACAACGGACTCTTCAGGCTGCCTTCGGAACGCCAGACGCTCGCCGAAATCCTAAAAGATCAGGGCTACGCCACCGGCGCCGCCATCGGCGCTTTTCCTTTGACCCGTGAGTTTGGTCTCGATCAGGGGTTCGACTACTACAACGACCACATCTCGATTGCCGGTGAGGATTACCGGGGCCGCAGGCAGGATCAGAAATCGGGAAATTTCTTCGAGGAAAGGCCCGCCGACCGCGTTAACGACGCCATCCTGCCCTGGCTGAGGGAGAACGCCGAACGACCGTTCTTCGCCTGGATCCACTATTGGGATCCCCATCACCCCCCCAGTCCCCCGGCCCCCGACGACCCGCGCAACAGCCACGATCTGTACCAAGGGGAGATCGCCTTCGTCGATCAGAACTTCGGCGTCATCCTGCGCGAGCTCGAGAATCAAGGCATCGCCGATCGAACGCTCATCGTGATCAGCGGCGACCACGGCGAAGGGCGCGGCGAGCACAATGAGGACACCCATTCTCTGCTTTCCTACGACTCCACCTTACGGGTGCCCTTTCTGATCAAGGCTCCGGGCTTCCCGGCTGGAATCCGGATTTCCGAGCGCGTCGGAACGGTGGACGCCTTGCCGACGATTCTCGACCTTCTCGGCCTCGAGGCTCCGGACGAGGTCCAGGGACGCTCGCTGGTGTCTCAGCTCCGGGGAGAAGCCCGGGAAGGCAATCGCCGCGCGTACTACGCCGAGACCCTTTCGCCTCGCCTTTCCCATGGCCTCGGCGAGCTACGAGCCTTCTATAAAGGGAGCTACAAATACATCCACGGCCCTCGGCCAGAGCTCTACGACCTCGGCGCGGACCCGGACGAGCTGAGCGATCTGGTCGCGCAGAAGCCCGAGATCGGGCGCAGTCTGGAGTCGGACCTGGCGGCGTTCGTCGTCGAAAACGCCGGCAGCCAGTCTTCCGACGCCGTCCACGAAGTCGATGACGAGACCCGGCAGCGGCTCGCGGCTCTCGGATATATCTCGAGCTCCGGAAGTTCCAATGTCGAGGTCCAGGAGGTCCTAAGCCGCGAAGGCACACCGCCGCAGGATCGTGTTCGAGACGTCAATCTGCTCAGCCGCTGGCGTCAGTATGCAGCTGTTGGCAACTTCCTCGAGGCCAAGGAAACAGCCCTTCGGCTGATCGCTCGTGATCCCGAGAATCCTTCGCATCACGGCCTGCTGGCTCGTTCCTACTACGGCCTGGGACAGATCGACAGAGCCGCCGACGTCATTCGCAGCAGGGCGGTTTCGGTGCGTAACCCATCTCCTCTCCTCGACGTGGCCAATCAGGTCTATGCCCAAGGGAACCGCGAGCTGGGCGCGGAATTGGTGACCAAGATCAATGCAGCCGTCGAGAGCGCCCACGGTCAGTATCTGTGGGCTGAGATGCTGGGCGATCAGGGAGATCCTGAAGGCCGGCGCCAGTCCCTTCGAAGGGCTCTCGAGCTCGACTCGACCCATATCCGATCGCGCCTCAGTCTGGCTATCGATCAGGCTCAACTCGGGGACCTCGCCGCCGCGGAGGATCATTTCAGGCTCCTTCTGAAGCAGCATCCTAGATACTCGCGGGGCCATTTCAACTTCGCGGTCTTCCTCCTTCATCATGAACGCACGCGAGAGGCCTTAGACCGGCTCGAACGCGCGGTACAGCTCAATCCGAGCTATTGGCAAGCTCACCTCGCCCGACTGACGGCGCATCTACGCCTCGGGGAGCGCCAGCAGGCCGTAAGAATCAAGGACCTCCTAGAGCGCCGATGCCCGCACAGAGATATCGTCCAGCAGGCCGCGTCTTTTCTCGCGGATCCGTGGGTCAGCCCACCCACCGTGGAGGCGAGATGAGTCGACGGGTTCCGACCCTCTTCTTGATCCTGGGTCTTTTCTCCCTCGGCTGTGGGACTGAGGAAGAGAAATCAGTCTCTCCGTCTTCGGTCGCTTCTTTTCAAGGGGGAGAGATCTCATTCGCCGAAGCCGAGGCTTTCTTGCGCCGAGAGGAAACCTCGGAACCCCTCGGATCAGAACTGATGGGCGAATATCGCCGAGCCGCCGAAAGCCTCGCCGTGCATCGCATCCTGCTTGAAGAGGCGAGAGATCGTTCCGACGACCCGACGGCCCTCGAAGACCTGCGACGGCAGGTGACTCTCGACTTCTATTTTCGTCGAGTCCTTCAAGTCGCTCCGGTCGAGGAAGCCGAAGTCGAGGCTTTCTTCAAAGAGAAGCAAGCTCTCTTCCAGCAGCCCGAAGAGCGTTTCGTGTGGCATCTCTTTCGCCGACACCGCGACCCCACCCAGCCAGAGGTGACTCTTGAGGAGGTCGAGGCCCTCCGGCAGCGCTGGCTGGCCGGGGAGACCTTCTTGCACCTGGCCCGGCAGTATTCGGAGTCAGAAACCCGAGTCTTTGAAGGGCGCCTCGGCCGAATCCAGAGAGGTCGGCTTCCCCCGAGACTCGACGAGATCGTTTTCGCGCTGGGCGAGAACGAAATCAGCGATCCCGTGAAAGTTCCG
>JBCDKB010000315.1:0-10496 GCA_038747035.1 Acidobacteriota bacterium | reverse complement strand
CGCGAGCGGCCAAGATCGCGGTGAATGAATATGTTGGAAGTCTCCGAAGAGGTCACCCGGTCGAGAGACTTCCGCCCGTATGGCGAAAGGTTAGCAAGAAATGGACCAACCGACCGTTTGGACTGTTTATTTATTTGTGCTTTTTAATTAGTTAATCTATCCCCTGTCTGTAAGTGTTTGTAGATCAAGACCTTGCGCCCAGCCGGCAGGGAGGCTGCCGCCAGACTCTATGTCTAAGATTCTTCCGGGAAACTTCAAGCGGATGCACAGGAATCGGCGTTTCTTCTGTTTTTTCCGGAGTCCATGAGCTATCAACAGGGAGCTTCTCCCCGGAGAAGGGCGCAGCCGCATGGCCAAAATTCCGACATCCCAGCGCGGGTTAAACTAAGGCCGCCCTGAAAACGATGCGTTTCCCTTCCCGATTCTGCGGCCGCTTCTGGCCTTTGACGCTCCTCGCTCTCGCGGCGTGCCATCCCAAGCCCGTTCCGGTGGAGGAGCCCCCGCCCCGCGGCTTCTACGAGCGAGCATGCGGCTTCGATCTCGACGACGACGGCGTGGTTGGAGAGCGCGAAGACTGCCGCGTCTGCGACGGCAAGACCCGAGATCCCGACGGCGACGGTGTTCGGGAAGATCAGATTTACGTCCACTGCCAAGAAGGGGAAGACGCCGCCGACTGCGGTTCTGCCTCGAAGCCGTGTCGAACCCTCGGATTCGCCTGGGGGGAACGCGCTAACGGCCCCCTGGACGGGGCCGAGGACATCATTTGTTTCACCGGCACGTGCTCGCCGGAGGGGCTGACTCCGCGAGGCGGTCCGCCCGGCGTCAAAGTCTCGGCGCGGACCGGCCGCCAGGTTCGAAATTTCCAGCTTCCCGTGGATCCGGCGATGCTGGTGGGGTGGGACCTCGATCGGGACGGGATTTATCCCCCGGCTGACCCTGACCATTATTCGCTCCTCGACGGCGGTGGAACGCGGGTGGCGGGCGGTGGATTGACACGTCCCTTCCTGCTGACCAGCGCATCGAGTCGGCTCGAGATGGCCCACTTCTCGGTCCGCGATTACGGCCGGTATTCGGAGGTCGAGGAGAGCGGATTTGTCCGGTTCGCAGAAAGGGGAGGACAGCGTGCGGATCATTTCTACTTCCATGATTTGACGCTCGAGGGGATCAATCGGGATCAGCCGGCGCAGAGCCACCGCATCACTTTCAATTTCTTTACCGGCGGCACCAGCTACCACCACATCGCCTTCTTCAACCTACGCTTGGACGATATCGGTGGCTTTATGACCCGGGGGGCCGGGCCGTACCTGTCGATGCCTCCGGAGCGGGGCGGAGATGATGGCCCCTACCGGTTCCAGCGCCTGAGCGTCAGCGCCCACGGCTGTGACGACGAGGATGATGCCTGCCGCCGGGGAGGGGGCTCGGCGTTTATCGGCTGGAAGCTCTGGGGCTACCTGAGCGGGATCGAAATACTCGACTCTGTTTTTGACGCCAACATCGATGCGTGGAATCCCAAGCCCGGGGGAAATGGCGGTGCCGTCTTGGTGTCGGCGACCCAATGCTCGAGGGATTGGACCGTCGCGGGCAACGCCGTTTACGACTTCAAAGTCGGATTCCGGGCCCGAGGTGGATACACGGTCTACTGTGGATACGACGATAGGGATCCGCCGCGGCAGCGACCTCGTACCACCACTGACATCCTCTTCGCAGAGAACTTCTTCCTTAACCGGTACTCCGGCTGGCACCACGGCGATTGGATCGTCCACCTCGACGGCAGTCAGGACGCCGCCCGGGCCCTCGAGGACGTGGTGGTTCGAGACAATCTATTGATATCCACCGACGGCTTTGACGCCTGCCTACGCATCGATGTGGGGCACTCTGGAAATCCAGATCTCGGCGAGCCACCCTTCCATCATCCCGGCCGCATCGTGGCGCTGCGCAACACCTGTATCGCCGGGGAGCGCAGTGACGGGAGGTCACTGGGGGTCGATATCGGTCGTCAGTACGGCGCCCCCTATCCCCAGCAGCGCATCGAGCTCGTGGAGAACCGGTTCTTAGGGCTCGGCCGCGGCGACCTTAACCTGCGTAGCCAATACCTGCCCGCTGACTTGCGGCTGGCGGGAAACCTCTTCGATCCCGATTCTGGCTTCGTGCTCGCCAAGGTGCCGGTCGCGCCGACGGTGGCTGACCTCGACAAGGCGTTCGAGCTAGAGTCTTTCTCGAACTTCTGTGCACCTAAGCTCGCCGAGCCGGAGAGCTACGACGCGGTCACTTTGGCGCTATTTCCCGCCCCGGAAGATTTTTGCCTCCGTTCGCCGGCGACCGCCGAAGACCCAGAAAGCCCCGAATTGAAGCCCGCAACTGCACAGCCTCCGCCGGCCGCAGATTCCATTGCGGATCACAGATCGCCTTGACGCGTCCTTGAACGTACCCTCTATTTCTTGGAGAAAATATGAACGTGAGAACTCCGGATTTCTGCTCCGCTCGCGCCAGGACCGCCCTCGCCTGGAGCCTTTTTATTGCGACTCTCCTTTGCTTTGCCGGCCCCGCCTGGGCCGCCGGACAGGCCGAGGTGCAGGCGGCTGAGACGTGGTCGGTGAGCGATCTCCGAACGTCTTTCGCTTTCCGCCATGACCTACTGCAGGGCATTGGCCTGACCGTCGAAGACGTCGAAGAAACGGGCGAGGCTTTGGATCACCACGCGACATCCGTTTCAATGGGTAAGGACGTGGTCTTCGCGGGCGTGATTTCGCCGAGCCTCGATCTGCGCGTGATCGGCCACGTGCCGCAGCGTTTCGACGGCGTGGTTCTGCACCAGGGCGGTTTCCGGTTGGTCTCGGACGCGGGCACGATTCGCATGGCTCCGTTCAGCGTCCGGTCAGGCCCCAAGCCCAGGACGCTCGAGGTGCTATCGGCGGACGGGCAGGTGGTGTTCTTCGCCGACAACATGCATTTCTCCCTCGAGCGGGAGCTCGGTCGCTTGCGCTCCTTCAACTTGGACCTCCGCGTGGCGCCTGCGCTGGCCGCGAAACTCGATGCGCCCGCCCTAGAGAGCGTGTGGGTCGGAACCTTGGCCCTCGAAGCGCGTTTCCCGTCCCGTGATGAAAATCCGTTCCCCGGCGGCTGCGAGCCGGACTGGTCCGGAGACGTGGACGTTCAGCTGACCGAGATTAACAATGTCGACCAGGTGCTCAACAACAGCGGCATGATCGGTATGGCGCCTTCCGCCGAGCTGAAGAACGTCGGCACTGCTGATGTGCCGTGGTGGCGGAAGTTCACCGGCCCTTTCCCTCCTTACGACAACGACCAGCACCCCTACCTGGTGTGGGCGCTCTATCGGATCGAAAACGACCGTATCGAGCAACTCGGCGTCTCGGACATCAAGCACGCCTTCCTGACCCTGAACTTCAACTGCACCCCGACCAGCGAAGGCTGCGACTCCCACGTCCTCGGCTTGGGCTGCGAGGACATCTACGGTTCGGGCACCAACGACAGCCGCTCCCACCTGTCATACCGCGACGAGATCCTCGCCGGTCCGGCCCTCTGGGAATCGACGGGCTCACACTTTGACCCGGACGGCGACGGCGTCCAGGAACATCCCCCGCAGTTCCCCGACGGCACTTTCGATCATCGTCTGATCGTCGCCGAAAGTGAGCTTGAGAACAACGCCGATTACTTCATGCAGGCCTTCTACATCATTCGCGACGACATCAATATCTTCAATTCGATGGCGTATCGCGAGATCAACCCCACAGATAACGGCAACTTTTGGAGCTTCCCGACGATCGGTGGCACGATCACCGGTTCCGTGCTCGACCGCTGGGTGGACCCCTCGTCGCCGGGCGCGGGCAACGCCAATGAGGTCGTGGTCGACGGCTCCGGGCATATCCAGCTCGCCGCCAAGTCGACGGTCCTTCCGGACGGTCGCATCCGCTTTGAGTACGCCTTGCTGAACCACGACTACGATCCGCAGATCAACTCGTTCTCGGTGCCCCTCAACGGCGAAGCGGCCATCGATATTGGCTTCCGCGACATCGACAATGATGCGGGTAACGACTGGTTGACCAGCATCGAGGACGGCCGACTGGTGTGGCGTCTGCCCGCCGGCGCGACCACGCCAGACGTCCACACGGGCGGTGCGGCCCTCGACTGGGGTCTGATGTACAACTTCTCGTTCACCGTCTTCGGCGGTGATGTTCAAAATAGCCAAGGCCAGATGGGCCGGCACGAAGGGCCCGGCGCGATTCGGATCGATACCATTGCGCCGTCCGGCGGCAGCAGTCTGATCTTCTACGACGGATTCGAGTCGGGAGATACGAACATGTGGACGATCACCTCGCCGTAGGCTTGGAATAGCTCGGAACGAGGCGCATCGAAGGAGGCCGGGTCGTCACGACTCGGCCTCTTTGCTCTTTACGGCTACGGGGGCCCCTGTCGGGACTCGCCTTCGGTCTAAGCGCGGGGGCTCGAATCCGGTTGGGGAAGGCCCGTACCGCACGGCCTTTACCTGGCGGCTTGAGGCCTGGATGAGACGTGGGTGCCCTCGATTAAAGCCCCCCGCAGTTTCGGCGAGGTGGTCGCATCGCAGGGAATCGATCCGTCCGCCAGACGTCGGGATAAGGTGAGTCGCAGCCTTCAAAACGGCGGGTCCGCCGCCGCAGACGCGCGTCGACCGAGCGGAGTAGCTGTCGCCCGGTCGGAATCCACGCCCGGAGCTCTGCGACCGGCCCTTGCCGACGGTTGTGCCCTATCTAGTGGCTACGGCGAAGGAGAATCAGGCCGGCGCCGGCGAGGAGGCCCGAGAGCAGCAGGAGCGACCACGTACCGAGCGTGGGGACGTCGAGGCTGTCACCTGGACCAGGCGGCGGCCCCATCGAAATCGTGACGTCTTGGCGCGCAGTGATGTAGCGCAGGGTGGCCGGGTAGCTGAAGGGAGAATTGCCGGCGTAGCTGTAGACCGGGGTCGCCAGGGCGCTGGTGGGGTAGACAATGCGGAAGACTGAGAAGTCGTTGACGAGCGTGCCGGTCAGGGGGTAACCCGTTGCGACGTTGACGGTGGTCGCCCGGCCCAGGCCCGGCAGGGGGCCGCCATCCGGACCGACGGTCGCGCGGAGCATGAAAGTACCGTCGTCGTAGGTATGGCTCAAGGCGCCGAGGCGGTACGCGAAAAGGCTCGATCCGCTGACCGTCGTTTGGCCCTGCAGGGCCAGCGTCGCCATCGGCATCGTGTCGCCGTCGCCGAAGTTGATCGCCGGATGGGGGAAGGTATTCCAGTCTGAGCGGGAGCCGAGAACAACGCGATAGTTCACCGAACCGAGGCCGTAATTGTCCGGCAGGATCGTCGTGTAGGTGTTGGCGAGCGTGCGGTCGAGCAGGTCACCGAGCACCGCTTGGCCCGGGTTGTTGGTGTCGAATACCGTGAGGTCGAAGGTCACTTCGCCGGTGGCGTCGTCCTCGGTGACCGACGAGATTCGGACGCCGACGAGGCTCGCTCCGGCGGAGGTTGCGCCGAGAAGGGCCAGACTGATGACAGCGACAACGGAAAACAGAGGATGGCGACTGCGGTGATTCACGTGAATTCCCTTATGACGTCGCAGACCGCTTTCGGCGGGGTCAGGGGATCCTGGGGGGCCTGGCACTGCCTGGTGATCCGAGAAACCGGACGCGACTGATCAATTTATCGACCTTTTTGCGGCGCCAGCTGGAGTCTCGGGGTCGGCCTCCGCCGCGGCGGCATCGCAACTAAGCGTGGTACTTAGCGTCGACACTGGGAGGTGGGCGGTCGTTTCCGAGAATGTCCCACTGGGCTACTTGAGCCATATTGTAGTGTAGCATCGCGCGGTCAGCAACACCCACATGCCCGCCGCGTTGCGCGCAAGTGTCGGCGAACATTGGGCTAACGGCTCTCACGTCGGCAGCGCCGCAGCCGTCCGAACGATTTCTCGACGATCAGGAGAGCCTAGTGCAGCGAGTCGAGGACAGCCTTCCAGCCGTCCGTGTGGTCATCAACGACGATGTTTTATTTCGTCAGCTTGACGATGAGTCCGTGCTCCTGGACTTAGACTCTCAACGCTACTTCGGTCTTGACGAAGTCGGCACCCGCCTGTGGTCGCTTTTGCAGGACGATCCTAACCTTCACAAAGCGCGGGACGTGATGCTTAGCGAATTCGATACCGACGCGGCGACACTCGATGCTGATCTGCGGGACTTCCTAGACGAGTTGATGAGTCGAGGTTTGGCGCGCCTAGAGACCCTGGACGAGTCTTCGATGTGAGTGCATTCGCGGTCGGGGTCGGCTACTCGAGACCCTGTGAGCCGGCGGTGGTCGAAGCCGTCGCTTCGAGCTTTTCACCCTGGTCGCGGCCACGGTCCCACGCCGTGTCGGACGCTGTTCACATTCTGACGACCGGAGAGGACGCGGCCGCGGTTCCAGTCGGCGACGGTTGGGTCGTCGGTGACGCCCTCCTGGCGGGACGGCAGGCTGGCGAGCCGTCCGTCGCAGAGCTTGTGGCCCCGCTGACGGCGCCGGTTGACGAGGCCGATCGGGCCGCCCGCTTGGCCCACACCAACGGCGTCTTCGCCGCCGTCTACTGGGATCCGAGGCGGCGAAGGATCACTGCCTGTCGAGATTTCTTCGGCGTGCGCCCGCTCTATTTCTACCGATCCCGTGAGGCGCTTTGGCTTTCCACTTTGCCCGGAGCTCTCCTGGCGGCCGCCGACGCGGCCGGAGACTCACGCGCCGGCTTGCGCCCGGAGGGGGTCTTCGATCGGTTGATCTTCGGTGGGCAGCTCGACGCCGGGGGCACGGTCTGGAGGCATGTGGAGCGAATCGCCCCCGGATCTTTGCGACGATTCGATGCTGACGCATCCATGGAAACGGCGAGGCCGGGGCTTGAGTCCCCGCCGGTGCAGCGAGGCCTTTCTGAGGGGGCCGTGGCGGAGCGGGTGCGGGCGGCGCTCGATGCCTCGGTGGGGGGGCGACTTGACGGATGCGGTCGAGCGAGCGTTTGGATGAGCGGCGGCCTTGATTCGACGGCCGTCGCCGCCTCCGCCGCGGCCGTCGGCGCCGACGTCGTGGCCCATACGGTGACTTACCGCCGACTCAACGCCGACCGAGAAGGGGAGTGGGCGGCGCGGGCCGCGGATCATTTGGGCATCGCCCACCGGCGGCATGCCGTCGACGAGATTCGTCTCTTCGAGAGGTGGGACACGCTCCCGGTGACGCCGCTCCCGGCGGAGCCCGAACTCGATGCGATGTATGTCGACATCGATCGGGCGTCCATCGAACACAGTGACGTGGCCATGACGGGCTTTGGCGCGGATCCGCTGATGCTGCCCGAACGCTACGGACTGTGGCGTGGATTGGCGCGCGGCGGCTTCTCTGAGCTGTGGCGTTCGATACGGGCCTTTCGCAGGGTCGGTGTGCGTCCCCCCCTCGGACTGGCGACGGCGTGGGCCCGTTTTCAGACGCGCCGTGCCCCCTGGCGGGCTCCACCGTGGCTCAGCGAAGACTTTGCGGCTCGAGTCGGGGCCGAGGAGCGATGGCGACGATTCACGGACCGGGCCGTGTCGCCGCGGCGGGGGGAGCGGGCCGAAGCGCGTCACCACAGCACAGACCTGGGCTGGTCCGAACTCTTTGAACAACTCGACGCCGGGGTGCGTGGCGTCCCAATCCGCCGACGGCATCCTTTCTTCGACCTCCGGGTCGTCGATGTGCTCCTGGGTCTCCCTTCTATGCCGTGGTGCCTCGATAAGTGGGCCTTGAGGATCGCCCAGCGAGGACGACTCCCAGACGCCGTGGTGAGGCGTCCCAAGACCCCTTTGGCCGGCGATCCGTTTCCCGGGCATGCGGTGCGGCCCTTAGAAATATGGAAGACCGGCCTCGACAAGTCTCCAGAGCTCGGGGAGTTTTTTGATGGCCCGGCGATGGCTCGCTTGTTGGAATCAGGCTCGCCGGCGCAGGAAATCTGGCGGCAGGTCGGCCCGGCACTTTCCTTGGTGGCGTGGAGGGCCCGGTGGGATTCGAGATAAGCCTTGTTTTATGAGGAGTTAGCCGCTAATCTTTGGCAGTTCTTCGCGTTGTGTAGCGTCCTGCTGTCGCCGATTCCGCCCGAAAGGCACGGATGTTTCTCCTGGAGCAGTCCTTCTGTCTTGGTGTCGCGTCCCCCCGACCGTCTGATGCACCCTCCGCGGAGGTCGATGCCCTCTGTCAGTCGCGAATCGATGAAAATGCTCGATATACTTCAAAGAGACAGTAGCCCGAGTACCGGCGGACCGGTCCGACGTTTGATGTCCGCAGGTCGTCGCACCGGCATTGCAGCTTCTTTCTTTCCTTTTCGTCATATGAACGAACTTCAGTGTGGAGAATGCGGTCGTGTCATCGAAGCGCCCTGAACCCCAAAGTGGTCCCGCTCAAGGTAACCGGCGCCCGTACCGCCGTCCTCAGGTGACCGATCTCGGCGATGTCCGAGAAATGACCCGCGCGCTTTTGACGTTCAAGGGGGCTTTTGACGGGATGACGATCGGCGCCATGGACCTCAAGACCGGCGGTTTGTGAGCGCTACGGGTTCTCCTGCGGGTCTTGACCCGTCTAGCCCGTCCGAAAGCCGCGGGCCTCTGCGAGACCTTTTCGAATCCGTTTCCGTGCACCGCGCGTTCAACCTGACGTTCGCGTGCGAACGGCCCCTGCCTGGATGGACACAAGCGTCGCCGGGAGCGGCGGCCGACGTGCGTTTGTGGCTCGGGCCTCCTCCGTCCGAGCGGCTGGATAGTTCATGGCAGTGGCGATTGGAGGCCGCAAGTCCACACCTCGACGCCACGGGGACGCCGCTAGTGCGAGTCGAATCGGGGGCCTCGGCCCGGTCGCAAGACCCCCGAGCGGGCCTAGACACCGGGTGGCGACGGTTTTCCTACCATGATGGAGCCCTCTTCCACGTCGCGGCTGACGCTCGCGACGTCTGGCTGGAGTGGCCTTCGGCGCTCTCGCTCGAATCGGCCTGGCCCTATTTCGCGGGCCCGGTGCTCACGTGGATTCTTCGCCGACGCCACCGGGTGGTTTTGCACGCTTCGGCGATTGAAGTCGGAGACGGCGCGGTGCTGCTCGCGGGGCCGTCCGGAGCCGGCAAGTCGACGACCGCCGCCGCTTTCGCCCTCAGCGGTTACGCGATCTTAAGCGATGACACCTCTGCCTTGAGCCGCCGCGGCGGCGAAATCCTGGTGGCGTCGGGCGGGCCGCAACTGAGGCTCTGGCCGGATGCCTCCGGTGCCCTTGCGGGCTTTGCGACGGAAGACCTACCGCCGATCTGTGAGGGCTGGGACAAACGGTCTTTGGCGGTGGAACGATTCTGCGCCGAGGCGAGGTCGGTGCGAGCTGTGTATTGCCTGCGTCCAGAAGCGGATGCCGGAGACGGTCAGAGTCGAGCCCCGAAGAGCGGCTCGAAGCCGGAACTGCTGCCCAGGTCGCAGGCGCTTCCCACGCTCGTCGCCCATGCGGCTGCGCCCGAGCTCTCGACGCGATCCATGCGTCGATGTGAGTTTGAGCTCTTGGCGGACCTCGTGACCCGGGTTCCGGTTTTTCTACTGCCCCGGGGCGACCTTCAGGCGGCCGGCTTGGTGGACCAGGTGCTTTCATCCCTGCCGGAGCCGGGGGGTGTATAGCCTTCCGGACTATGGCCGCATGCTCGGTGAGCCGACGCGCTTCGGAGCCTATCGGCGCGCCCTCGAAAGGGCGGTGACCGGCGGCGAGATCGTCATGGACATCGGCGCCGGTCCTGGCGTGCTGGGCCTGCTCGCGGCTCAGGCTGGGGCCTCCCGCGTCTACGCCGTGGAGCCGGACCCGGTCGTGGAGCTGGCGGCAAAACTCGCCCGTTCAAACGATCTGCCGCAGCTAGAGGTTGTCCCCCAGCTATCGTCGACCTTCTCACCCGAGAATCGGGCCGACGTGCTGATCTCTGACTTGCGCGGAGTGCTGCCGACCTTCACGGAGCACCTCGCGTCGATCATCGACGCCCGCGATCGGCTTCTGAAGCCGGGCGGCACGCTGATTCCCCGTCGAGACGTTCTGATGGCTTGCCCGGTGTGCGCGCCGGAAGCGCGCCGCCGTCACCTCGGTGGCTTCGAGGTCGAAGGGCTCGACCTCGAGATCGCCCGCCGCCGCGCGAGTCATCTCTGGACAAGGGTCGAGCTCGAAAAGCGCGCCGTCGCCTCGGAACCCGTGCAGATCGCCGAGCTCGACTATCGAACGATCACCGACCCGAACGTTAAAGGTCAGGCCAGCTTTGAACTCGACGGGCGCCCGCTCGACGGGATTGCTGTGTGGTTTGACGCGGACATAGACGGCGAGGAGAGGTTTTCCAATGCTCCGTCATCATCGCTCATTTACGGACAGGCTTTCTTCCCATTCGACTCGTCCTTAGAGACCAGGGCCGGGGATGTCCTGCACCTCGGATTCGCGGCGCACTACGTGGCCGGAGACGACTACCTTTATCGGTGGCGCGGGG
>JBCDKB010000314.1:0-10527 GCA_038747035.1 Acidobacteriota bacterium | reverse complement strand
GCCCTGCCCGGCGTCGACGCCGTCGGACTGACAACCGCCCTACCCGGCGAGGCGCCCTACCGCGAGCGGGTGGTGATCGAACCCGCGGTCGAAGACACCGATGCGCGCTCGCGGGTGATGGCGGCCATCGCCTCCGTCGACCCGGACTTCTTCACCGCCCTCGACGCCCGGCCCCTCGTGGGTCGCCTCTTCAGGCCCGCGGACCTGCTCGCCGACGCGCCGCCGGTGGCGATCGTGGACCGGGCCTTCGCTGAGCGCCATTTCGCCGGCGCTTCCCCGCTCGGTCACCGCCTTCGCCTCGACGACGACGGAGAAAGCGGCCGGACGTTCGAAGTCGTCGGCGTCGTCGCCGACCTCGGCTTGAGCCCTACGGATCCGGGCGGGCTTTACCTGCCGCTGCGCGGCGGACGCGGCGTCGACCTGCTGCTGCGCGTGGCCGGCGAGCCCTTGACCTTCGCCGGCGCCCTGCGCGCGGAGGTCGGCGCCCACGACTCGACGGCGACGCTCCGCCGGATCCAACCCTTGGATGCCGTGGCGAAGGACTCGGCGACCACCCTCGGCGCCGTCGGCGGCGCCGCGGTGCTCGCCGGCGGCTCGGCTTTGGTGCTCTCGTGGCTTGGCCTCTTCGCCGTCACCGCCCTGCGCGTGACCGAACGGCGTCGCGAGATCGGCGTCCGCCGCGCGCTCGGGGCGCGGAACATCCAGATCCTCGCCTGGCTCGGTCGGCGAACGCTGATCCGCGTCGCCCTCGGCGCCGCACTGGGTGCGGTCGCTTTCCTGCTGCTCCACCGCGCCTTGGTGAGCGCCGAGCTGGGCCTCGCCAGCCGCATCGTCGACCTGCCGCTGGTGGGCTTAGCTTTTGTGGTCGGAGCCGCCCTGGCGACCGCCGGGCCCGCGGTCCGCGCCCTCCGAATCGACCCGGCGCGGGCCCTCGGGGCGGACTAGGGCGGCGCCCGCGGGCTCAGGGCGTTTTTGACCGCAGGTGTTCGGCGTAGGCGCCGTTGAGCCGCTCGACGAAGCGGGCGTCGACGAGCCCCCGCGGGTTGCCGGCGTATTCGAGGTCCTGGGCGGCGCGGAAGGCGTCGACCGCGTCGCGGAGCTCCGGGTTGAACGTCGCATGCTCGGCCCGGTAGGCCGCCTGTCGGGCGCGGAAGTCGGCGACGGCTTTTTCGAAGGCGTCGGGGTCGCTGGCGCGGAGGTTTGAATCCACGTCCCAAGCCGGCGGCGCCGGCACGCCGTCGCCGTCGGGTCGCCAATAGCCGAGGGCGTGCAGTTTCTCTTTGAGCTCCACGACGTCCCGGCCGGCGATCTCCGAAAAGCTCCGGTAGCCCAGACGCTCGGCGGTGGTCCGGTAGATGCGCATCATCTCCGCCACCGGCGTCTCGTGCTCGCCGACGTCGATGGCGAGGGAAATATGGTCGCCGCCGCGCCCGGAGTTATTCGGGTCGGCGATGCGGATCGCGGCGCTTTGGCGGCGCCCCCAGCGGCTGTCGCCGCCTTTGGCTTGGCCGGCGGCCATGGCCGCGATCATGCGCTCGGCGAGCGGCATCCCCAGGCCTTCGGTGCCCTCGAAGTGGTCGGCGACGGCGTCGACCACCTCGGGCCCGACGAGGATATTGCCCTGCACGGTGTAGTTCGGCCCTTGCCGGCTGCCGGCCCAGTCGCCGTTGCCGCTCCCGGAGTGGGCGGCGGTACGGCCCTGGGCGTCGAGCAGCCCGAGCTGGCGCAGCTCGCGGGCGTCGTCGTCCGCCAGCAGCTGCTCGAGGGCGTCGGCGGGGGCGACGCCCGACTCCATGAGATCGAGCCCTTGGACGCCGTACTCCACCACCGTCCACGCCTGGGTCGCCACCGCGCCGACGCCGGCGCGCACCCACGGCACGGCGCGCCCGACAAACGGCACCCGGGTCGTCACGGCGACGCCGAGCTCCCCGGTCCCCGGATCGAGCGCGCAGAGGGAGAAAGTTGAATAGAACGGGCGGCCTTCCGGATCGACCGCGACGCCGTCCGGCGCCTGGACCGACGGCACGTCGGCGGCTTGTCCCCAGAGCGGCACCGCCGGCAGGACGGCCGCCGCGACGACGAAAAGAGATAGGCGTCCGCAGACGGTGAAGGGGGAGTGGACCGACTTGGGGGAAGCTCCGAGCATGGCTACCTTTCTTGAGGTGGGGGCGACTTCGCCGCTCGTCCGGGGGTCTGGACCCGTCGACTCTCAATCGCGTGGTCTGCTGAGGACCGGGGGAGACCGTCGATGGCCTCATCTGCCGATTTTGGGCGACCTCGCTGCTATTTTGTTATACAGATCTTAGGGTGACACAGGTAGATTGGACCTTGGTCTTCATTCCTGGATTGACGTCGGCCCCTGGCCCCCCTCGCCACCCGTCAATCGTGCCCATGCCAGACCTATCGACGACCCAGTCCATCGCCGACGTGGTGCGGCGGCGCCGCTTCGCCTCCGTACTGCGGCCGCTCCACCTCATCACCGCCGGCTACGTGCTGACCTACGCGACGCTGTGGGCCGTCGCCCAGGTGGGCGCCATCTCGGTGAGCGGCCGGACGCTCGCCCTCGGCCTCGGCCTCATGCTCGCCGGCCAGCTCTCGATGGTCGCCCTCGCCTACGGCTACGGCGAGTCCTTCCGTGACTGGAAAGTGCTCGGCGTCGGCGAGGCGCTCATCGCCATTCTTCAGTTCACGCTCCTGTCGTGGTGGGTCCCGGAGACGGCGCCGGTGTGGATGGTGGCCTGGCTGGTGAATCTCTCCCACCTCGCGAGCTTCCTCGGCTGGCGTCAAGCGACCGCGGCCGCGGCACTGCTCACCGGCGGCTTCGCCTTCGTCTTTTCCCCCTTCGAGCCGTGGCAGCTGACAGCGCTGCTGATTTTCGCCTCCGCCCAGGCCTACACGATCGCGAGCCACGTGGCTTTGCACTACCGCCTCTGGCGACGGGAGCTCCAGGGCCGCGAGCTGATCGCCCAGGTGCCGGTGGGCCTCTTCCGGACCGACGCCGGCGGCCAGTACCTCTACGTCAATCCGACGTGGCAAAAGATCTCCGGCCTCAGCCTCCAAGACGCCCTCGGCGACGGCTGGGCCCTTTGCTTGCACCCCCTGGACCAGGAGCGGGTCCTCGAGGACTGGCGCCGCGCCGTCGAGGGTCGCCGGCCATTCGAATCGGAGTTCCGTTTCGAGCGGCGCAACGGTCGGGTGACCTGGCTGCTCGGCAAAGCGTTCCCCGTCTCGGATCGGCACGGCGGGCTGGTCGAGTGGGCGGGTTCGATCACCGACATTTCCGACCGGGTTCGCGCTGAAGAGAAGGCCGAGCAGGCCAACCGCGTGAAGACCGATTTCCTCGCCAATATGAGCCACGAGATCCGAACGCCCATCGCCGGCATCGTCGGCGCGTCGGAGCTCCTGTCAAAGCAAGACATCGACCCGAAGGCCCGCTCCTTCGTCGACGTGATCTCGACGTCCGCGGGCAGCTTGCTGCGCCTCATCGACGGCCTGTTGGACTTCTCCAAGATCGAAGCCGGCAAGCTCTCCTTTGAAGCGCTCGACTTCTCGATTCCGGAGACCGTCGAGGCGGCCGTGCACATGATGCGCGCCCGGGCGCTCGCCAAGGGCATCGAGCTGCGGGCCGACATCGCCGATGACGTCCCGAACCAGGTCCACGGAGATCCGCTGCGCCTCCACCAGGTCCTGGTCAACCTCGTCGCCAACGCCGTCAAGTTCACGGTCGAAGGTCGCGTTGACCTGCGCGTTCGTTTAGCCGTGCACCAATCGACGGCGCCGGAGGGCGGGCACCGGCTGCTTTTTGACGTCTCCGACACCGGCATCGGCATCGACCCATCCGCCATCGATTCGCTCTTCGAGCCCTTCGTCCAGGCCGACACCTCGACGTCGCGCCGATTCGGCGGCAGCGGCTTGGGGCTCAGTATCTGCAAGCGGATCGTCGACCTGTGCGGCGGCACCCTCAGCGTCACGTCGGAGCTCGGCCGCGGCACCACGTTCACCGTCGATCTCCCCTTCGCCGGCGCCACCGGCCAAGGAAGTCCCGGGACGGAGGATCTCCACCGCCGCGCCCCGATCTTCCGCAGCCGCGACGAATTCCACATCCTCCTGGCGGAAGATACGGAGGTGAACCGGATGATCGCGGTCGCCCAGCTCGACGATCTCGGCTACCGCGTCACCGCCGTCGCGAACGGCCGCGAAGTGCTCGAGGCCCTCGAGCGGGAGCCCTTTGACCTCGTGCTCATGGATTGCCAGATGCCGGAGCTCGACGGCTACGAAACTACCCGGCGGATCCGCGAGCGGGGCCTGGGCGGTGCCCACATCCCGATCATCGCAGTCACCGCCCACGCCGTCGCCGGGGACCGCCAGCGCAGTCTCGACGCCGGTATGGACGACTACATCTCAAAGCCCTACGACTCGAGGGGCCTCGAGCGGACCATCAGCCGCTGGCTATGGACCGATGAGAAGTCCGGCGGAGAGGACGGCTCTCCGCAGAATCCGGCGGGCCCTTAGCCGGAATCGTCGGACGACGGCGGCGCCCCCTCCGTTCCTTCGACGGGGGTGAGGAAGGCGCTGAAGATGCGGCGGAATTCCGGCGGAATGGTCAACGACTCGTGGGTATCGAGGTCGATGAAGACCGTCGTGATGATCGCCCCGAAGCAGCGCGCACCGTCGCGCTTGCGGCGCACGGTGTAGGTGAAGGATACCGACGAGCGCCCGAGGGTGGCGACCGCGAGGGCGACGATCGCCGTGTCGCCGTAGGCCAAGGGGGCGGTGAAGTCGCTCTGGATGGCGACGGTCGGGAAGCCTTGCCGCCGGTCGCGGATCATCTCCGGATAGGAGATCGGCGCGGCGCTGTCGAAAAAGTCTTCGAAGGCCGAGTGGCAGAGCCCGAAGTACTTCGGGTAGTAGACGATGCCGGCGCCGTCGACATCGTCAAAGCGGATTTTCTGGATCGACGTGAAAGCCATGGTTAGTTCGCGGCGTCCGGATCGCCCTTGTCAGAGGCCGGCGACTCCTCCTCGGCGGCCCCATCGGCCAGATCCGATGCGGCGCGGGTGGCCTTGTCACGAATGCGCCCGGCGAAGTCACGGAGGCCGCCGTCGATGGCGTCGAGGTGGTCCTGGTAGTCCGAGAGTCGAGTGCCCCGGATCTCCACCTCGAGACCGCAGTGGGGGCAGATAAAGCCCCCGTCGGGCGTCTCGTCGCGGACCGTGAAGCGGCTGAATTGGCCGCACTTCGGGCACGTGAAATCGGCGACGGCGCGCTGCGCGCCGGGCGGTCCGATCTCTTTGATGGTGAACGGGCTACTGGCCATTTTGAGTCCTCGGGCGCCGGGGCGGATCGGGTCAGGTCGGGGCAAGTCGGGGCGGGGCGCTGAGGCCGAATGATAGCCTGACGGCCTTTCCACGCCACAGGAGGTCCCATGCCCGAAGCCGTGCTCGCCCTCGACCAGGGCACCACCGGAAATACGGCCCTGGTCTTTTCACGCGGCGGTAACATTCTGGGCCGCGCCTACCTCGAGCTCACGCAGCATTATCCGCAGCCGGGCTGGGTCGAGCACGACGCCGACGAGATTTTCTCCGGCGCCCTCAAGGTGATGCTCGAGGCGCTCGACGACGCCGGCGTCAGGCCCTGCGAGCTAAAAGCGATCGGCATCACCAACCAGCGCGAGACCACGGTCGTCTGGGAAAAAGCCACCGGTCGACCGCTGCACCGCGCCATCGTCTGGCAGAGCCGCCAGACCGCCGAGCTCTGCCAGCGGCTGCGGCGAGACGGCCACGCCCCGACCCTCCAGGCGAAGACCGGCCTCGTGCCCGACGCCTATTTCTCGGGCACCAAGGTGCAGTGGATCCTCGACCGCATCCCCGGCGCCCGCGACCGGGCCGCCGAAGGCGAGGTGCTCTTCGGCACCGTCGACACCTGGCTGCTGTGGAAGCTGACAGGCGGTGAATCCCACAAGACCGAGCCCACCAACGCAAGCCGGACCCTGCTCTACAACATCCACGAGCGCCGCTGGGACGACGAGCTCTTGGCCCTGCTCGACGTCCCCCGGGCCATGCTCCCCGACGTCGCCGACGGCTCGGCGGAGGTCTTCGGCGAAACCGTCGGCCACGGCGAGCTGCCTTCCGGCGTGCCGATCGCGGGCATCGCCGGCGACCAGCAAGCGGCGCTCTACGGCCAAGGCTGCTGGCGACGGGGCCAGGCGAAGAATACCTACGGCACCGGCTGTTTCCTGCTGATGAACGCCGGCGACGGCGACGCCCCCGAGGCCCGCGGCGGATTACTCACCACCCTCGGCTGCGACGCCTGGGGCAAGCCGGTCTACTGCCTGGAGGGCTCGGTCTTCACCGCCGGCGCCGCCGTCCAGTGGCTGCGGGATGAGCTCGGCTTGATCCGGAGCGCCGAAGAGACGGAGGCGATGGCGGAGGCCGTCGACTCGAACCTCGGCGTCTACCTAGTGCCGGCGTTCTCCGGCCTCGGCGCCCCATACTGGGATATGGACGCCCGCGGCGCCCTGGTCGGCCTGACCCGCGGCGCGTCCAAGCGTCACATCGCCCGCGCCGTGCTCGAGTCGATCGCCTACCAAAGCCGCGACGTGCTCGACGTGATGAATCGCGACTCGGGCCTGCCGATCACCGAGCTGCGGGTCGACGGCGGCGCCTCGGCCAATAACTTCTTGATGCAATTCCAGGCCGATCTCTGCGGCGTGCCCGTCGATCGCCCGACGCAGATCGAGACCACGGCCACGGGCGCCGCTTTCCTCGCCGGCCTCGCGACGAATTTCTGGAGCGACCCGGAGGAGGTCTCCCACGCCCGACGTCGCGAGCGCTGTTTCGTCCCGGATATGCCCGAAGCCGAGCGCGAGGCGCTCTACGCCGGCTGGCGGCGGGCCGTCGCGAGGGTGCGCAGCGACTGATCGCAGCCTATTCGAGAGCCGCCCAGGTCCCGGTTGACGTCGACTCGCGCAGCAAGAAGCTCAGCGCATCGGGCAGCCGTCGGCGCCAGAAGGCTTCACTGTGGAAACCGTCCGGGTCGATCACCAGGCGCAGATCCACCCCTTCGACGTAGCCCATCTTTCGCAGCCGCCGGTGCACGCCCCGCACCGAGCCGACGTAGCGCCGCGAGCCCATGGCCGTGCGCACGGCATCCGTCAGCGGCCACCAACGCTCCGCGCGTCCGCGTTCGTAGCGCCCCGTATCGAGGTAGAGCTGCGCCGGCGCCCACTGCCGGCCGCCGAGCCAGCGGACGAAGCTGTGCTCGGCGAACCAAAACGACGGACTCAGCGCCGCCGCCAAGCCGAAGAGGTCCGGACGTTTGAAAACGGCGTAGGTGGCGATCAAGCCGCCGAGGGACGACCCGACGACGCCGGTGCGCGACGGATCGCGGATCGTGGGGAACCGGGCGTCGACCGAGGGTTTGACGCTGGCGGCGAGGAATTCCACATAAGCGTCGCCGCGGCCGCCGCCGTGCTTCGGGTCGACGAAGGGCGAGTACTCGGCGATGCGGCCATGGCCGGCGTTGGCGACGGCCACGCCGATGACCGGTAGCCCCTCGCCCGCCAGCGACGCGAGCGTCGCGGCGGCGCCCCAGCTGCCGGCGAAGGCGGTGTGCTCGTCGAAGACGTTCTGCCCGTCTTGGAAATAGAGCACCGGCAGCGGCACCCGCGGTTCCGCTTCGGGCAGCCACACGAGCACGTCCCGGCGGTTGCCGAGCTCGGGACTCGGAAAGCCGCGCCACACCCACAGGTGGCCAGGAACGTCGCGGACTCCGTCGCTCCTGTAGCGCTCCCAACTCATCGTGTGACTCTCCTCGAGCCGCCGCGCCCCGACACCAAAACGCGTGGGGCGGCAGCAAAGAATGCGGCAACCGGGTCTCGCCTGGGTCGATTTACGCGGGTCAACCCGTCAAGAGACGTCGGCTTCATGGGGACCTTCTTCACCTGAGACGATCTTCAAATTATAGGATCCCGCCGTGCAATCTCCCAGCGAGCGCTCGACGTTCCTGGCCAACCTCGTCCACTTCGCCCGCGCCCTGCGGCAGGTGCGGATCGAAGTGACGCCGGCCCAGCTCGCCGACTTAACGGCGGCCCTCGAAGTCATCGACCTGCGTCAGCGCTCGGAAGTCAAGGCCGCGACGCGGGCGGTACTCACGTCGAGGCGGCGCCACCGTGAGCTCTTCGACCCGATCTTCGACCTCTTTTGGCACCAGGATGCCCGACTGCGCCGGAGAATCGACCTCGGGCAGTCGCTGCGGAGGATCGCCGAGCAACAGCAGCAGCAGGTCATGCGCAGCTTCGAGCCACCCGAGGGCGAGGCGCCTCGCCTCGACGCGGATATCGTCGAGACGGTGGCGCTGCACAGCGACGCCGAGCGACTCCGGCGCAAGGACTTCGCCCGCCTCACGGACGACGAACGCCGCCAGCTGCTGCGACTGATCGCCGAAAGTCCCCTGACACTCGAACTCCGGCGCACGCGACGCACCCGGACGGGTCGCCGCGGCGGGCGCCTCGACCTCGCCGCCACGCTCCGGCGGAGCCTGCGCTCCGGCGGCGAGCCGGTGGTGCGCCGCTACCGGCGGCGGCGGACCAAGCCGCGGCCGCTCGTGGTCCTGTGCGATATCTCCGGGTCGATGGAAGCCTACGCCCGGGTCTTCCTGCCCTTTATTTATAGCCTGCGCGGCGCGACCCAGCGCCTCGAGGTCTTCGTCTTCGCGACGCGGTTGACCCGCATCACCCGCGAGCTCGGGCACCGCCAGGTCGACCGCGCCCTCTCCGAAGCCGCGGCGGCGATCGTCGATTGGGGCGGCGGCACCCGGATCGGCGAGTCCTTCCGCGCCTTCCACCGCGACTGGGGCCGCCGGGTGCTCGGCGGCGGCAGCGTCACCTTGGTGCTTTCCGACGCCTGGGACCGCGGCGACGCGGCGGTGCTCGGCGCCCAAACCGCCCGCCTCGCCCGGCGTACGAGTCGACTGCTTTGGCTCAATCCGCTGATCGCCGGCGACGGCTACCGGCCCATCGCCTCCGGCGTCCGCGCGATCCTGCCCCACGTCGACGACTTCCTGCCACTGCACGACCTCCAGAGTCTGGAAGACCTGGCGTCGCGGCTGCGCGACTTGGGCCTCGGGCGCCGACGGCGCCGGCCCTGAGCCCCCGGCGGCCCGAGGCGGTGCGGCTGCCGGATAGGGATGCGCGGAGGCGGCAGTGGCCCCTAGAAACACCTGCGGGTCCTGCGGCATAGCCGGGCAAGGGGAGAAATAGTTGACCTGATAAGATCCTTCTACCCCCTTGAGATCAAGCCTCGACCCCCAACTGCCGCCGTAGCGCCCCGGCTGCGGACCGCAACCCAATCTCCTGAGGAGAAGCTCCGTGTCTGACGTGAAGAACCCGAAGTATCAGCTCTACGCCGGCAAGAACGATAAGACCTACTTCCGCTTGAACGCCAAGAACGGGCAGCAAGTCCTGGCGAGCCAGGGCTACGCCAGCAAGAGCGGCGCCAAGAACGGCGTCGAGTCCGTGCGTAAGAACGCTCCGGACGATAGCCGCTTCGAGCGCAAAGTCGCTTCCAACGGCAAGTTCTTCTTCAACCTGCTCGCCGCCAACAAGCAGATCATCGGCTCCAGCCAGATGTACGCTTCGGAAGCGGCCCGCGAGAAGGGCATCGAATCGGTCAAGGCGAATTGCGATTCGCCGGTCGAAGACCTGACCGCCGGCTGATTTCGGCGTCGAGCAGGCATCGGAAAGCGCGGCTCCGTCGAAGCGTCGACCGGGCCGCGCTTTGGCACTGAAGAGCGGTTAAGACGGCAGGGTCCCAGGTTCCGAACCGGGTTGCCCAGCCCTCAGCCGCTCTTTTTCTTGCGCTTCTTCTTCGCCCGCTTCAAGAAAGCGCGTCGATCTGAAGGCTTCATGCCAGCGATGATCGGACACCTGCTACACGCAGCGCCTTTTTTGCGATACTTCTTGCAGCAACTCGACTTTAGCTTCTTCGCCATAGGAGATACTCGATGCCTCTTGTCACCATCCTCTACGGAGCCGTTCTCATTGCGATCGGCGTCGTGGGCTATTTCGCCACCGGCTCCCAGAGCGTCACGGCGCTGATTCCTGCCTTCCTGGGCATCCCGGCTTTCCTGCTCGGCGTGCTGGCGCGCTCAGAGAAATTCCTCAAGCACGCCATGCACGGCGCCGCGATGGTCGCTCTGCTGGGCACCCTCGGCACCGTCAGTGGGTTCTTTAAGATGCTCACCATGCTCACCGGCGCCGAGGTCGAACGCCCGGCGGCGGTGATCGCCCAGGGCCTCGTGGCCTTGCTCTCAGTGATCTTCCTCATCCTCTGCGTGCGCTCATTCATCGCGGCGCGACGGGCCCGGGAAGCCGCAGCATAACGCCTCGCCTCCGCCGAGGGCGGATGTCATGTCCGCCCCGTAACGCCCGCCCGTGTGACTCCTTCCCGGGCGGGCGATTCCTTTTCCGGCATCCAGTCACTCGCCGTCGAGGCACCCCGCCACGGCCTGCTCGAGCTCGGGCAGCCG
>JBCDKB010000313.1:0-10557 GCA_038747035.1 Acidobacteriota bacterium | reverse complement strand
CGCAGCTGCTGGTCGATCTGCTGGAACGGGAGGTCGCCGGCGCCGCGCCCGAGCCCGGCGCCTGGCGACCGGCGGCGGCCGGCCTCTACGACGCGCTGGTCCGGCCGCTCTACGCGGCGGGTCTGGAGCGCGGCATGGGGCTGACGATCGTGCCCATGGGCCCGTTGCACCAGCTGCCCTGGGCGGCGCTCCACGACGGGACCGGCGGGGACGGCGGGTTCCTGATCGAGGATCACGTCGTGACGTCGGCGCCGTCCGCCCGGGTGCTGCTCCGGCGGGCCTCCGGGGCCGACGGGCGGGTGGCGCTGGCGGTGGAGCGCGGGGTCGACGGGCCGGCGCTCCCCGAAGCGGTGGCGGAAGCCGGCGACGTAGCGTCGGCGATCGGGGCCGACCTGGTCGTCGGGCCGAGCGCCACCGAGCTCGCCGCGCGGCGCGCTTTTCCGGCGGAGCTGGTGCACCTGGCGATCCACGGTCAGGTGGAGCCGGAGTCGCCGCTCTTCTCGAGTCTTTCTTTTGCGCCCGGCGCGGCGCACGCCGCCGGCGGCCAGCACGACGGCCGCCTGACCGTCCGGGAGATCCTCGATTTGGACGCGCGTTCCGAGCTGCTCGTGCTGTCGTCGTGCCGAGGCAGCGCCAGCTTCACGCCGAGGGGAGAGGACTGGTCGCGGCCCGGCGTCGGCCTGGCGGACGCTTTCTTGGCGGCTGGCTCGCGTCGGGTGCTGTCGAGCCGGCTCGCGGTGAGCGACGCCGGCGCCCGGCGCCTGATGGGTGATTTTTACCGCGAGCTCCGCCGTTATCCGCCGGCGGTCGCGCTCAATCGGGCGCAGCGACGGGGGGCAGAGGGCGAGCAGGGGCTGGCGTGGATCGGCTTCGGCCTTTCCGGTGCGCTTCCGGAGCCGACGGGATCGACAGTTTTGTCTGTTGGGGGTCAGTAGCCGGCCCTCGAATCCACGGGGCCGGTTCCACCGGAGGACCCCGTGCCACTGTCTACTCCTCACTCCAGCCCCCGACTCTTCGTTTCCTTTGCGCTCGGCGCCGTCTTGTGCGCCGGTCCGCTGATCGCTGACGCGCCCCTCGACCTGGACCGGTTCGACTGGCCGCGGGCCCGTACCGTGCTGCTGCCGCCGAGCGCCGCGGCCTCGGACGCCGCTTTGGCCGCGCCCGCCGCCGTCGACATGGCGGTGCTCGACTTCGACCGCGACGGCGTCGACGACGTGGTCGTGCTGCGCCGCGGTGGAGCCGGTGAACCGGGCCGCGCCGACCTCGCCGTGCGCTTCGGCAACCTCGCCGCCGTCTACCCGCACTACCCGTCGACGCGCTCGTTTCAGGACGGCCGGCCTTTCACCGAAATGCCGATGGCGGTCGAAGCCCCCGGCGACGTGGAGCGAATTCTCGCCTTCGACGTCGACTTTGACGGCTACGAAGAACTGCTGGCCTTGAACGGCGTCGACCGGCCCGTGGCGTGGGCGCGGTCGTCGGCGGAACTCAGCGCCGGAGGCCTCTCCCCACTCCCGTCGACGTGGCCCGGGGAGGCGGCCGGGGCGCTCCGCGACGTCCAGAACGAGCTTTTCTCGGCGGCCGTGCGGAACCAGGGCGAAGCCTTCGGGCGCATCCGCGTCGATGACCGCGCCGGGCGGGACCTGCTGACGCTCGACGGGACGGGTCGGCTCGTGCACGTGCCGGCGGTTGCCGGAGTGGTGTTCACGGTCAACTCCTCGGACAATACGGGGGACTCCTACGACCTCGACGGCCTCTGCGACACGGCCAACGACCCGACCGCGGATCCGCCGGTGCCGCCGTCCGGGGAGTGCACGCTGCGCGCCGCCATCGAGCAGTCGAATGCGACGGCGGGCCCCAATACGGTGCGATTCGCCGTCGGCGGCGGGGGCCCGGTTACCATCGGCGTCGGCGGCGGTGCGCTCGAGATCACCGACGAGCTGACGCTCGACGGCACGTCCCAGCCCGGATTCGCCGGCGAACCCCTGGTGCAGCTCGCTTTCACCGGCGGCGGGGCCTTTCCGGGTTTGGCGGTGCAGGCGGAGCCGGTCCTGATCCGCGGCTTTGTCATCTCCGGATTCACCACGGAAGGCATCGCGGTCTTCGCCGACGGCGCGACCATCGAAACCTGCTATGTCGGCACGGACCTCGCCGGCGACACGGCGGCCCCGAATTTCCGGGGCATCGGCCTCGGCGGTGCCAATAGCGTCGTCGGCGGCGCGTTCCCTGAGGCCGGCAACCTGGTCTCCGGAAATACCGCGGGCGGAATCTCGGTCGGCGGATCTGGCCATGAGGTGTCCCGCAATACGATCGGCACGAACCGCGCCGGCACCGTCGCCCTAGGCAACGGGATCGTGGGCTCGGGGGTCTTGGTCACCGGCACCTTCAGTCGAGTGCTATCGAATGTGATCTCGGGAAATTTCAACGTGGGCGCCCGGATCCAGGGCGATACGACGGTGATCAGCGGCAATACGATCGGCACCAACCGGGCGGGGGACGCGGCGGTTCCGAACGGCGGCGTCGGCGTTTTTCTGGTCGGCATCACGGGGGCCACGGTCGTCGCGAATCAGATCTCGGGTAATTCGGGCGACGGCGTGCTGATCTCCGGCTCTGAGTCGGTTTCGGTGTGGGCTAATTTCATCGGCACCGATAAGGCCGGGCTGCTGGCGGTGCCCAATACGCTCCACGGCGTCCACCTGCGTGCGGAAGCGGGGACCCGCACCCAGAACGTGAGCCTCGGCGGTCCCTTCTCATTCTTCGGCCGACTCGGTAACGTGATCTCCGGTAACGGAGATGGCGAAGGGCACGGCGTGCTCATCGAAGGCGACACTCGGGCGGTGGACGTCTTGGATAATCGCATCGGCACCGACGTCACCGGCACGGCGCCCCTCGGCAATGTGGATGACGGCATCCGCATCGTCGAGTCGTCCTTCGTCGCCGTCGGCCCCTATGAGCCGTCCATCGAGTTCATTCCGAACGTCATCGCTTTTAACGGCGGAGCCGGTATCTCCGTGCTCGATCCCGACGGCACCGCCGGCGCCCAGGATGCCTCGAGCAATAGCCTGATGGTGAATAGCGTTTTTGACAACGGCGGCCTGGCGATCGACCTGGCCGTGGCCTCCACGGCGCCGAACGGTCCGACCGCGAATGACGCGGGGGACGGCGACTTCGGACCGAATCGTCTCCAGAACTTCCCGGAGATCACCCAGGTGACGGAGATCGCCCCGGGGACGACTCGGATCGAAGGCACGCTCGACTCTGAGCCGAATCTGCCCTTCGATATCCGCTTCTTCTCGAATCCGGCCTGCGACGGCAGCGGCTTCGGCGAAGCGCGGACCTACCTCGGGCGAGTGCGAGTTACCACCGACGGCGCGGGCGCCGGCAGCTTTATGTTTGACACCACGACCCAGGTCAACGTCTTGACCGCCACCGCCACGAATTTCGAGTCGGACCACACGTCGGAACTTTCCCCATGCGACGAACCGACCGGTGGACGCTTGGGCAACCGGGTCTTTGAAGACCTCGAGATCGACGGTCTGCAGGATCCGACGGAGCCGGGGATTGAAGGCGTGGTGGTCAATCTCCGCAACGCATCGGGGACCTCGGTCCTCGAGACGACGGTCACCGATCCGGCCGGCTTCTATAGCTTTGACGGGCTTCCGACGGGGACCTACCGCATCGAGGTGGTGGCGCCGGAAGGGTTCCTGGAAACGCTCCCGGACGTCGGCCTCGACGACAGCGTCGATAGCGACCTCCAGGTCGGGCTGATCACCGAGCCTTTCAATTACACAGCCGGGACCGTGGATCTCACCCGAGACGGAGGCCTGACCTCGCTGATCTTCGGTGACGGCTTCGAAAGCGGGGATACCAGCCGCTGGTCGGCGACGATCGGCGGGGTGTGAATCCCGGCGAATCGCGCGGCGCACGGCCGGTTCATCCCGCCGTCCGGCGTCGCGGTTCGGCGGTTCTTCGCCTATGCTTCGGCTGCGACGACGGTCCGTCATCGACAGTTCCGGACACTGACCCACCCAGGCCGCCCGCGCCAGGATTCGACCATGCTGAGACTCGACGCTATCCGTTTGCCGATCGATCACCCCGAGGAGGACCTGGCCGGCGCCGTCGTGGATCGCCTGAAGATCCGTCGCGACGAGCTCGAGAGTCTAACGGTGTTCAAGCGGAGCTACGACGTGCGCGGCCGCCGCCAGGTGACCTTGATCTATAGCGTGCTGGTCGAGACGACGCGGGACAGTGCATTGCTCGAGAAATTCGCCGACGATCCCCAGGTGCGGGCGGCGCCGCCCACCCGCTACCAATTCGTCGTAAAGGCGCAGGCCTCCACGACCGGATCGCTGCCGCGTCCGGTCGTGGTCGGCATGGGGCCCTGCGGCCTCTTCGCCGGCCTGGTCCTGGCGCAGATGGGCTATCGACCGCTCATTCTCGAGCGCGGCAAGGCGGTGCGGGAACGCACCAAGGACACCTTCGCGCTATGGCGCAAGGGCACGCTCGACCCGGAGTCGAATGTGCAATTCGGCGAAGGGGGCGCCGGCACCTTTTCCGACGGCAAGCTCTACAGCCAGGTCCGCGACCCGAAGCTCTACGGTCGGAAAGTGCTCGAGGAATTCGTGAAGGCCGGGGCGCCAGAGGAGATCCTCTACGTCAGCAAGCCCCATATCGGGACCTTCCGGCTGGTCAAGATGGTGGAGAAGATGCGCGCCGAGATCGAGTCCCTCGGCGGTGAGATTCGCTTCCAGGCCCGCGTCACCGACCTCCATATCGAAGACGGCGCCGTGCGCGGCGTCGAGCTCGCCGACGGCGAGCAGATCCGCACTGACCACCTGGTGCTGGCGGTCGGCCATAGCGCCCGGGACACCTTTGAGATGCTCTTGCGCCGCGGCGTGTACGCGGTCGCCAAGCCGTTCTCGCTGGGCTTCCGCGTCGAACACCCGCAGGCGCTCATCGACGACCGTCGCTTCGGCAAATTCGCCGGCCATCCGATCCTCGGCGCCGCCGACTACAAACTCGTCCACCACTGCGGCAACGGACGCTCGGTGTACAGCTTCTGCATGTGTCCGGGCGGGACGGTGGTCGCCGCCACGTCGGAGCCGGGCCGGGTCGTCACCAACGGCATGAGCCAATACGCCCGCGACGAAAGTAACGCCAACGCGGCGATCGTGGTCGGCATCACCCCCGACGACTACCCCGGCGGTCCGCTCGGCGGCATCGAGCTCCAGCGACGCCTCGAGTCACAGGCGTTCACCCTCGGCGGCAGCGACTACAAAGCCCCGGGTCAGCGGGTCGGCGACTTTCTCGCCGGCCGCGCGTCCACCGAGCTCGGCAGCGTCACGCCGTCGTACAAACCGGGTATCCGGCTCTGCGACCTCTCGGACAGCCTGCCGAGCTTCGCAATCGACGCCATCCGCGAAGCGATTCCGCGGTTTGATCGCAAGATCCCGGGATTCGCCATGCACGACGCGATTTTGACCGGCGTGGAAACCCGAACCTCCTCACCCCTACGCTTCGAGCGTCGAGACGACGGCCATAGCGTGGCGATCGAAGGCCTCTTCCCGGCCGGAGAAGGCGCGGGTTTCGCCGGCGGCATCCTGTCGGCGGGCATCGACGGGATCCGGACGGCGGAGGCGGTAGCTCTCGATATCGAAGCCCGCCGACACGGGGCGTCCAGCTAGCTCGTCCCTTAAACCTTTTTGACCTGGTTGAGATGCTGGAGCTCGTCGGAGAAGAGATCGCTCATCTGCTTGCCGACGGTTTGGGTGCTCGGGGTGTAGGTGAAGCTCTTCGCACCGTCGAAGGTGAAGTTAAAGCCTTTGGCGGTTGGATCGTAGCCCCGCTTCTTGCCCTTGCGCCCATGGATCTTGGCGTTCAGCCGGTGCATGCGCCGATAGCCGCCGACCTGCCGTGCGCGGTTGGGGTCCTTGGTGAGATCGAGCATCGGATGTGAGCTGGAATAGTCCTGGCCACGGGTATTGACCAGCATGTGCTTGAAGTCCCGGTACGCCCCGAGCTGGGGATGATCCGTGTCGATCTCGACCCGTCGCTTTTTCTTTGGCGGACCGCTGCTATCCGAGATGTGGTCGAAGCTCTTCTGTTTGCCGCCGAAGGTCGGACTGAATTTGCGGTGCATCTCGGGATTCGGAATGGCGATCGTCATACCTTCCGAGTAGGCGGAGCTATCCCCGCGCCGATTGAGGGACTCGCCGGAGGGGATGTGGTCGCGATTAACGTCGGCGCCCTTGGCCGTCCAGGCGCCGATGCCGGAGAGTGGCGTCACGGTCTCTGGGACATCGGTCTTGGACTTGTAGGTGCCCACGTCGAAAGGGCTCAACCCTTCGCTGGTTCGATCTTTCCGGCGTCGGTCCACCAGCTCCTTATTTTTGAGCCGGTCGATGATCTGCTGGTTTTCGCTCTTGCCGCCCGAGGGAGCCGTCGTCGAGAGCTTGGCGCCGCGACCTCCGGGCTTGGTCTTGTCCCACGCATAGACCTGCTTCCCGGTCTCGTCGTAGGCGTATTTCTTCAGCGTCACCGGATCCATGATCTTGTCGCTCGGGGTGCGTTTACCCCCGGCCTTGAAGATCGAAAACTCGTCCCGGCCCATCTCGAGGTACTTGCCCCCGGCCGTCGAGCGCGCGGTCGGCGTATTCGGCAGGTAGTCGATCTTGCCGGACTCGAGCACGCGGAACAGAACGTTCTGAGTGTTGCCGGTCGTGGTCGTCGTGGACGGTGTCGGCGTGGTGGCGCCGCTGGGCTGGAGCAACGGGGAGCCGTCGGTGTGTTTGGCACCCGTGTCTTTGAAAATCGAGCCTGTGGAGCTGTGGGTCCAGGTGCCGTCCTGATTGTTCTTGAGGTTCAGCTTCCGGACCTTGGTCCCCGATTGCACGTGGTGCCAGGCGGGCTGGATCACCGAAGCCAGGCCATCAGAAGGCGTCGCCACGGCGGGCGTCCGGGTCGCCGGGTTGCTCAGTGCGATGTGCTGGAAACGGTGCCGGGCCGCGGTCGGATGGGTCGCGGGGGCAGCCGAAGCACGGGGTGAGTCGGATTCCTTGGATCCCGGAGCCGGATCCGGCATGACGGCGAACGTACGCATGGCAGGCAATATGCTAACGCATGAACCGTCGACAATACCGCCGACCCGCGGACGAAGGTGTTCAAGCGGCGGTTGACAGATCAGGGACCGTGCCTTGACCCGCTGCGGCTCCGAGTCGGCCTGCCGCTGGTACCATGCGCGGATGAGCAAGACCGCCCCCGAATCGTCCCCGTCGCGCCGGCCCTTCGATCGCTTCCTCGCCTTCGTCGAATGGCTCGGAAATCTGCTGCCACACCCCGTGTCGCTTTTCGCGCTTTTCGCCCTCTCCGTGGTCGTGGTCTCGGGTATCGCCGCCGCCCTGGGTCTCCAGGTCGAAGATCCTCGGCCGGCCTCGGCGGGGACGCTCTTGACCGTCAGCAGCTTGATGACCGGGGACGGGATTCGCTGGATCAGCCAGAGCCTGGTGACCAACTTCACCAACTTCGTGCCCCTCGGCACGGTGCTCGTGGCGCTGCTCGGCGTCGGCGTGGCTGAAAAGTCGGGTCTGCTCACCACCGCAGTCCGCTCCCTGGTGCTCGGCGCACCGAAGAATCAGGTGACCTTCATCGTCGTCTTCGCCGGCGTGCTCAGCAATACGGCGAGCGAGATGGGTTACGTCGTGCTCATCCCCCTCTCGATGGCGATCTTCCACTCCCTCGGACGCCATCCGCTGGCCGGCATGGCCGCCGCCTTTGCGGGCGTCTCCGGCGGCTACTCGGCGAATTTGCTCATCGGCACCGTCGACCCGCTGCTCGCGGGCATCACCCAGGAGGCGGCCCAGCTCGTCGACCCGGCGTATGAAGTGCACCCGGCGGTGAACTGGTACTTCATGATGGCGAGCACCTTCCTGGTGACCGCCATCGGCTGGTTCGTCACCGCCAAGATCGTCGAGCCGCGCCTCGGGACCTACGATGACTCCGAAGCGTCCGAAGACCTCGGCGAGTCCGCGAATATGGCGGAGGTCACCGACGAGGAGCGCAAGGGCCTGCGCTACGCCGGCCTGAGCGCCTTGCTCGTGACCCTGGCCATCGTTATCTTCGCCGGGCCGAAATTCCCGGGCGCCCAGCTCTTCGAGTGGATCCCGGGCTGGGGCCTGCTCCGCAATCCCGACCCGCTGGCGGTCGGCCCCGACGCTTTTCGCCCGCTCCTGCGCAGCGTCGTGCCGCTGATCGTGATTTTCTTCGTCATTCCAGGCTTCGTCTACGGCCGCATCGTCGGCACGATGCGCAACGACCGGGACATCATCGACGCCATGGCCGACGCCATGCGCAGCATGGGTCTTTACATCGTGCTGGTTTTCTTCGCGGCGCAATTCGTGGCGTTCTTCGCCTACTCGGGTCTCGGCCAGATCCTGGCGGTGCTCGGCGCCGAAACCCTGGTCGCGCTCAACCTCGACAATCCCGCGGTCTTCCTGCCGTTCATTCTGATGTGCTGCTTCGTGAACCTCATGTTGGGGTCCGCCAGCGCCCAGTGGGCGGTCACCGCGCCGATTTTCGTGCCGATGCTGATGACCGTCGGCTATAGCCCGGAGGTGATTCAGGCGGCGTATCGAATCGGCGACTCGTCGACCAACCTCATCACGCCGATGATGAGCTATTTCGGACTCATCCTGGCGGTGGCGACGAAGTACAAGAAAGATCTAGGAATCGGCACCATGGTGGCGACCATGCTGCCGTATTCGGTCGCCTTTCTCATCGGCTGGATCGCTCTGTTCTACCTCTGGGTCTTCGGCATCGGTTTACCGGTCGGACCCGGGGCGCCGACCCTGTATCCGGCCGGTTAGGCCCCCTCCACTTGAACGCTCCCATTGCTTGAAAGGACCGCCCCGTGCGTCTGATGTGCCCCCTGCTCGCCGCCGTGACTCTTCTCCTCGCTGCCCCCGCGGTGGGCGGCGACCACTGGCCGCACTGGCGCGGTCCGACGATGGACGGCCTTTCGGCCGAAACAGGGCTGCCGACGTCATGGGGCTCGGGCGAAGACGGGGATGAGAACGTCCTCTGGCGCCTCGACCTACCGGGCTGGGCCGCCTCATCGCCGGTGGTGTGGGGAGATCAGATCTTTTTGACCTCGACCGAGAAGGGCAAGGAGGCGCTGTGGCTGCTGGCGGTCGGCCGCGACGGCAAAGAGCAGTGGCGTCGCTCGATGAACGCGGGCAAGATCGAAGTCTTCGAGCAATTCGCCCACGAGACCAACGCGGCGGCGCCGTCGCCGGTGACCGACGGCGAGCACGTCTACGCCCTCTTCGGCACCGGCCAGCTGGCGGCCTTCGACCTCAAGGGCAATAAGGCCTGGGAGGTGCTGCTCGGCGAGCGCTACGGGGCGCCGAATATGTTCTTCGGCCTCGCCACCTCGCCCCTCATCGTCGGCGATCAGCTGGTGCTCCAGCTGCTGCACACCGACGCCCAGCTGGTGGTGGCCCTCGACAAGTCGACCGGCAAAGAGCTGTGGAAGCACGAGCGCTCGACCGACGCCACGGGGGAGTGCCTGCACGCTTATACCTCGGTGGTGCCTTTCCGTGACGGCGACGGCGACGTCGAGTCGCTGCTGGTGCACGGCGCCGACTACATCACCGCCCATCGAGCGACGGACGGGCACGAGCTGTGGCGTTACGGCACGCTGAATCCCAAGGACAACTACAACTCCTTCTTCCGGCTGGTGGCGTCGCCGGTCTCCGCCGATGGCCTGGTGATTGCCCCGACCGCCAAGCGCGGGCCGGTCTTCGGGCTGCGCCCCGGCGCCGCCCAGGGCGGGGCCCAGAGGGTCGAGCTCGCCTGGAAGCTCGACGCCGGCACGCCTGACGTGCCGTCGCCGATTTTGGCCGACGGCCTGGTCTACCTGGCGGGCGAGAACGGCCGGCTGACGGTGCTGGACGCGTCGACCGGCGAGAAGGTCTACGCCGAGCGGGTCCACCAAGGGCCGCACCGCGGCTCGCCGGTGCACGCCGACGGCAAGCTCTACCTCACCGCCGCCGACGGCACCGTGTCCGTGGTGCAGACGGGCCGCGAATTCAAGGTCCTCTCGAAGAACCACCTCGACGCCGGTCGCCTCGCCGCGTCGCCGGCGATCTCCGGCAAGACGATCTTCATTCGGACCGCCGAGGCGCTTTTCGCCCTCGCCGCGACTGAAAAGGCCGGGGCGGAGAAGGCCGGGGCGGAGAAGCCCGCCGCGGCCGAAGGAGCCACCGGCGACTAGCCGCTTCCAGGAAGCCAGCCGCCCCTCGACGGTCGTCAGTCGACGGGCGGTGACTCCGGACCGTAGATATACCGCTCGAAGAAGGGCTGCCAGGACTCGCCGGTGACCTGATCGAGGATCGAAATCAAGTGGCGCGTCTCGGCGACCTTGTAGGTGAAGTTCTTGATGTAGGAGCGCAGCCAGGTGAAGAAGAGGCGGTCGCCTTCCTTCTCGCCGCGCTTCTCTTGGAGCTGCTGCCGAATCGCGTGGATCACCAGCGGACCGCGGCCGTAGAGCAGGGCGTAGCGGTG
>JBCDKB010000312.1:0-10568 GCA_038747035.1 Acidobacteriota bacterium | reverse complement strand
GGGCGACACGCGTCGCGTGCAGAGGGCCGTTGCCACCGAAGGCGATCATGGTGCGGCTGCCCAGATCCTTGCCTGATTCCACGGCGGGGTGTCAAGAGTGACTCCGAAGCCGACTCCGTCGACCGGCCGGTCGACGTCCACGAGCCCCGGGGGCGGGTGGCTATGCGATGATGTGAAATCAAATCCTCGAGTCGCCATGGCTTTTGAAGCGCCCGCCACAGCTCCGAAGAGAACATCAGCGTCGACGAAAGTCGCCGACCGACGGGAGTCCGTCGAGGCTAGATCCCCAGCGGACACTGAGCTCCTAGGGCCCGGCGGCAAGACCCCGCGGCCTTCGCACCGCCTCGCCGCTATCGCCTTCGACCGGCCGCCCACGGTCGGCGGCGAGCCGGGCGGTTTGCCCGCCTTCCGCCCGCGCCAGGTCTCCCTCGGCCGTTTGCTGCCGCGGCAGAGCCCTACCCAGGCCCCTGCGCGGCCAGCCGTCACTGGCCCTACTTCAACCGCCCCCCTTCAGCTCAAGAAGCTCTTCGCCCACGAGCCGAGGAGCGGGACCGCCGCTGAAACCTACGGCTACGCGCGACTGGCGCTCGCCGACGACATCAAGCGCTCGGTGGCGGGACTCGGCGAGGACGCGACGACCGACGAAGCCTGGGACGCCGTGCGTCAAACCTTCCATGGCAATCGCCTCAAGCCGGAGGGCCACGGCCTTGAGCGTGACGGAACGTCGATCTACCTCACAAACCCCGACGGGCACCGGATAGACAAGCTCGGCGCCCTCTCCCATGACCAGGACGCCCAGCTCTATCGAGCCGTCGCCGCCGACGCCGGCGACAAGAATTCTCTCTTCATTAACCGAAGCGACGGCCTCGAATACGTCAAAGACGCCAACGGTCTCTTCACGCCCCGCTTCCAAACGCGCTCGATCACCAAGAAGCACGGCGCGGGGGCCGACCGCGACCTCGAGCGTCTAAACAAGCGCCAAGCGCTGGTCGGCGAAGCCCCCGAAAGCGACGCTTCACCCCTCGAGCACGTCGGCGGCAAAGACACCGCCTATATCTCGTTCACCAAAGGTGCCGAGGACGTCACCAACGCCCAAGGCGCAAAATTCAACCAGAGCAAAACCGGGCGCATCACCGCCGACCTGCTGCAGGTCGACCGCGCGAATATCGTCGACGTCAGCTCCAAAGACGGCGCCGAGGCAGAGCTGAGGCCAAGACTCGGCGCCGCCGCTCGCGACGACTGGAAGAACCTGTGGGAGAAAGCCGGCGAGCAGGAAGCCGCCGTCCGCGGCGCCGACTACTCGGCGGCGTCACATGCCGCCGCCACCGCGGCGAAGCCTTCGGGGGACCTCACCGGCCAGCAGTGGCAGGGGCTCCTGGATGCGCGCCGCACAAAGGAAGTCCTGGTCCACGGCGAGCTCCCATTCGAAGCCGTGACGGCCTTCGGTGAAGCGAACGCCGACCTCTCGAGCGGCCAAGCGCGGGACGACATCGCCGCTCACCAAGCGCGCTCCGCTCGGCGCTCAGACGCCGCGCAGCAGACGCTCGACACCTATGAAAACACCGACCGGGGCGCCCACCACGCGACCGTCGCCGCTGAGGTGGCCGCCAGTCGCGCGGCGCTCACGGCGGCGAGCACCGTGTCGGCCCGCCGCAATCGCCGCAACGGCGCAGACCGGCTGGCGGCGCTCGGCTACGCCCATGACGCCCTCTATGACGCGGCGCGACTCCACCAGAATCCCCTCGACACCGGCATCCACGCCAACGCCGCGGCGGCGGCCGCCGCCCTCCGGGTCGAACGGCACCGCATCCTCGGCGAGATGTCCGGCGTACTCCGGGCTCGCTAGGGTCCTGCCGGGGACGCGAGCCCTCTGGTCATTGGCCGGATCGAAGCATCGGCTTGTCCACGGCCAGGCTCTTGAGCATGCCGATAATGAAAAAGATGACGCCGGCCAGAACCGCGCTCCACAGGAACTGCCGATCGCGCTCCGTCGACGTCACCACGTAGGGCAATAAGGGGCGCGGATCTGCTCAGGTCCGTGGTCCCGGCGCAGATCCTCTCGATCGGTGGCCTCCATGGCGAATCCTCCTCTGTGTCTCTCCACGGATGTGTTTCCCTCCAGTGGAACACAGCCGGACCGCCGGGCTCGGCGAGCCCGGGGCGCCAAGGCCACAAAAGACACGGTCCGACGCCGGCTAGGTGATCAGCAGGCGGAGCCGATCGACCTGAAAATCGTCCAGTGGGGCGCCCCCGGAGCCCTCGAGCTCGGCCAGCAGGCGGGGCAAACGCCACCAGGTCTCGGCGTCGGCCAGCGCCCCGTCGACCAGCGACAGGGCGCGGCGACGGCCCGAGAGCCGGGCGGACTCGGAAGGCCCGGCGACGGTTTCCGTGCATTCACCGGCGTCCGAAGACCCACCGGTTTCTAGGAATCCCAGCCACGCCGCGAGCTCGAGGCCCGGCGGCGCCGCGCGTCGGTCTTCGGCAGACGGGCCGTCCCCGCCGAGCAGCGCCAGGGCCTGGGCGTACGCCGCCCGCGCGTCCCCGTCGCGGCCGAGGATCTGGCAGGCGCGGCCGGCGCTGATCGCGACCGACAGCAGCAGGTCGCGCTCGCCGATTTCAACGGCGAGGTCGATCGCCCCGTCGAGGTCGGACTCGGCCTCGACGGCGCGACCGACCCGGGCCAGGCTCAGTCCGCGCAGGGCCAGGCCTTGGGCCCTGGCGACCGTGCGATCCGGCGACAGATCGGCGAGCGACGCGTCGATGCGCCGGAGGGCTTCGTCGATCGAGCCCGACCGCGCGGCGGCCGCCGCTGGGGCGAGGCGCGTCGGACGCAGGAAAGACGGCGAGCCGAGGCGCCGGTAGAGCTGTTCCGCGTCGGCATAGTGCGTGAGCGCCCCCGCAGCGTCCCGGAGTCGATAGCAAAGATCCGCCAATTCGACGCCGTAGCGATACTCCCGGAGCGCGTCGTGCTCCCGGCGGGCGGCCAGAAGCCCGCGCTCGGCGCGCTCCCGCGCCGCGTCGAGGCGGTGCTGCCGCCGGTAGGTCGCGATCCAAAAGCGAGCCTCGTAGCGCTCGACCTCGGGCACCTCGCGATTGTGGCGGTCGGACGTCTCTTTCCAGGTCCGGGTTTTCCCCCGGTCCCCCGACATTTGATAGATCGCGCCGAGGTTGTCCGCCAGGATCGAACGCGAGAATGAGGCCTCCCTCACCGCCGCCCGCGGCGACTGCAGCGGCGCCGACTCGCCGACAAGGGCCCGGTCGAGCTCCCGGTAAGCGCGCTCGCACTCCCGCGCCGCGTCGGCCAAGCGTCCGGTTCCGGTGAGCATGAAGGACTTGATGTTGCGGCCCCAGGCTTCGAGGATCGCCCGGTCGGCGGCCGGAAAAGAATCGTTTCCGCCGGAAGACTCCAGGCGCCGAGCTTCTTCGATCGCGCGCTCGGACCACAGGAGGCCGTTGGGCCGGTCCTTTAGGCGGCGACCGTAGGCCACCGCGAGGCGGTAGCTCACGGCCGACCGCTCTTCTGGCCGATCTTCGGCCTCGAAGGCCAAGCCCAGGTGTTGACACAAGAAGCGGGCGAGCCGGTCGTTGCCCAACGAACGGAACTGCCGGTTGTGGGCCGCCAAAGCCACCAGGCCGTGGACTTCAGCGCGTTCGCGACCAGAGCTTGGGGCACCGCCGGCGATCAGCGCCAGCCCGGCGCGAATGGTGAATTCAAAGGCGAAGCTTTCAAACGCCGCGCGCACGGCCGCCAGCGCGGTCTCAGGATCAGAAGGCGTCGGATCAAGGTCGCCGTGGGGGCCCGCCGGGGCCGCGGGCGCACCGGGGACCCTCGGGAGGTCGACGGCTTCGGCGCCGGGCAGCGTCAGCCAGCCCAAGATCACCCGCCAGACCTCCGCGAGGCGGAGCTCCCAGATCAGGCCGTCGGCGTCGGGCTCGGGCGTCTGGCGATCCGGGTCGAAACCGACGACCAGGGACGGGGCCGTCCCGGGATGGCGGCGGTAGAGCGTGCGCAGGAGTCCGACGCTCTCCCGATCGAGGATCGCTAAGTCGGGCACGATGAGCGTCACGCCGGCGGCGGCGGCGTGCACGGCGTCGGCCAGGCCTTCGAAGAGGGGTTTCTGGAGCAGAAAGTTGTGACTCAGGTGCGAGAGCGTCCGCGCCGCCATCAGCGACCGGGCGCCGTCGGCTCCGTCGTCCCGGAGCCGTCCGGGGCTCCCAGGAATCCGCGCGAGCACGGCCGAATGCTCTCGCCGCAGGGACTCAATCTCACCGGCCGACCGCCAGGCGGGCAGCGCCTCCAGGAGCGTGAGGACTCCGTGCCACGGACGCGCTCGGGTCGGCGACAGCACCGCCGACGGGCCGCATTCCGCGGCGAGCCGTCGGCACTCGGCTTCGAGCCGCCGGCGACCGCCGCGCAGGATCCGGACCGACGGCGGCGGGGTGCCCGGCCGGCTCGGCGCCGACCGGTGGGGGCGCGAACGGCTCAGGCGAGCGAGTCCGCGGGGTAGTAGAAGTGGATGGCGCACGTCTCCGGGTCCACGTCCGGACCGCCGTCGAGGCCGCCGCCGGCCGTGACCCGGCGCAGTTCGTCGTCCGAAAGGTGGACGAAGTCTTCGAGCTTGCGGGCCTTGCGCACGGCCTTGGGGGCGAGTTTCTTGATCTGCATGGTTCCTCCGGGCAGATAGTTAGGGGGAAGGGGTGACGTCTTCGACTCTATCGGAGTCAGAAAGACCATTCGAGCAGGCCTATTGTCCTGGATGGCCGCGATGAAACCCGCCGTCTCAACCCAAAGATGCGGCCATCCACCCCCATCGACCCGCCGGACTCCACCGCGCCGACCACCCCGACGGGGGCCGCCCACAGCAAAAAAGTCGTCGACTCCGGCGCCCCAATGTCCAGATCCTCCGAGCGATGTCGCCAGAGGGTTATGGACGGACGCTTCATCACCAGATCCATACCCCCGGAGTGCGGCCCGCGACTCCGGGCGAAACCTAGAAGGACATTCCCATGACCCAGCGATACAGCCAGCGAAAGACCCCACAGACCACCGCTGAAATCCCCGCCGGTCGCCGCCGACGCCGGCCGGCCCCGGGGCGGCCTGGGGTCGCATCAGCTCTTCTGACGGCGGCCATGTGGGCTTGTTCCGTCGGCGCCCCCCAGCTCCACGCGGCCTGTGTGGAGAATCCGAATCCGCCGGTCCTCGCGACGATCATCCCGCCCTGCGACGGCGACGGCATCCTCGGCGACAACCTCTGCGCCAATGACTTCGGCCAGCACGTGATGACCCGCCCCGACGTGGCCACCGACCCGACGGCGGAGGTCAACGACCAGCTCGTGGTCTTTCTCACCGGCGCCGGCGGTGAGCCCGCCAAGAGCCAGAACCTTCTCTTCACCGCCGGCCACTACGGCTTCCGCAGCCTCGGCGTGGCCTACGACACCGGCGGCCTCGCCTCGCAGCTCCAGAATATTTGCCAGGCGCTCACCACGGAGCCCGCCGCCCAAGACTGCTATGCGGAAGGCCGCCACCGCGCCGCCTTCGGTATCACCGGCGTCCACACCACGGCCCCTCCCGTCGGCCTTTACACGACGACCATCCACGACACCGTCGAGGTTCGGCTACGTCGCCTGCTGGTCCAGCTCGCAGCCCAAGACACCGACGGCGCGTGGGACGACTTCCTCGACGCCGGCAGCTGCACGTCCCTGATCCCCGAAGGGGAAGCGGTCGCCGAGTGCGAAGACGACGTGCTCTGGCACAAGATCATCATCGTCGGCTGGTCCGGCGGCGCCGGCATCGCTCAGCACATCGGCCGCGAGCACCAGCTCCACGGCGTCATCATGCTCGACGGCGTCGCCGACGCTTACTCCCCCGCCGGCGGGACCGACATCGCGGCCCTGACCCAGGGCCTCACCGGCGACGACGTCTGGGCCGTGGTGCACGATCAGAATAACGTCGCCGGCGGCCGCCCCGGCTTCATGCGCGACCAGTGGGACGCCCTCGGGATTCCGGACCTCGGCGTCGGCACCGAGCTCCAGCTCGACGCCACGACCTGCGGCGGTGATTCCCAGAAAGGCACCCGGGTCGACAACCACCGCTTCTTTGTCGACAATCCCTGCTTCGCGAATAATGTGCACGCGTCGGTGGTCGTCGACAACAAAATGCTGGTCGACAACCAGCTCTGCGGCGCCTGCACGACCGCCGCGGCCAATTCGCCGACCACGAATTACATGCTGCACAACGCCTACGCCCACATCCTCTGCCGCGCCGAGAAGTGCGGCGGCGGCGGCATCTGCCCCTAGCTCTCCGAGAGCAGAAGGCGCCGGCGCGCCCCTCGGCCTGCCGGCGTCGCGCTTCAGACCTTCCCCGGGACCTCCGCGTCACCGCCCCGTTTGGCCAGATCGACGATGGGCGCCCCTTTGGCGCGCAGCGCCGAGCGGGCCTCGCGGAAGAAGGTGCCGTAGCGGTAGAACGGAATGCGCGGGTAAAGGTGGTGGATCAGGTGAAGATTCTGATTCGTCAAGAGCACGCCAAGGCCCGGGAAGAGCAGAATCCGAGAGTTCTTATAGCGCTCCCTGGAGGTGTGCGGCTGGTGCGGCAGCCAGTCAAAGACGAAGGCCAGCACCGCCGTCGCCATCAGGGCCGGGCCGACCCAAACCATCAACACCCACGCGCCGTGGCCCACCAAAGCGATGGCCGCCGCTAGGGCGACATAGCCGAGCAGCGCCCCGATCGACGCCACGTCCCGGGCGTGGGGCGACCGGATCGCGCCGATGAAAATGCGCCAGTAGTAGTGGGGCAAGATCGTCGCGCAGCGCCACAGCACGGCCCACCGCGACGGGCCGGCGACCCAAAAATCAGGGTCCTTCTCATGGTCATTGGTGTGCCCGTGGTGCTCGAGGTGGAGCTTGCGGAAGGCCGGATAGGGCGCCAGCAGCGAGACGCCCGACAGCCAGCCGACCAGCTTCTCCACCGTCTTGAGACGCTTGTCCTTACCGGCGACGTTGCCGTGGGACGCTTCGTGCATCGGCGTGAAGAGCAGGTACGCCGCGATCGTCTGGAGAATAAAGGCCACGCCGAGGCCGAGGCGGCCTTGCCAGGCGAGGGCCGCCACGGCGACCCATCCGGCGAAGGTCACAAGGAAAAAAAGAACCGTCGGCCAGGCGATGAATCCGGCGTGTTTCCGCCACGCCTGGCGATCGTCTACGGGGGTCGTTTCCATTTTCAAAGCCTCATACCTTGGTCGGGGATCGTATGGAGGTCGGCACCATGCCGAGCAGGAGGCCGGCGAGCTCACGTCGTTCGAGGGTCGGTAGGCCACGGCGACGGTGGTCGGCCCACTCGACGGCGGCGGCTTCAACGGCGCCGATCCACGCCGTCAGCGCAAAGCGTTCGCCGAGGTCCGGTCCGGAGCCCGTCAGAGACTCGGCGTCGAGCCGCGGCGCCACCCGCCGAGCCAAGACCTGGCGGGTCTGGTCGACGAGCGATTTCACCTCGGCGTCAACGCCGACGCCGCCCTGCATCAGCACCGTGAAGAGCCCGGCGTTGTCTTCGACGAAGCGCAAGAAAACGTCGAGCTGGGCGCGCTCGGGGTCCTCCGCGGTGCCGACGTCAGCCTGGCCCGCGGCCTTCGAACGCTCGAGCAGCCGATCCGCCGCTTCCCGAATCACGGCGACATAGAAGCCGCGCTTGTTGCCGAAGTAGTGGAAGAGTAAACCCCGGGACACGCCGCCGCGCTCAGCGATCTCGTCGGTGGAGATCTGGTCGTAGGCCGCTTCTCCGAAGAGCTCAAGCCCGAGCTCCAAGAGTCTTCGCTGGCGCTCCTCCGGACTGAGCCGACGCCGCGTGGCTGGGGCCAATGCACTTACCATGGATGAAGGCTAAGCACTTATTGACAGTCTGTCAATAGCCGCGGGACATTTATTGGCTTTCTGCCAATAAGCAGTCGGTTTCAGCTGAAACCGATGGCGCCGTGCCGACACTAGGGTCCATGGAACCCTTGACATTCCGCTCGACACAACCCGTCCCGGAGGACCCATGCTTTCGATCCGCCCCTCCTTGCAACTCCCCTTCGCCTTGGGTGCGATCTCACTTTTCCTGCTCCCGCTGGTCGTTTCGCCATCCCCCATCTTCGGCCAAGAAGTGGAGCGAATCACCCGGGAAAACCGTCGGCACATCGAGGGCGACGAGGTGCTGCTCATGGGCGGATGGGGGCCGCACCTGCGATCCATCCTGAGCAGCCCGGGCGGCGACGTCTGGTTCGTGCACGACGCCGGCCACGACGTCCTCAACAATGCGGGCCTTCGGTACCGTCGACGGATCGACGGGCAGTGGATTGCTGCGGGGTCCATCGACTTCGTGCCGCCGCTCAAGATCCAGCAGAACCTGGCCCACGTGCTGATCGGGACGGTGATCCATTCCTACGGCGTCGACCGCCCGCGCCGCCGCCTCGTCGAGTGCACGTTTAATACCTTGAGCGCCGGGACGGCGAGCTGCGCCGACGTCGAGGTGAACGGCCAACCCTTGAAACTCGAGGCGAACACCAATTACATCGGCGCGGCGCTCTCGCCCGACGGCTACCCCGTCGTGTGGTGGTCCAAAACCCGCCTTCCGGGCGAGGCGTCCGGGAAGCTCTTCCACCTGTGGCGATTCAGCGACCGGTGGAACGGTCCGGTCGAAACGCCGGTCCGAATCGGCGAACAGACCTACGCCAACCTCGCCTATGCTCGGCCCGCCTTCGCGGGCAGAAACCGCCTCGAGCTGCTCGGCGAGCTCGAAGAGGGGGAGCTCCACCGGACGGTCCAGGTCACGATCCGAATCGCCCCCGACTACCCCACAGCCGAGCTTTCCCTCGTCGGCCCCGCGGAGCGTACCTTCGCCGCCGAAGACCTCTGGGTCGACCGCCGCGGCGGCCTGCACGCGATCACGGCGGCGATCTCCCCCGCCAACTCGGGCTTCTACTTCTACCGCGCCCCCGGCGAGGCGTGGCGCTTCGTCCAGGCGCTCCCCGGGCTGACCGTCGCCCGCTTCCAAGAGTCGAGCTTCGACGCCGTCCTCTACCTACTCGCCGACGAAAGCGGTCGCCTGGTGCTCCGATCCAGATCCATCGACGGACACTCCGGTCCACTGGACTTCGATGGATTTGCACACCGCGTCGTCCCGTGGCCTTTCACGCCGGCCCTGTCGCAGCCCAACGCGATCTACAGCATGTCGAGGGCGTACCAAACCCGCGACGTGCACGGACTCCACTTCGGGCTGGTCGGCGATTCCCCGGCGGCCGACGATCAGGTCTTCTATCTGCACGGCCCGCTGGTTACGCTGGAAGCCATAGCCTCTTCTCCAGCTGCAGCGACGGCTGCCGAATGAGCGAACCGATAGCGCCCGTAGCGACGGCTACAGGACGACGCGGGTCTCCGGCGGCGAGTGACTCTCCTCAGACGCGCCGCCACGCTATCTAGCAGGCGCTCATCCTGCGATCGTCATACGAGGTCTGCGTACCCTAAGGCGGGATGTCGAGCGGATCCCAGATGAGACGCGGCGGCCCCCAATGCCCTGTCGCGTCACCGAATTCAATCAGCAACGGTCGCAGGAAGGATTGCGCTTCAGCCGGATCACGATCGAGCAGGCGCACATAGATGCGCGCGACCGCGTTGAGCGCCAGTAGGGCGCTGAGGTCAGGCACGGCCGCATCCAGGCAGCGATCGCATATGGGTTCTTCTCCAAAATAGCCGACCGGCCCCTCTCCCGTACGGGCCGGACAAAGAGCACAGACAAAGCCTGGGCGATGGTTGATTCTGAGGGAGTAGCTCATGCCAGCCTCGCCGCGTTCGCGGCTCGGAGGCTCAAAAATTCTCTTCGATCCAATCAAAGACACTCAAGACTGCTGACTGCTGAACAGTCTTCAGAACTCATGATGGCGCTTGCTGCGTACGCCGTCCATGCGCACTCGAGCAGTCGACCGAGGGATGCGGCTTGGGGTCTTGCGGCCGCGCTGGAGTACTTCGAGAGTGCCCGGACTTCGGCCCAGCTGGTGTGGCTCCTCATCGATTGTGCAGCTGTCCTCCGTCGCCTTGCTTTCATTCCAGAGGCACTCGACATTGCCAAAATCACGGTCAAGGAATCTGTTTCACTAGAGCCTTCGCGCCTCTACCCCCGCGCGCTGCTGGGCTTAGCTTCCGTGCATTTCTTCAAAGGGGAATATAGAACCGCCGCCCGCCTAGACGAGCTGGTTCTGGATTTCTCTCAGTCAAGTCACTATCGACCGCTGGCAGCTTTCAGCATGGCAGCGGCTGTCGCGCAGTTCGATGGCCTGCGGGCGCTAACAATCTTGAAGGAAAATCAATCCACACTCGATCAGCTTCCATTGCATCGTCAAGTTCAGAGATATTGGAGTCTAGCGAGGGTCTTGGTAAAACTGGAACGCACTACCGATGCAGTATTAGCCTATAAGACTGCGATTGTTGCAGCACCGGACCGATGCGATGCCCGGGATCTATTTTTGATATTCGATGAGCTCCGAAGACTCATCGGCACCAAAGACCCACGTCTAGTGCCCTTAGCCGTAGTCTTGCAG
>JBCDKB010000311.1:0-10575 GCA_038747035.1 Acidobacteriota bacterium | reverse complement strand
TTCAACCGCGGTCAGCCTCGGAGACTGCCGAGAAGTCGCGGGCCGCGCTGCCCGCCCACCACGGGTAGCCCCCAGAGGTCGATCAGGAGATCGAGACCCCCTTGACAACTGAATACGGCATCGCCGGACAACATAAACGTTCGCCTTGAAGTTGGAGCCTCCATGAAAGTCAGCCAACTGCGCCCGCGCGCAGAAAGAAACACATCCGTTTTCGGGCCCCTGCTCTGCGCATTGATCCTCGGCGTCTTCCCGAGCGCCAGCTCTGCCCAACCCGAAGCCGCATTTGTCCACACGCCCGGTTGCACCGCCGAACAGGCGACGCGCCTGCACTGGTCGGTCCGCTACATGCGCGCCGCCGCCAGCTCAAATAGCTACGAAGACTGCGTTGAAAATGCGATCGTGAGAGAAGAAACCCTAAACACCAGCCAGGAGCACACCGTTGTAGGGCCTTACCACGGCTGCTTCAGCAACAATGTCAATGTGAGGGATCCTGAGTATGTATGGATCTTCTTCCCCGGGTCCAATTTCTACAACATCGGAGTCCTGAGGGGCATCGCGAAGAACCTGCCGAGGGAAAACGACGAAGACGAGAACGGGCTGATCTTGGAGTGCAGGGAACCTGACGATGAGCAAGTCCCCGGCGACGCCCTATATTTCTCGCCGTCAACGACCGCGAGAAACTTCGGACTCTTGCTCCATGATATCGGGCACTGGAAGTCCTGGTTTGCGTGGGATTATTTTGAGGAACGGGACAACCGCGAGCACTACATCCAATTCAACATCAATAGGGTCTTCGGGGACTTCCCAGACCATGTGGATGGCGAGACCATCGACCCCCTCTACGGAAATTTGGGTGACAGCTACCCCGTCGACGAGCTCGCCGGGATCATCATGCATGAGATGACGCACACGATCGGTTTCGAGCACCAAAGCTCCTGCGGGACCAACTACCACCGGCGACAGTCTTTCCCGGAAATCGTCGAGGCCTGTATGTCGGAGGTTGTCCAAGAGTCTATCGAGCAGTGTGACGAGTCGATGTGCCCCCATCCTTATCAACTGCCGATTTATGACTGGTTGGGTGGCTACCAGTGCCACTGTAAGTTCGCCTTCTGAGTCGGCAAGAAAGACCGGGACCCGGCCCCGAGAACTCGACGTTCGAGGGGCCTGGTCGACAAACTCACCGTCGGCCCACGCCCGAAGAATCCCACGGGGCCCTGACTTTCGCAACGGTTGCTGCTATTCACAGACCAGGATGAAAGACTCATCGCTTCTTAAGAAGCCAGATACCGACACCCTTGCTCGGTGCCCTACCCAGGCCTGCCGCCGACCCGATTCCAGAAGCTATATTTTCGAGAGTGCTGCTCCCAGAGCAGAGCTAAGTATTCACGATGCGGCAGAGCTCCACCCCAGTCTTGGATTTTCAACTCATGCACGGCGAGGCGGCCGTAGTAGCGTGCGGCGTGAGAGTACGCTCTGCTAAAGCCGCGGTCGAGGATGTCGCTGAGAAGCGCACGATAGATCAGCGAAGCCGCCAATAGGAATTCCCCGGACTCGAAGTCTCGAGCATGTCGGAGAGTCTTCTGTAGAAACGACCATGCAACTCTTTGTGGCGTTGGACGATTAAAAGATCCGCCGCTGCGAGGTCATCGAGGCCTAGCAAGACTTCCAAGCCGACGAGCACGTCATCGGCCTCTTGTGCCCGCCGCTTCGCAGCCTCCAGCACCGCGGGGCGCTGCTCCGCGGAGAGCGACTCCAAGTAGTCCTCGAGCGCGGACCACGTCCCGCTCACTTCCCATTGGCGACGCCGGATTTCGAGAAACTGCTTGGTGTCACCTCTAGCGACAAGAGCTCGGGCTTGCAAGGCTAGGCGCCGCTCCTCGTCCCGCCAGGAGCCTTCGAGCCATGGAAGGGCCTCGTCCGCGGCAGCCAGGCTAAGGCAAACTTCGGCAATATCAGCCTTCTGCAGCTCGTTGGGCTCGGGGCTCGCGATCAGAATCGAGCGGATGTAGAGTCGAGGATCACGCAGGGCAATCGCCACCTGACCCGGAGCTCCGAAGCGGCAAACCGCTTGTCACTGGCCTCGGCTTCGAAGCCATGGCGCCGCAGCGCGCCTGAGAATGAACGACATCGCCGGATGCAGTCGAAATGCCATGCGGAAAGCGTGGCTTCATCAACGGGCTCACCGGCCCATGAATCTATGGGCAGAGTTCGCCACATTCGGATCTTGGCCGTCTTGCGTTGACGTTCACTGGGTATCGAAAAGAGATCGATTTGGTCGGCCACTCTTGCTCGCCTTTCTTAAGGGAACGCTTCCGGATCTCGACAGCCGTTTGGGGGGCGTCAACGAACGACTTTTGCAGTCTAGCGGAAGCAGGGCGAGTGAATTACCGCCGTCTCTAGGGAGCGACAGCGTCGAGATCTTGCGTCGCCTCCCTCCCGGTCGCGCCAGAGAGTCGGTCGCGCAGGCCCTACGGCAGATCGTAGGGCACCGGCACGACGACCGGCGTGACCAGCGTCGCAGCCGCCGAGGACCGTCGAGTTCCTTCAAGCAGTGATCCACAGCCTCTTAGCCAGACAGATTCCAGATTCACCGCCTGAATCGGGTCGAGATCTTCCGTCGCCGACCCGCGGGTGGCCCCAGGGAGTCCGTGGCGGTGGTCGGGAGCACCGCTCACCGACCGGTGAGCTGTCGATTCGACTCGGGCTGGCGCGGGTCGGAGATGAGGGCCGGAGATGAGTCACCGCCTCGCGGAAAGGCTCCGTCGGTCAATCTCGAAGAATCAATTCTGAAGTGGCGATGATGGAGAGAGTGGCGCCATCACGCTCTATGGGCGCGAGCCGGTGCAAGGTTCATCCCTCAACCTTCTCGCCCCGTGACGAAGCGTGCGCGCAGAAACAGCCAACCGAAGGAGCTAAAAATGTTGAAATGGAGCTTTAGTGCATCAATTGGTTTAATCGTGGCGCTGCTCATTTCCGCGACAGCTTCCGGGCAAACGGAAATCATGATTCTCGCCTCCGATGGCGAAGAAGACGACAGATTCGGTTTCTCGACTTCGGTGCATCTCGATACGGCCATTGTCGGCGCGATCTCGGCCGACGTCTTCGCCGGCTCGGCTTATATCTTCAGCCGCAGCCAGGGAGGATCGAACGGTTGGAGCGAGGTCACCAAGCTCACCGCTTCAGAAAGCGATCCCAATTTCGGTAACGCTGTTTCGGTTCACGGTGAGACTGCGGTCGCCGGTGCGATCCTGGGCGATGCGGTTTATATTTTCGGTCGTGATCAAGGAGGCGTGGATCAATGGGGTCAAGTCAAGCGAATCACCTCGTCCGACGGCGTTAACGGTGATCGGTTCGGAGGAGTGGTCTCGGTCCATGGTGACACGCTGATCGTCGGCGCGAGCTGGGACGACGACGCGGGCTCCCAGAGCGGCTCGGCCTATGTCTTTAGCCGCAACCAAGGTGGGCCCGACAACTGGGGTGAGGTCACCAAGCTCACCGCCTCCGACGCCGGCACGATGGATCATTTCGGAGGAGCGGTCTCGGTGCACGGTGACACGATCATCGTCGGCGCGTGGCTAGAGAGTTCCGCGGGTCTCGATAGTGGCTCGGCGTATGTCTTCGAACGCAACCAAGGAGGAGCCGACAACTGGGGTGAAGTGGTCAAGCTCACCGCCTCCGATGCCGCGGTCGAATCTCTTTTCGGCTTCTCCGTTTCGGTGCATGGCGACACGGCAATCGTCGGTGCGCGAAACGCCGAGACTCCAACGGTCAGAAGCGGCGCAGCCTATATCTTTAGTCGCAACCAGGGCGGCGTGGGGAGTTGGGGTGAGGTCACGAAGTTAGTCGCCTCTGATGCCGCGGTGGCTGAAGCGTTCGGTAACGCCGTTTCCCTGCACGGCGATACCGCAATCATCGGCACCTTCCCCTTTAACGGCGACCTCGGCTCGGCATACGTCTTTAGTCGCAATCAGGGGGGCGTGGACAATTGGGGTGAAGTCACCAAGCTGATCGCCTCTGATAGCGAAGCCCCGGATGACTTCGGAAACTCGGTGGCCGTGCATGACGACACGGTGATTGTCGGAGCCCCCCGGGACACCGAAGCCGGCGTCCGGACCGGTTCCGCCTACCTCTTCAGAGCCATCACGCTTTTCGTGGACGGCTTCGAGAGCGGCGACACCTCGAATTGGAGCACGACCCAGCCGTAGCGCCGTGACGCCAGGAGGTTCTTTCGGTTCGCCTTCTGGAGCTAGCGCCCAGTGACCCGGCCGCCTTTGCGAAAGGCTCGCCCAAAGCGCCGAGCTCACCGAAGCACGAGCCGCCCCTCGCCGCCTTCACAGAGCGACAGCGTCGAGATCCTCCGCCGCCTCCCGCCGGGTCGCTCCAGACAGTCGGTCGCGCAGGCCCCAGAGCAGATCGTAGAGCACCGGCACGACCACCAGCGTGACCAGCGTCGCGAAGGCGAGGCCAAAGATCACCGCTACGCCCATGGCGCGCCAATAATCGCTCGACCCGCTGCCGGTCGCGAAGCTCAGCGAGCGGAAGTCGAATTCGACGCCCGTGGTGAGCGGCAGCAGGCCGAGGATGGTCGTCGTCGCGGTCAGAAGCACGGGCCGCAGGCGGCGCAGGCCGGTGGTCATCACCACGTCGCGGCGGGGCAAGCCGAGGGCCCGCTGCTGTTCGGCGTAGTCGAGCAGCACGATCGCGTTGTTGACCACAATGCCGGCGAGGGAGATCAGGCCGACGCCGGTCATCACGATCGAGAACGTCGTGCCGGTGATCAGCAGGCCGGCGAGCACGCCGAAGAGGGACATGCCGACCGACGAGATGATGATCAGCGGGATCCACAGCGAGTCGAATTTCCCCACCATCAGGGTCAGCACGAGGATGAGGGCGTAGAGGAAGGCGGTGCCGAGGAAGGCCTTCGACTCCTCTTCCTCCTGGGCCTGGCCGCCGAAGCCGAGGGTGTAGCCGGGCGGCAGCAGGTCGGGCATCGCGTCAAGGCGACGCAGCACCTCCGCGCGCACGGGCTCGGCGAGCTCGGGACGGGTCGTCTCGCCCGACACCGTGACCATGCGGCGGCGGTCTCGGTGATTGATCGCCAGCAGCGATTCGGTCCGGTGGACGGTGGCCACCGCACCGAGGGGGACTTGCTCTCCGCTGTCGCCGACCAAGGTCAGGCGCTCGAGGTCGTCGATCGACGTCCGTGAGCTCGCGGCCAGCCGGACGACGATGTCGATCTGCTCATCCCCCCGCCGGTAGGTCGAGGCGTCCGTACCGTTGATCGCCGTGCGCACGGTGCCGGCGATATTCGCCATGGTCAACCCGAGGCGGGCGGCGGCGGCCCGGTCGACGTCGAGGATCACTTCGGGTCGGGCCAGGTCGAAGTCCGACTCGAGGGAGACCAGGCCCGGGATGTCGGCGATCGCTTCACGGACGCGTCCGGCGATCTGGCCGAGGACCTCGAAGTCCTCCCCCGCCAGCTCGATGGCCACCGGCGGGCCGACGGGCAACCCGTCGTCGAGCTTGGCGACTTCGATCTCACCCCCCGGCCAGCTGCCGAGGCGTTCGCGGGCCTCTTCGAGGGTCACGACCGAAGACTGCGAGCGTATCTGGCGATCCAGGAGGTCAAGCGTCAGCCGCCCCTTATGGGGCGTTGCGCCGCTGTCTGCGAAATCATCGCTCTGGCTGCCGCGGCCGACCGCCGTCGCCGTCACGACCAGATCCGGCAGGTCGACGAGACGCCCGGCGAGCTCGCGCATCGCCACATCGGTCTCGGCCAACCGCGTGCCCGGCGGGAGCTCCAAATCGACCTTGATCTGGGCCGGCTGCTCCTCGGCGATGAACTCGGTCCCGGAGTTGTAGGCGCCGTAAAGCGCCACCACGCCGACGAAGAGGACGGCGGTGATGGCTAGCGTCGCCGCGCGGTGGTCGAGCGACCAGGAGAGCATGCGCGAGTACCGGTCGGTGACGACCGCGCCCGAGCGATCGAGCAGTCCCGGCGGCTTCGGCTCGGCGTCCTCGGGGATCCGTCGCAGGAACCGCGAGCAGAGCACCGGGTTGATCGTGAAGGCGACGATCAGCGAGGCGAGCAGCGCCATGATCACCGTCCACGGCACGTAACCCATGAAGTCGCCGATGACGCCGGGCCAGAAAAGCAGCGGAGAGAAGGCGGCGACCGTGGTGAAAGTCGACACGGTAATCGCACCGCCGACTTCGCGCGTCGCCAGACTCGCGGCTTCGATCCGAGAATGGCCTTCTTCGATGAAACGGTAGATATTCTCGATCACGACCACGGCGTTATCGACCAGCATGCCGACCGCCAGCACCAGGGCGAAGAGCACCACCGTATTGAGCGTCGTGCCCGAGAGCTGGATGGCGACGAAGGTGAGCAGCATCGAGAACGGAATCGAGAGGGCGACCAGCGTCGCGGTGCGCCAGCCCAGGGCGAACATGAGCACCACGACCACCAGCAGCAGGCCCGACAGGATGCTGTTCTCGAGCTCCCGCACCTGACGCAGAATCTGGTCGCTGGCGTCGGCCAGGAAGGTCACCTCCACGCCGGATGGCCAGCGGTTCGATGTCGCGTCGACCGTCGCCTTAATGTCGTCGATGACTTCGAGCACGTTGGCGCCGACCCGCTTCTGGACCTGGAGGGCCACGGATTCGCGGCCGGCGGCCTCCCCCGGCCGTCGAATGCGTGAGGTCGACTCCCGGTCCTCGAAGCCGAAGGTCACGTCGGCGACGTCACGGACCGTGATCGGGCGTCCGTCGCGCGCTTCGACGACGAAGTCGGCGACCTCGAGGGGATCGCGGACTTCGCCCGGCACGCGGACCGCATAGGACACCGGGCCGAGCTCGAGGTCGCCGCCGGGGATCGACACGTTCTCGTCTTCGACCGCCTTAACCACGTCGTCGAGGGCCAAGTCGTAGGTCCTCAAGCGGCGGGGATCGACCGCGACCTGCACCTGCCGCTCGCGGCCGCCGACCAGGTCGGCGCGGAGCACGCCCCGGACGATCTCGATCTCGTCCTGGAGCTCCTCGGCGAGCTGTTTGAGCACCACCGGGCCGACATCCCCCGACAGGTGGACCTGGATCACCGGGATCTCGGAGAAACTCACCTCTTGGAGGATCGGCTCCTCGGCTTCGTCCGGGAAATCGACCGCCGCCAAATCGACCCGGTCCCGGACCTTCTGGAGCGACACGTCGACGTCGGTGCCAGCCACGAATTCGACCGTCACCAGCGACGCACTCTCCATCGAGCGGGAATCCAGCTTGTCGACGCCGTCGAGGCCGGCCAGCTCGCGCTCCACCAAGTTGGTGATCTGCTGCTCGACCTCGAGCGGCGCGGCGCCGGGATAGGCCGTGGTGACGAAGACGACCGGCACCTGGATATCCGGGAACTTCTCCCGCGGCAAATTGGCGTACGCGAGCAGGCCGAGCAGGACCAGCGCCACCGTGAGGAAGAGCACCGTGACGCGCTTGCCGAGCGCGACATCAACCAGGGTCACGGCGAGTCACCTCCGCCGAGCTGGGCGGACGGAGTCTCGGCGACGGTCTCGGTGACCGCCTGACCGGGACTGAGGCGACGCTGGCCCCGGAGGACCAGTCGATCGCCGGCGACCAAGCCATCTTCGATCACCACCCGGTCGCCGGCGACGCCGTCGCCGCGCACGATCGGACCGAGGCGGACCGGGCGACGCACCGCATGCCCGCCCTCGACGACGTAAATAGCCCGGCTTTCATCGAGCTCGACGGTCGCCGCCAACGGCACGACGATGACGTCGTCGAGGGTCCGCCGGACGAGCTCGATCCGGGCGGGCAAACCCGGACGCAATCCATCGCCGCCGGCGAGCTTGGCCAGGTCGAGGTTGACCACCACGTCGAGGGTCCGGGCCGAAGCATCGAGCTCGGCGGCGAGTCGACTCACCCGGCCCGGGAAGACCCGGTCCGGAAAGACATCGACCCGCACATCCGCCGACGCACCGACTTGCAGGAAGGGGACGTCGCCGGCGGGCGCCGGCGCGACCACCTCGAGTCGTGACACGTCCACCAGCTCGATCATCGCCTGTCCCGGGACCACGTAGTCCCCTTCCTCGACACGCGTCGTGGCCACGGTACCGGCCCACGGCGCGCGCACCGTCGCCTGGTCGAGCTCGAGCTCGGCCGACGCCAGCTGCGCCGCCGCGACGTCGCGGTTGGTGACCGCATCGAGGAATTGCACCCGGGTGATCGAGCGCTTCTCGAGCAGCTTCTCCGCCCGCTCGAACTGCAGCTGGCGCTGCCGGTCGACGGCCCGGGCCTCGGCGAGCCGGGCCTCGAGGGCTCGGGTGTCGATGGCGGCGAGCACGTCGCCGGCGCCGACGGCGTCGCCTTCGTCGATCGGCAGGCGCTCGACCGTTCCGGCGACCTCCGCGGCGAGATTGGCGCGGCGCGCGGCGCGTACGTCAGCCGACAAACTAGCGCGGTCGATCACCGTCTGGGTCTCGACCACCAGCACCTCCACGGCGACGGCGCGTTCGGCCGCCTCCTCAGCCGCCGATCCGTCCGCGAGACGAGCCTGATCCGGCGACGTGCGCTCGGTATTTTCAGCGGCCTCGGGTCCGCCGCAGGCGAGGGCGACGAGCAGCCAGGGCAGCAGCACGGCGGCCCGCAACATCATGCGCAACATCATGGGTTGGGTCCTTCCTCGGGGGCGTCGAGCTCGGCGGGGGCCGGCTCGGAATCGGGCGAAGTGGGATCGGGCGGGTCGGTGAACGGATCATCGGGTTGGAGGCCCACGGCTCGGCGTAGCCGGGCGTCTTCCAGCAGAAGGTCATAGCGGGCTTCGATGGCGGCGAGCTCCTGGGCGACCGCCCGGTCCTGCGCATCGAGCAGGTCGGCCTGCAGGGCGACCCCGAGTCGAAAGCTCTCGGCCGCGACCCGGGCGGCTTCCGTCGCCGCGTTCGACGCCAGTTGCGCCGCGGCGAGGCGTTCTCGAGCCGTGGCCCACGCGGCCCGACCGGCCTCGAGCTCCGCGACGACCTGTCGCCGCAGCTCTTCGAGCCGCCACTTCGCCTGGTCGCGCTGGGCGTCGATCTGGGCGACCTCCCCGCGGATGCGGCCACCGTCGAAAACGCTCCAGCTCATGCCGATGCCGATCCGCCAGTCGGCGAAGAGGCTGTCGCCCAAGTCATCGAGCAGTCGGACCTGGTGTCCGTAGGCGCCGGTCAGGTCGATCTGGGGACGGCGGTCAGCGACGGTGGTTTCGCGCTGCCGAGAGAACGCGTCGAGCTGCAAGTCGAGCTCGCGGAGCTCGGAGCGATGGATGGCGGCGAGGGGCATGAGAACGGCGAGCGCGGGCGGCTCGGCCGGCGCGTCGTCGTCGGCCGGGTCGAGCAGCAGGACGACGACGCCCGGCGCCAGCCCGAGCAAGGCCCTCAGGCGGCTGGCGGCGACCCGGCGATTGCCCTCTGCGTTGGCCACCGCCGGGGCGACCTCGGCGAGCGACGCCACGGCCCGCAGGCGCTCCAGCTCGGTGGCGTCGTCCAGCTCGTAGCGGGCCTCCACCACGTCGAGGGACGCCTGCCGTGCGAGACGCTGGGCTTCGAGGGTCACGATCGCCCGTTCAGCGCGCAGCCAGTCGTAGTAGAGCGTGGCGGCCTCGAGGGCCAGGTCGAGCCGGGCCGTCTCGATCTGCGCGTCGGTCACGTCGACCACGAGCTTCGCCAGATCGAGTGCGGCTTGGACTTTTCCGCCCGACCAAATCGGCTGTTCGACCGTGACACCGAGGTTCCACAGCTCCTGCTCGCCGGGCTCGAAGTCGGGGAACTGCTCCAGGATGTCGTCGAAGTCCGGGCTATTGAGCAGTGAGGGGTTACGCGAGCGATTCCAGCCGGACACCACTTCGATCTGGGGCCAGGCGTCAGCCGCGGTTTCGACCACCGCCCCCTCGACCTCGGCGCGGCGCGCCTGCTCGGCCCGGAAGCCGGCGTTGCGCTCAATCGCCATGGCGATCACGCGATCCAGGTCGAGGGCCTCCCCCGCGCTCCCTGCGGGTTCGGCGACGGCCGACGGCGCCGCAAAGAGCAGGGCGGCCGAAACGAGGGGCAAGACGAATTTCATGGGGTCGGCTCCGCGGCGATGCCCCGCCAGAAGAGGTCCCAAAGAGCTCCGTGGTGCTTCTCGATCTCAGCTCGACGCGAAGGGGGCGCAAAAATCTGCTGCGTCAATAAGCCGTCGAGGAAAATCCACCAGGCGGAGGCCAAGACTTCACTCGGCACGTCGATCACCTCGCCGTCCGCTTTCGAATCGTCAAAGAACGAGACCAGACGGTGCCGGTACTCGGTTCGCTGCCGGTCGATCAGCTTTTCCACGTCCGCAGCCAACTCGTCGGCCACTTGGGCTACGGCGACTCGGCAGAGCCCGAGAACATGGGGGCGCTGCTTGGCGAAACCGAGGCTGGCTTGCATGTGGCGCTCGAGCCGCTCGGCGCTTGTGCCCTCGCCGTCGAGGGCGCGGCGGGAGACATCCCGCCAAGCCTCAATCGCTTCCGTGAACAAGTCCAGAAAGAGGGCGTCTTTGGAACGGGTGTGGTTA
>JBCDKB010000310.1:0-10625 GCA_038747035.1 Acidobacteriota bacterium | reverse complement strand
GTTTCAGGACGAGCTTTCTAGCCTTTACAGGACTGACCTTTCTAGCAGTAATTGGCGCTCTCTGGTTCGGGATTTCCCGCCTTGAGGAGATCGTCTACGTCTCCAACTCCTCAACCAACCAGATTAACTTTCTCGGAGTCGCTCTACTTATATTCGGCCTGTCACTTCCGATCTGGATTCTAAGGCTACTCGCCCGATTCTGGTTATCAGCACACCACCAAGCAATCGATGCAGAGCAAAGATCAACTCAGATGAAGTCCTTCCTCTCACTCACCACCGATGAAGCAGTTGACGCAGATCAACGAAGCCTAATGCTTTCAGCCCTCTTCAGACCAGCAACAACAGGACTCGTTAAAGACGACGGCGCCCCGGAATTCACACTAGCCGCTATACTCTCCAAAATGAAATAAACGAAATAAGAAACATGCGCGTTAATCCCAGCCTTCGAGGGAGCGCCCGCCCAGGGGATTAAGCACCAGTTTGAGCACGGCCACCAGGCGCGGACCGTCGTCGGTGACCTCCAAAGTCGGTGGGCCGACGTAGCCGCGGCCGTAGAGTTCGCCGAGGCGGACGTAGAAGTAGGTCGCTTCGTTGGAGCCGGGTTCCAGCTCGAGCCGCGGGACGTAGCCGTCGGCGGGGGCCAATCGCATGTCGTCCATCACCTGCGGACCGGACCGTCCCTGGGACGGCATGACGATGAATCCGCTCGGCGCGGCGCCGCGGGCGTCGTCGAAGTCTAGAAAGGCGGCGGTAAACGTCGGGGCGCCGGCGGGCTGGGCGGGGATGCTCTTGAGGCGGCCGCGGTCGTCGAGCTCGGCGACGAGTTCGACGGTCGGCGTCGGGGCGCTGGATTTTTCGGCTAGTCGCCGAGCTTTGGTCGGCGCGAGGCTGTGGCTGCGCTGCCGCTCGACCACCACGATCCGGCGCTTTTCCGACGTCGGGGAGGCCACCAGGCGCTCGGTGATGTGGCGAAGGTCCACCCGCTCCCCCGCTTTTTCTAGCCGAACTTCCAGCGACGACGGCTGGGGCGGCGCGCCGATCTTCGGATTGAGGGCGTGCACGTCGACCGACGCGCTGCGGTAGCCCGAGGCGAAGAAGCGCAGGCGGGCGCTGACGCAGTCCCGGCACGCGAAGTGGAAGGCGCCGTCGACGGTGCGCCGCTCGCGGGTCTGGCGAAGACGGGTGAAATCCGACGGGCTCTCTGCACGGATTCGACCCGCCGAGATCTTGAGAAGGACGTCGCGGATCGGCTCGCCGGTCTCGGCGTCGACCACCGCGCCCCACACCTCGATGCCGTCGTCTCGCAGGTATGGCGGCGCCGACGCCGACGCGAGCTCGGAGGCTGCCGCTTTGAACGCCCGCCTCTTTTCTTCGTCGGTGTCCGCCGAGACTGACGGAACAACGGCGAATCCGAGGACAATGGCCAGGCTGACCATCAACCGCGCCACGGACCGACGCCGCCGAGTGCCCGGGGAACGCACGGGATCAGTTTCAGCTCCAGGCCCCATCATTCGCTCCTCTCGGTGCCCCGCGGCAGGTCCCCCAGCATTTTTTCCCACCACTTCCACACGTCTTCAAAATCCTGATTCACGTGATCGCTATGCCTACCCAGACGCCAGCCGTTGTCCCATGCGGAGAGGTTTTCGATCATCCAGTCACTGGCATGCTCAATCTCCGCGGTCCCCGCCGGCGGCAGCAGATCCCAGACTTCGTACGGCAGAATCAAGTCCGTCGGGCTCGGCAGGATGCTGCCGATGCCGGGGTCCCGGGGCGGGATCGTGTCCTCGTCGACGTCGAAATCCGGGAACGGGAAAGGAAAGTCCGGCGGACTGATCATGGCCGGGGCGCTGTGGGCGAGATTGCGGAAGTGAAAGTCGCCGCCGAGCGGCTGACGCACCTCCCACGTATTGGCCCCCCACCGCCAGTGGGCGTGCATCAGCGGGTTGCGGACTAAGAAGTCGTCGACCACCATCCCGAGGAGCGCTAGGTCCGACCCCGAGTAGCTGTGGATCCACGACGACAGCTTGCTGCGCATCGGATGGCGCTCGTTGGTGTACCAGAAGGCCCAGGAGTTCGTGCGCAGGTCGTCGACCGAGTAGACCCAGTCGCCATTGGCGAGCATGTTGTAGGGCCGGTCTTCCTGCGGCCAAAAGGCCTCCTGCCAAATCGCCGCCTCGACGGACATGAAGCGACTGAAGAGCGGTCCGAGCTCACGGTTCTCAATGGCGTCGAGGCGCACGGCGTCGGCGACGACCTGATTGCCGAGGCTATGGGCCATGACGTAAACCGAAGTCGCCGGCACTTGCCACTCCCCGGAGACCACCTCGCGGATGAACTCCTGGAACCGGGGCGCCGTTTGGAAGGCGTTGGCGACGTTCGGCGCAAAGGCCGGCCAGAGCTCGTTGCCTTCCCAGGTGAACGCGATGACGTTGCCGCGGAAACCTTGCCAATAGGCCCGCTTCGCCACCGTGCCGGCGGCGTCCTTGGCGTCCTCCAGGTCAACTCCGTAGCCGTGCACAAAGACGAAGGTCGGCGTCTTCTCCGGATCGCGCCGGCCGGCCTCGTCCACGCGGCGGGGCTCCGGGAAGATGGGAATGATCTGGGGCGGCTGCTCGCCGCCGCCGAAATCACACTCGAGCTGCGGATGGCATTCCCGCGGAAAGCGAAAGAAGTCCATGCCGGTGTCGGCGTCGGCGTAGCGGCTCGACCACATCTCGAAGAGCTGGTCGTGACGCAGCAGGGTGAGGCGCGCGGAATCCATGGGTATCCACGGGTCGTCCGAATCCTTGCGCCGCACTTCGAGGTCGAGTCGATAGATCTGCTCTTCGGGCAAGAAGCCGTCGTCTTCGACCTCCGCGAAGCTCATCAGCATGATGTTGTTGCCCTCTTCGAACGGAATCGCCGGCGTGTCGCCGCCGTCCGTCCGGTACTCCACTTGGCCGCCGCGGAAGTCGATGAAGTTGAAGGTCCGCTCGCGCTCACTCGCCGACCGTAGGTGACCGAGCCGACTCCCTGGAAGACGCGGGGCGCCCCAAAGCAGCAACGCCTCTTCGACGGCGCTGTCGAACTCGACCCGCACCTCCCACTCCTCGAGCAGCTCTTGGGGCACATCCGCCGCCATCGGCATCAGGTCTTCCGACGGCAGCTCATCGCCGAAGATGAAGCCCCATTCCAGGCCGCGCCAGAAGAGGAAGCCCAGGCCCTGGTCTTCCACCAGCTCGTCGTTTTCGTCGAAGGTGAACTCCTTGTCGGGCACGCCGACCCGCAGCTCGCCCTGCGACGCATTGCTATGGTTGAGGGCGAGGTTGCCTTCGATCACCGTCAGCTGCAAACGCGCCGCGGAATCGACGTCGGCGAAGCGTACGTCGATATCGAGCGGAGACGACTCAAGGTCCTCGCCAAAACGGGCGCCGTTGATGCCTTCGACGAAGAACGTCTTCTCCGCCGTCCCGACCCCGAATCCCAGCTCGGCAGCGGTGTAGGTCCGGCCCGGCTCGATCAGGTCTTCCGAGGGCCGCCGCTCGCTCGACGCCGAGTCGACGTTCCAGAGGCGGTAGGTATGCGTCCGGAACCGCGAGAAGTCGTGCAGCGTCCAGCCTTTGATGTCGCCGATCGGGTTGTCGGCCTCGCCGTAACCGGTGAGGTCTGAAGCCGACGGGCCGTCGAACTGGAAGGTGAGCTCGAGGCCGGCGTAATTCGCCTGCTCTGGGCGGAGCTCGATGAGCATCGGCACCAGGTTTCGGTCGCCGATAACTTCAGCGTCGGCGAAGTCGGGGATGCCGTCGCCGACGCGGTCGTCCCGGTCGCCGTCGTCGACGTTGGCGAAGACGAACTTGCCCAGGCCCTCGCTTTCCAGGTTCTCTTCGACCAGGTCGCCTTCGGGCGGCAGGAAGCTATTGTCGTTATTGCTGTCGAGGTCAAAGTCGAACATCAGCACGTCGAAGGGCACCGGCTCCGTCTCGACGCCGAGCGGCCTGCGCTCGGCGCCGAAGGGCTGCCAGAAATAGCCCGCGTTGACCACCACCGCCGCCGAGTGCTCGCCCTCCGGACGGTTGAAGAATTGACCCCGGGGCAGCACCGCCTCGCCCTCGCCGAGGCCCTCCTGGAAGGCGAAAACCGGCACCGAGCCGTCTTCATAGAAGGCCATGGCGGTCGATAGCGCGGGGTAAGACGCCGGCTCGACGGAGAACGAGAAGCGCTTCTCGTCGTCGTGGAAGTTCTCGTGGCCGAGCACCACCAGCGGCAGCTCGCTTTCCACGTCGCCGTCCACGGCCCAAATCCTGAAATCGTCGGACTGGTTCGAAGAAAAGGCGCCGCTCAGCTGCCGGCGGAAGCCATTCTCGCCGCAGTGCTCCCATCCCGCCGGCGGCTGGGGGACCGGCACCGACACCCGGTAGGACTCGAGCCGGACCGGGTAGTCGTAGGCGCCCGGGACCGACGGTACGAGCGGCGCATGGTCGAATGTGCCCTCCGCCACCGCCGAGGTCACCGTCACCGGCCCCTCCGGCGTGTCGTAAACCAGCGTCGCCTCCTCCACCACCGTGCCGCCGGCCCCCGACGGGTCGGTGCAGTCCGGAACGCCGTCGGTGCCGAGGCGGCGGGTCGTGAACTCGCCGCTCGGCGAGCAGAAGAAGCCCGGTGGACAATTCCATTCGCCCTCGGTGATCACCACCGTCGCCTGTAGCGGGAAAGCGGCGGACCCCGGCCGATAGGCCTCGACGGAATCGCCGCCGACCCGCGGCTGGCCCCGGGAGAAAAAGCTGATGAGGATCTGCTCGGGCGACGTTTGGATCACGCGGCGCTGGAAGCGCACGGAGGCAGAACCGGACGTCGCGTCGACGAGGTGCGTCGGTCCTTCGCCCGCCACCAGGTAGGCATAGACGCCGGTCGACGGCCCCGCCGTGGTGAAGCTGCTTTGGTTCGGGCACTCCCCGGCGATCACCGGCCCGACCACCGGGCACCCGAGGCGCTGGTCGAGGGTCAGGAGCTCGGGCCCCTTGTTGACGCCGCCCGGCGTGCTGCCCATCAGCGTCCACGTCACGTCACGATTAGCCACGGGATTTTCGAAGCGATCGGCCGGAATCGCCCGCATCGAGCGATTCGTCGACCGGTGCATGTGGCTGGTGCTCTCGGTGCCGTTCGGCGTCAGCAGCTGGGTCACCTCCCCCGGGTGGGCGATGGCGAAAATCGACTCGCGCAGCGCATAGCCGTTCACCCGCGCCGTCACCACCGTCAAGTCCGTACGCTGGGCCCACTCCTCCTCGGGGAAGAGCAGGTAATACGGCGACTCGTCGGTGCGGGTACCGAGGATCATCTCCGCCGACGCGAAGCCCGAACCGCTCCGGACGGTGATCGTTTTGGCGCTGCGGAAGGTGCCGCCGCCGGCGACCACTTCGAAGGTCACGTCGGCGCCGCTGACCAAGAAGCCGCGGGCGTCCCTGACCACCAGCTCGATGCGCTCGAGGCGCTCGCCGACCTCTCCGATCTGGAGATTGCCCGCGTAGACCTCGAGCGACACGGCGGCGGCGCCGTCGAAGGTCACCGGCGTCACCGTCGGACGCTGGAGCGGCGACGCGACCTCGGGCACGACCTCGAAGACCGGCGTCGCCACCATGCCGCCGGACAGCACGCCGGAGTGCGCGCTGCGCAGCTGGTAGCGCACCTCGCCGGTGATCGGATCGCGGAGCACGTAGCCGACGCCGCTGACCTCCCCGAAGTTCACTTCCGACCTCGGCACCACGGCTTCGCCGCCGGCGCGCACCCAATTGTCGATCTCGTCCAGGACGTCGGGCCCAAAGGGCAAGGTCGGCAGCACGGTGGCGATATTCGAGCGGTCGACGTTCACCCGCTCGACCCCGAGCCGGGCGGCCTCGATCAGCAGCAGGTCGGCCGACGCCGACGCCATGCCGAAGTCCTCGAAGATCATGCGCTCCCGGGTCGACGCCTCGAGCTGGGCGAGCTCCAGCCAGCGCCCGCGGATCCGCGGCGCGTCCGGACCGCCGCCCGGCACCGCCACCCGGGCGCCGAAGACGTCCGCATCGATGGCGACGCTCCGCCACTCCAGCTCTTCGATCAGGCCGAAAAGCCCCTGCGGCTCGACGACGCTCGCGACGGTGGCGAAGGACGGGTAAGGGTGGATCTCCACCAGACCTTCGAGGCGCGCGAGGCGCGACGCGAAGTCGGCGGCGCCGTCGAGGTAGGACCCGACCAGCGTCGCCAGGGTCTCCGCCGTATTGCCGAAGCCTTCCTCCGGCGGCCGATACCCCGACGCCCCCGGGGCGACGCCGAAGCCAAGGGGCACGCCGCTGCGATGGTCATTGCGGAAGACCCGCTGGTCGCCGGACGGCGTCAGCAAAGTGACTTCGAGCTCGAAGGTCTCCCCCATACCGATGGCCCCCGAGCCGACGGCGACGCTCTCGCCGTCGACGAAGATCTCCGGTCGCACCTGCACCAGGTAAGGCGGCGTCAGCCACAGGTCGCGGTAGACCGCCACCACCGCGGCGTCGGCGACGGTGGCGGGCCGATACCAGAGCGTCGCTTCGCGCCCCGAGAGGACCGAGGCGGCGACGGTCTCGTCCAGCAGCAGGCGGGCGCCGTCCCGGGCCCGCAGGCGCACGCGGTGGCTCATCTCCGGCGGAAAGTCGATGCCGAAACCCCGGACCGCCTCGACGGTGCCGACCAGGCCCGCCGGCAGCACGACGTCCTCGGCGGGCTCGGCGACCGGCGGGGCGGTGCGGCTCCCCCAGTCCCCCTCACCCTGGGCCGTGACTCGCTCGATGATCGCCTGCGACGGCGGCGGGCAAGCCCCGGCTCCGTCGAGGGGTGTCGCGCAGTCCGCGCCGTCCAGGTAGCCGTCGACGAAGGCGCGGCCGTCGATCCCGAGTCGGTCGAGAGCCGGCGACGGCGGCGGCGACCGGTGGCTGGCGAGCTGGGGATCGAGCGCGATCCACGCCGAGCCGGTCTCGTCGAGCACAACGCCGCGGAAGTTGGCGTAGGGAATGTAGAGCTCGCACCACGCGCGCTCCAGCACATAGGCCGACGGCTGGGGCCCGTCGAGCACGGGCGTCCACGGGATGCCGGCGGCGGTGAGCACCCGCTCGACGGCCGCCGGCCCGACGCCCTCGCCCAAGCCGAAGTGCATGGCCAGGTCGTCGACGGCGATCTTCCGCCGCCCCCACGCGACCCGCGCCGGCAGGCCGGCGGCGCGCAGCAGCGAGGCGAGCAATCCGGCCTGGTCGGCGTCATTGCCTTCGCCGGTCCACAGCGTCGCCTCAGGACCGCGGACCTGGCCGAAGTAGTGGGCGGGCCGGATCTCTTCCCGGACGAAGCGGTAGAGCGCCACCGGGTCGGCCCCGACTTCGGTGACCACCGCCTCGATCGGGTCGGGTCGGCCCGGCGCGACCTTCTCCTCCGTCGAGCGCCGACCGGCCCGTCGAGTCGCCCCCCGCAGCGCTTCCGAAGGCGGATCTAGATAGCCCGCCGGCGGCGCTGAAGCCGGGCGGGGCCGACGCGCCGTCGGCAGTCCGTCGGACATCGCGGCCGCTGCGGCCGCGGCCCGGCCGGATCGTAGCGGCGTCTTCCGGGGGATCAAAACGCGCTCGATTTCGGCCGGCGGGGCTAGGCAGTGACGCCACAGGTCGTGGCCGTCCGCCGATTCCGAGTCCGCTTTCTCGAAGTCTCCGCGCACTGCCTTTTCGGCGCCGACCCGGTCTCCGGCGACAACCGCGGCGCGCAGCGCGTGGAGCTGGCCCGAGATCTCTGCATCGAGGCGGGAGAGCCGGTCCCGGGTATCGCCGTCGACGCCCTTCTCTTCCACAAGCGCCGGCTCGGCGCCGTCGTCGAGCTCGGCGCTCCGCCGTTTCACCTCGTCCCGCCAGATCGCGGCTTCGATATCGAGCTCGTCCAAAAGCGCCTCGACCGACGTCGGAGCCGAGCTCTTCGACGCCAGCCACCGGCGCACGCCTTCAAATTGCTCGGGACACGCGGTGCCCCCGTTGACGCTCGGGCCCTGGGCCCACGCCGCCGGGGCTAGGCCCGCCGGTCCTTGGCCGCCGACGCCGCCGAGTCCGAGGACCCACACGAGCCCCGCCATCCATCGAGATCCGCGGCCCCGCCGGGCCTTCTGTCTTGCACGCATCGCTCGTCCCCCGCGGCCCGGCCGCCGGTTCATCGGTGAATCGATCGGCCGCTGACCGAGCGCGGCGACGCCGGCGACGGCGAGCAGCGCCGCGAGCAGCAGCAGCGCCACCGGGTGAAGGGTCGGAATTTCCAAAGGATCGATCGCCAAAGCGATCACGAAGACCCACTCGAGCTCCGCGGCGCCGCCGGCGCAGTCCTCGGCCTCGAGGTGCAGCACGTAGGTGCCCGGGTTGTTGACCGGCTCGAGGGACCCGATCTCGACGCCGTTCAGCCACCCGCGGGCGACGGTCAGGTGGTCGTCGACGGCGCGCCATTCGAGGGTGACGGGTCCGTCGTAAATGCCGTTGTCTTCGACACCCGTGACCACAAAGGACGGCGCCGTCGAATCGACGGTGAATTGCCGCTCGTCCTCGGCCGTCCGGCCGCAGGCGTCCACGGCTACGACCTGCAGGTCGCGCTCGCCGTCGGCGATGTCTTCGCCCGAGAGGTAGGGCTCACCGTCAAGCCATCCCCGGAGCGATTCGAGGGTCGGATCGGCGGCGCTGAAGGTCGCCACGACCGGCCCGGCGACGCACGACCCCGGCGCCGGCGCGTCGACATCGAGCGTCGGCGGCGCCGAGTCGACGGTGAAGGCGAAGAGCTCTTCACTGACGTTGCCGCAGGCGTCGTCGGCGCGCACCAGCAGCTCGTGCACGCCGTCGGCGATCGCCTCGCCGGACCCGTACGGTTCACCGTTCAGCCACGCGGCGACCGACGACAGATTCGAGTCGCTGGCGCTGAAGGTCGCCGACGCCGGCCCCGGCGTGCACTCCCCGGCCGCCGGAGCCTCCACCTCGAGCACCGGCGGCGCCGAGTCGACGGTGAAGACGTGGGTCTCTTCGCTCGACCGGCCGCAGGTGTCCGCGGCCCGCACCACCAGCGTGTGCGGACCGTCGCCGATCGGCGCCCCGGAGAGATAGGGCTCGCCGTCGAGCCAGGCGGCGAGCGACGCCAAGCTGGTATCGGAAGCGCTGAACGTCGCCGACGCCGGGCCCGCGACGCAGGCGCCGCCGGACGGGGCGTCGACGTCGAGCGCCGGCGGCTCGGTGTCGACCGTGAACGCGAACGTCTCTTCGCTGCGGTTGCCGCAGGCGTCCGTCGCCCGCACCACCAGCGTATGGGCGCCGTCGCCGATCGGCGCGCCGGAGGCGTAGGGCTCGCCGTCGAGCCAGGCGACGACCTCGAGCAGGTCGGCGTCATCGGCGGAGAAAGTCGCCGACACCGGCCCCGCGGCGCACGCCGGCGGCAGCGCCACCGCGAGCACCGGCGCGGTCGAATCGACGGTGAAAGATCGCAACTCCTCAGCGGCGAGGCCGCAGCCGTCAACGGCCACCACGCGCAGCGAATGCACACCGTCGCCGATCGGCGTGCCCGCCAGGTAGGGAGCGCCGTCGAGCCAGGCGCGCAGGCTCTCGAGGTTCGAGTCTTCGGCGCTGAATGTCACACCGGTGCCGCCGGCGGCGCAGGCGCCGTCGGCGGGGCCGTCCACCGCCAGCACCGGCGGGTCGACGTCGAGCTCCGGCTCGAGGTCGAAGGTCACCGGCGACGACGCGTTGCCCGCCGTGTCCCGGGCGACCACCGCCACGCGGTAGGGCTCGGTGCGGTCCGGGTCGATCTGGATCCGCGTCAGCCACACGTCGTCGTCGAACGCCTCGAGCCGCATCGGCAGGCCGGCGGCGCCGTCGTCGACGCCGTAGGTCACCGCGTCGATGCCCGAAAACCGGTCCTCCGCCCGAACCCGCGCTTCGAGGACCGGCTCGCAGACCGGCGCCGGGTCCAGCAGCTCGACCGTCGGCGGACTCAGGTCGGCGAGCACATAGGCGGCGCTCGCGAGCGGCCCGCGGACGCCGTCGGACCCCGTCGCCGACAGCGTCGCGAGGTAGGACCCGAGGGCCGAGCCGGCGCCGTCCACAGGCGCCGCGTCCGGCCAGCTCAGCTCGACCGCGGCGCCGACGTCGAGGTCCACGGCGGCGGCGAAGGTTCGCAGCACGCCGCCGGACCTCGGATCGACGATCTGCAACTCCACCGCGGAAGCCGTGACCTCGGCGTCGCCGAGGTTCTCGACGTCCACGAGCCACTCCAAGGCCCCCCCGGGCTCGAAGCGCGGCACGGTCGGCGTCACCGACCCGGCGAGCTCGGCGCCGCGGTCGGTGACCGTGAAGGCATAGGGCTCGGACGTGGCGACGACGGCGTCGTCCCCGTCGAGCACCGCCGCCCGCAGCTGATAAGCACCGGCGGCGATCGAGACGTCGAAGGCCCACGCCACATCCCGCACGCCGCCGACGGCGACGGTCGCGAGGTCCCGCTCCTCCGTCGCGACGGCGGCGCCGACGCCGGCGGGTTCCACCACCAGCCGCACGCGGGCGTCCCGCAAGGGCGCGCTGCCCGTCGACACGAGGCGAGCCGTCAGGGCGGCGACGTCACCGCGCACATAGGACACCCGATCG
>JBCDKB010000309.1:0-10637 GCA_038747035.1 Acidobacteriota bacterium | reverse complement strand
CGTCGTCGAAGACGAGCCCACCGTCCGTCGGTTGCTCTGCGGCATCTTGCAAAAATACGGCTACCGGGTGCTCGAAGCGACCGATGCGGAGGAGGCCTTCGCGCTCTTCCGCCGAAGCCCTGAGCCGATCGACCTGCTGCTCACCGACGTCATAATGCCCGAAGTCGACGGCCGCGCCGTGGCGGAACAGCTGGTCTCGGAGCAACCGGATCTCAAGGTTCTTTACGTGTCGGGCTACCCCGACGACTTCCTCGGCGACCGCGGCATCCTGCCGGAGACCACGAACTTCCTCAGCAAGCCATTTACGCCGAAGACACTGATTTCCAAGGTGCGGACCGTCCTCGACGAAAAGCCCGTCTGAACGCTATGATGGTCTGACCCCCTCGTCGTGAGATGAACTCCCTGAACTCCCCAGCCCAAAGCGCCTCCCCCGGGGCTAACAGAGCTCACGTATCGCCAAGAAAGGTCTAAAACATGTCTGTTTTGGAATTGCTCAGCCAACAGCTCGATTCGAACGCTATTTCCGAAATGAGCCGCCAAATCGGCGCCGACGAGAAAACAACCCAAAATGCGGTTAACGCCGCCCTTCCGATGCTGGTCGGCGCGCTCGCCAACAACACCCAGCAGGCCGGCGGCGCCCAGGCGCTGCTCGGCGCCCTCGACCGCGACCACGACGGCAGCGTGCTCGACGACGTGATGGGGTTCCTCGGCGGCGCCGGCGGTCAAGGCGGCCAGGGAGGCGGCATGGGCGGCGCCATCCTCGGCCACATCCTCGGCGGCCGCCAGGCCGGCGCCGAGCAGGCCATCGGCCGCGCATCCGGCCTCAATGCGGCGAGCGTCGGCCCGCTGCTTTCGATGCTCGCCCCCCTAGTTATGGGTGCCCTTTCGAAGCAGAAGCAGCAGGGCGGCCTCGGCGCCGACGGCCTGGCGTCGATGCTCGGCCAGGAGCGCCAGCAGGTCGAGCGGGCGGCCCCGGGCGCGGGCTCCCTGCTGTCCTCGGTGCTCGATAGCGACGGCGACGGTGAAATCGGCGACGATCTGGCCAAAATCGGCAGCAACCTGCTCGGTAGCTTCCTGAGCGGCCGACGCTGAGACTTGAACCTGTCTGAGTCCTGAACTTGTGATGTCCCCCTGGCGCTCCGGCGCCGCTGACGGCGGGGTTGCCACCCCCGCCGTCGCCCTTCCGGCGCCAGCCCACGGTGTCTTTGATGGCGTTTCCTGAGCTCGATCGATTCATCAAGATCCTCCGCCGCGACGGCCATCGGGTCACCCCCGAGCGCCTTCGCCTTTTCAAAGAGATCTACGAACACCACACCCACATCGACGCGGACCAGCTCCTGGCGTCGATGAAGGAGCGTGGACGTAAGATCTCGCGCGCCACCCTCTACCGTAATCTCGACCTCCTGGCCCGGTACGGCTTCGTCGAGAAGCGACGGCTCGGCGGCAATCGATTCCTCTATGAGCACGTGCACCAGGGCATGCGGCACGACCATCTGGTATGCACGGAGTGCGGCCGCGTGGCGGAATTCGTCAGCCCGTCCATCGAGGCCTTGCAGCGGGAGATTTGCCGGGCCCACGGCTTTGTGACGGAACAGCACACGCTCCAGATCCATAGCCTTTGCCAAGACTGCGCCTCGCGATCAAACGCCCCCGACAAGGGATGAATCGGAGAACATCGCCCGCCGACGACCGTTAGAGTGAAGGGCAGACTCGTCCACCCCTCCGGATCCGGCCCGCCGGACCACTGACTTCACACCACTCGAGGACGACCCCATGCCCACTCTGATGCTTGACGCCGCAGGGGTGCCCAAGGCCCCGAACCCGCGGCTTCCGACCGTCGCTTGTTTCGCAGCACTCGCCTTCGCCGCGTCGACCGCGTTCGCCGGCGGTCCGACCACCGCCACCTCCACTTCAGCCGATATCCCCGCCGCGACCTCAGCCACCGCCGCAGCCGGCCCCGCCTCGGGCCAAGCGCTCGTCCTGGGCTCCGTGCTCGATTTCACCGGCGCCTTGGCGGAACACGGTCCCGACGCCCGCCGCGGCGCCGAAATGGCCGTGCTGCACATCAATCGCGCCGGCGGCGTGCTCGGCGCCCCCGTAGAAATTCACTTCGAGGACGGCGGCACCGACGCCGACGTCACCATCGACGCCGCCCGTCGGCTGCTCGACGAGCGCGGTATCCACGCCCTCGTCGGGCCGATGGGTAGCGAGTCGACTTTGCGCGTGGCGGCGGCGATTTCAGCACCCCGCGGCCTGCCGACGGTATCGCCGTCGGCCACCGCGCCCGAGCTCACCCACATCGAGGACGACGGGTTCGTCTTCCGGGCCACCGCGTCCGATGCGGCCCAAGGCCCGGTGCTCGCCCGGCTCGCCGCCGAAGAAGGCTACCGTCGAATCGCCGTCGCCTACCGAGACGACGCCTACGGCCGAGGCCTCTACCGCTCGTTCGTCGAGCACTTCGACGGCGACGCCAAGGGCGCCGCCATCGACCCCGAGTGCAGCACCTACAAAGCGGAGCTGCGGCAACTCGCCGCCGACCGCGCCCAGGCCCTTGTGGTCCTCAGCTTTCCCTTGGAGGCGAGCGTCCTGGTGGGCGAGGCGATCGAGCTCGACCTCTTCGACAAATTTCTCTTCGCCGACGGCGTGCGCAGCCTCGACCTCCTCCAAGAGGTCGGCGCCGAGGCGCTCGAAGGCATGAAAGGGACCTCACCGGCGCTTCGCGGCAATGCTGATGTGGAGAGTCGAAAGGCCTTCCTCCAAGGTTTCCAAGAGGTCTTCGGCCGCCTGCCGCGGACCGGACCCGCCCCCGGCACCTACGACGCCGTCATTTGCCTCGGCCTCGCCGCCGAAGCCGCCGGCAGCGTCGACGGCGCCGCCATCCGCGACGCCTTGCCCCGCGTCTGCGGCGGAGACGGCGCGCAGTTCACCGCCGGGTCCGACCAAGTCCGTGACGCCTTCGCCGCCCTTCGCGACGGCAGCTCGATCAATTACGATGGCGCCGGGTCCACGGTCGATTGGAACGCGGCGGGTGACGTCATGCGCGGTCTGATCGACGTGTGGCAATACCGGGGCGGCGCCATCGCGTCCCTCGAACAGATTCCGTTCAAGCTCGGCGGTTAGCTCGGCCCGAGGGTCGGGGCGCCGCGTCCACTGGAGCCGACACTATGCTGCTAAGCCCCTTTCGCCCCCGTCCTGACCGCCTCCGGCGACACCTCGCCGCCGTCGGCGTCGTCGGGCTCTGCTTCACCGCGTGCGCGGGCCAGCCCCCAGCCGACGGCGAAGCCGAGCCGCCCCGGACGCCCAAGACCTACTCGATCGAGAACTTCCTCGACACCACGGTCTACGCCGGCGCCTCTTTTTCCCCCGACAACCGGCGCATCCTGGTTTCATCGGACGCCTCAGGGGTCTTCAACGCCTACGCCATCCCGGTCGACGGCGGCGAGCCAGTGGCGCTCACCGACTCGACCGAAGAGTCGATTTTCGCCGCCGGATACTTCCCCTTCGACGAGCGATTTCTCTACCTCGCCGACGAAGGCGGCAATGAGCTGAATCACCTCTTCGTTCGCGAGCTCGACGGCTCGGTCCAAGATCTCACGCCGGGCGAGAATCTCCGGGCTTCGTTCTACGGCTGGGCCGACGACGGGACGAGCTTCTTCGTCGGCACGAACGAGCGCGACCAGCGCTTCGTGGACATCTACGAGTTCCAAGCCGACGGCTACGAACGGAAGCTGCTCTATCAAAACGACGCCGGCTACCAATTCGGCGGCATCTCGGCGGACCGTCAGCGCATCGCGCTCGTGCGCGTCAACCACAACGCCGACTCCGACCTCCTCCTCCACGACCGGCAGAGCGGAGAAACGAAAACGCTCACGGACCACGGGGAAGACGTGCTTTATCGCTCCTTCGGCTTCAGCAAGGATGGCAAAGCCCTGCTGATCGGCAGCGACGAAGGTCGAGAATTCGCTGCGCTCTACCTCCTCGACCTCGCGACGGACGAACGGAAGGTCCTCGTCGAGGCGGATTGGGACGTCTCCTTCGCGCGCTACTCACACTCCGGCGATTCGCTCCTCGTGTCGATCAATAACGACAGCCGGACGGAAGTGAGGCTCTACGACGCCGAGCTCAACCGACGGCCCCTGCCCGAGCTGCCGAACGCCGCCGTCAGCGGTTTGCGCCTATCCCGGGATGAGTCGATGATGGCTTTCTACGCCTCGTCGTCCAAGCAGCCCAGCGACCTCTACGCCCAGCCGGTGGGCGGCGAGCCCCGCCAGCTCACCCGGTCGCTCTCGGCCGACATCGACCCCGAGGATTTGGTGGAGGGCGAGGTCGTTCGCTTCGCCTCCTTTGACGACCTCGAAATCCCGGGCATTCTCTACATGCCGCACCAAGCCCGAGACGCCGCAAAACTGCCCGCCCTGGTCTGGGTCCACGGCGGCCCCGGCGGCCAGAGCCGCGTCGGCTACTCGGCGATGCTTCAGTACTTGGTCAATCACGGCTACGTGGTCTATGCCATCAACAACCGCGGCAGCTCCGGCTACGGCAAGACCTTCGTCCAGCTCGACGACCGCAACCACGGCAAAGGCGACCTCCAAGACTGCATCGCGTCCAAGGACATGCTGATCAAGACCGGCCACGTCGACCCCGATCGCATCGCCATCATCGGCGGTAGCTACGGCGGCTTCATGGTGCTGGCGGCGCTCACCTTCGAGCCCGAGAGCTTCGCCGCCGGCGTGAATATCTTCGGCGTCTCCAACTGGGTCCGGACCACCCAAATGATTCCGCCCTGGTGGGAGTCGATGCGCAAAGCGCTCGAGCGCGAGCTCGGCGACTTCGACGACATCGAATACCTGCGCTCGATTTCCCCGCTCTTCCACGCCGAAAATATCCAGCGGCCGCTGATGGTGCTCCAGGGCGCCAACGATCCGCGGGTGCGGCAAGAAGAATCGGACGATATCGTCGCCGCGGCGCGGGCCAACGGCGTGCCGGTGGAGTACCTGGTCTTCGAGGATGAGGGCCACGGATTCCGCAAAAAAGAAAACCAAGAAGAGGGCTACGCCGCCATCCGTAACTTCCTCGACGTCTATCTCAAAGGCGATCCCCCCGCCGAGACGGACAGTGCCGCCGCCGAGATCGACGCCGCCGCCGAGACCGAAGCCGCCGCCGAGACGGACGCCGCCGCTGAATGAGCCGACCGCGGAGTGCGACGCGGGCCTTTAGGGGCCCGCGTCTTTGGCTTTTCCGGATCCTGGCGGTGGGCCTGGTGCCGCTGGCCTTCCTTTGCCTGGAGGCCGCCCTGCGCCTGCTCGGAGTCGGGGCATCCACCGACTTCCTGATCCCCGGAGAGGACGGGCAGCTGCGGAGCAACCCCCGCTTCAGCGAACGCTTCTTCCCGCGCACGCTGGCCCGGCCGCCGGTGCCTTTCACCCTCGAATCGCCCAAACCCGCCGACGTGGTTCGCCTCTTCGTCGTCGGCGGATCCGCAGCCCGCGGCACGCCAGAGCCGGCCTTCGGCGTTTCGCGGGTGCTCGAAGCCCTGCTCGAGCTGAGCTACCCGGACCGCCGATTCGAAGTCGTCAACGCGGCCATCACCGCCATCAACTCGCACGTCGCGTTGCCGATCGTCGAGGACGTCGTCGACCGCGGCGAGGCCGATCTGATCCTGGTTTACCTCGGCAATAACGAGGTCGTGGGCCCTTTCGGAGCGGCGTCGGTGCTCGGCGACTTCTCCCCTTCGCGGGGCGCCATCCGGCTCGGATTGACCCTCAGGCAGTCGCGCGGCGTCCAGCTGCTCGACCACTGGCTCAAGCCCGAGCCACCCCGCGACGGCTGGCGCGGCATGGAGATGTTCCTCGGCCAGACCGTCGCCGCCGAGGATCCGCGGCTCGGCGCCGTCTATTCGCACTTCGCCGACAATCTCGAAGCCATGGCCCGCGCCGCAGCGCGCCGGGAGACTCCGCTGATCTTCTCAACCGTCGCCGTCAATCTCCGCCACCAGGCGCCCTTTGCTTCGCTGCCCGCGGCGGACGCAGGATTCGCCGAGACGCTGGAGCGCGGACGCCAGGAGCTCGCCCGCGGCGACGCCGCCGGCGCCGTCGAAGTCGCCGAATCGCTCCTGCCGCAGTACGCCGCCCGCGCCGACGTCCACTTCCTCCACGGCTCCGCGCTGGCCGCCCTGGGCCAGGTCGATGGCGCCCGGGCCCACCTTGAGCGGGCGCGCGACCTCGACGCGTTGCGGTTCCGGGCCGATACCGGAATCAACGACCGATTGCGCGCCGCCGCGGAAGCGACCGAGGTGCCGCTCGTCGACGCCGCGGAGGCGTTCTCCGAGAGCCTCGCGGGACGTCGCTTCTTTCTCGAGCACGTGCACCTGCGCTTTGAAGGCAACCTGGCGCTCGCCCGACTTTTCGCCGCGGCCACCGCGGAGACCCTCGGCCTCGGCGCCCCGTCGACCGCTGCGGTCACCGCGCCCGCCGTCGCGCGGCATCTAGCGCTCACGCCGGAGGACGCCCTCGCCATCGAGGAGGACATGCTCGAGCTCGTGCGCCGGCCGCCCTTCGCCGAAAGCCTCGACGCCTTGACCGCTCGCCACGCCCACATCGAGCGCCTGCGGCGCCTCGCCTCGACGCCGCAAGCTCGTCAACAGGTCGAAGCGATCTACGCGGCGCGGCTCGGGCGCCAGCCCGACGACCTCACCAGCCGTCGCCGGCGGGCGGAGATTTTCGAACGGTGGGGGGAGACCGCCCGCGCCCTCGAGGATCGCCGCCGGCTCGCCGAGGATCGCCCCGACCTGCTGCCGCTCCGCCGGGCTTACGCCATCGCCCTGAGCAAAGCCGGGCAGAACGAAGCGGCCGTCCAGCAGATCGAGGACGCGATGGAAGATCGCGGCTTGGGGGCGCGGATACGCGCCGAGCTGGCCGTCGACCTCGGCGGTCTCCATGAGGCGGCGGGCCGCCTCGGAGACGCCGCTCATCACTACCGGCGGGCCCAGGAACTCGACCCGGCGAGTCCCCTACCGCCCTTCAACCTCGCCATGCTCGCCGCCCAGCGGGGGCAGCTGAACCGCGCCGTCGAGGGCTTTGAAGGCGTCACCCGGGAGCACCCGAGCTTCGCACCAGCCTGGCAAAACCTCGGCGTCGCCTTCGAGAAAAAAGGCAATGTCGAAGCGGCGGAGCGGTCCTTCCGCGCCGAGATGGACGCCCGTCCCGACGCCGCCGGCGGAGCGCACCGCCTCGGCCGACTGCTGCTGGCCCGGGGTCACGTCGAAGGGGCGGCGGAAGCCTTCACCGAGGCGATCCGGCGCCAGATCGACCACGCCCCCTCCTATTTTCGACTCGCCGATCTCCAGCTGGCGGCGGGCCGCGCGGCGGAGGCGGCGGAGCTCTACCGCATCGGGCTGCGCTTTCGGCCCCGTGACGCCCGGGCCCGTCAGGGTCTGGCGAGGGCTGAAGCCGGCGCCGACGGCGGCTAGGTCAGCCCCCGCCGCGGCTCAGAAAAAATAGGAGTCGCCTGAGGGGATCGAGCCCGCCGACGCGCCGGATGGGGTGTCCGGGCGGCGTTTTTCCTCGGCTCCGCTGGCCCCTTGCGGCCACTTCTTTCGCGTATTCATCGGAAGCCACAGCCCCCGGCCCCATCAAACGGCCGACGTCCGGGCGTCGTCGCGGGACCCCGCGCACTGACATCCGGAGGTCGACGAGGAGGTCTCCGATGCATCGCCATCTCACCGCGTCCGGCGCCCACGCGGCCGTCCAGACTTCGCCGACCGTCGCCCGCAGCGGGCGGAATGCCCGACCCCGACGGACCGTAACCCACCGCCCGTCGACGTGGGTCGAGCTCGCCGGCCAGGGTCTGCTGAAGGCGCTATCCCCTAAATTACCCACGGTCCCGACGGCGCCGCCGCCGGCCGCGCTCGAACCGGCCACAGACTTTGAAATCGACCGAACCGAGGCGCCGGGGCGGCTCGCCGCCACGTGGTTTCCCGCCGACGGCGAGACGGCCCGGGGCGTCGTGCTATTGCTCCATCCATGGCACGGCCGAGGCCAAGCCTATTTCCACCGCCACCGGAGGATCCCGGTTCTGCGGGACGCCGGCTATCACGTCATGTCCTTCGACTTCGGCGGCATCGGCGCCAGCGGCCCAACCCGGCGTCACTTCGCGGATCGTGACGTGCTTGACGCCGTCCGCGTCGCGAAGGGCCGCGCCGGCGAACGGCCCCTCCACCTGTGGGGCGTCTGCCTCGGGGGATTTTACGGCTGCCTGGCGATGCTCGAGGCCACCGAGGTCGACAGCGCCTTCTTCGAAGACGTCACGCCCCACCCGCTGACGTGGTCGAGGCGGCGGGCGCCCTGGGGGCGCCCGGCCTATCGATTCTTCCAGACGGCCCTACCGTCGGCCTACCGCTTCCTCGATCTCTTCGAACAGGCGCCCCGGCTCAGCGGCCGACCGACCGCCTGGGTCAGCGGCGCTTGGAATGACACCGTGCTGACGCAGGAAACCCGCGAGATCGCTCGGCGAGCCGGCGGGCGGGCGCTGATTGTGGACGACGCGAAGCACCTCGAATGTATGCGCCGGGGGCGGGGCTCGATGGTCGAGCTCGCCCTTGGGACTTTCGCGATGGGCCCGCCGGGGCGGCCGTAGCGAAGAGCTAGCGCAGACCGGTCCGATGATTCACGCCGCCCCAGGCTCCGCCTTCGAGGTCTCGCCAGGCGGCCGACACCGAGCGACCTTCGAGGGTGAGCGCGATCGGCGCCGGAAGCGCCAGCACCTGGTCCGGCGTCCAGACTTTCTCGAAGAGCTGCGGCGGGCCGGCGAGGGGGAGGCCGTGGTCGTCTTGCCCGGGCGCCAGCGGCGGCCCCGAGGCCGCCAGCACCAGCCGCAGGCCTTTCGGACGCGGGCCGGACGCGGGCCAGGCGAAATCGAATTGGACGTCGAGGGTGGCGCCGTCGCTCCGTACGGGCTCGATCGCGAGGACCTCGCGGCCGCCGAAGGCGATACCCGCGCCGAGGGCGCTCTCTTCACGCTCGAGGTGGGCGCGCACCAGCGCCCGGTCGATGCGCGCCGGAGCGCCCAGGCGGGTCCAGGTCGGGGCGCGCAGCGTGTCGGTCTCGCCGCCCGCCCGCCGGTTGAGCACGGTCACCGGCTGGAGCTCGCCGGTCGGCGCTCCGGGCACCTGGAAGGTGACCCGCAGACGGAGGGTGAGCTCTTCGAGGAAGTCGGAGAGCTCGCGGGGTGAACGCACCAGTCGCCCCGACGTCGCGTCGGCGACCATGCGGACGGCCCGCACCGGCTCGAGGAGGCGACCGGAGGGTGGCAGGAGGCCCGAGGACGGCAGCGCCGTCGGGTCCAGGTCGGCGGCGAGCTCCAGGGACTTCCGGGCCTTCTCGTCTTCGCCGAGGCGCTCGAGCGCCGCGCCCAGCCCGGCGAGTGCGATCGCTTGGCGGTCCTTGGTCCGCGGGTCGCCGCCGAAGAAGTAGTAGGCGCGCTCGTAGGAGTCGGCGGCGTCTTCATGGCGACCGCCGCCGGCGTGGGCCGCCGCCAGCTCCAGGTACGCTTCCGCCCGATCCGGTTTACGATTTTCCTCAAGGCCCACCTGGTTGCCGCGGAAGCGGAGCGAGCCGACTCGACGGCCAGAGCCTTTGCCGCGGAGCGCATCCGGCGCCGGCGCCACCATCGGCGCCGTGATCCAGCCGTAGGCCGAGAGCGTCCGCGCGAGCTCCCGGGTCTCCTCGAAGAGGTCCGGCGACGCCAGGCCCGGCGCCCCGGATGGGGCCGTCGCGGGGGACGCCGAGGTGGAACCGTAGAAGCGCTCAGGCCGGACGTCAAAGCCCTGGGTCACCCAAAACACGCAGCGACGGGGGCCGGCGTCCGCGAAGCGCTGGCTGAGGTAAGTCAGCGCCTCATCCTGCTGACGCAGCACCCGGGCGGTCTCGATCGCCAGGCCGGCGGCGGGCTCGAGGCGAAGCCGCCCGTCGTCGCCCTCGAGCTGCGCCCGGCGGGCGGCGTAGCGGACGTCGCCGACACCGTCTTTGCCGAGGGGTTGGAGGGCGAGCTGCGACAGGCCTGAGCGGACCACCCGCAGCTCGCGGCTAAGGGGCACCGCGACCCGGATGTCCGGATCGGCCACCACGACTTCCACCGACCCGAGCTTGACCAGCGTTTCCGCCTGCTGCGCCAGGTTCTCGAGCGCCCAGCGCAACGGCTCGCTTCGACTGAGGGCGGCGTCGACCAGCACGACGAAGGTCCACGGCTCGGAAGCGACCGGCAGGCCGTCGGCGATGTCCTCCGCCGCCACGATCGGACGCACCTCGCCGGCCCTCTCGACCCTCAGCTTCAAGGGATCGAAGTCATTCGGCAGCCGGGCGCTCGATCCGAACGGCTTCCACTTCGACTCCTCGAGGCCGACGAGTAGATCGATCGCCGTGACGCGCTCCTGGTCGGCGAAGCTCGTCTCGGGACGCTCCTCGGCCTGGGCCCGGACGACGGAAGCCGAACCAAGGACGAGGGCTAGGGCGAGAACGGAGGCCGCGCCGAGCCATCCCGCGCCGGACTTCAGCGGGAGAATTGGGCGGGCGACGGCGGCGGCGATGGCGGTCGCGGAGCCGGCCAAGCCACGGCCGCGGGGGCGAGGGCGGGGGCGTGGG